>JAEWBW010000653.1 GCA_023390955.1 Pseudomonadota bacterium
CTGTTCTTCCATCACAGCCGCGGATCGGTCTTGCCGAACGGCGACCCGACGGCCGATGGTATCGGGACGGCCTTGCATTTCACGGAGACAGCCATCGATCTGGCGCAGAACGACCCGTGCAATTGCGACGATTACGGGATCATCCAGGCCATCGATCGGACCAGTCCGCCCGCCGGGCGTGCCAATCCGGGTATCGACAACAGCGGCCAGAACACGCCCTTCTATGACGCGATAGGTCTCAGCGGTCGCGGGATTCACGAGATACCTGGAGGGTACCCGGACGCCGGCGAACGGGTCCAGTCGACGCTCTCGATTTACGATCGCCCGTTTATCCGGACAGCGCGGTGGGAAGCCACCACCTGCGTTGCCTGCATCAAGAACAATGCTCCCGACCGGATTCTCGGCTGCGTGACCTATGGCTTCACCAGGGCCTTGACGGCGGCTCCCGGCGACAATGAGCAGGTGACGGCCATCGGCCCAGGTTGCCTTGATGCGCCGAACGCAACCTTCCTGACCGCGTTGAGGACAGATCCCACGGTGACCAATTACGATTTCGAGGGCAGGTAGTGGCACAGCTCGTGCTATTCGACACGATCAGGAGCGCCCGTTCGCTGCCGGGCGCGCCGACGATCCATTGCCGATCGTTCCGAATGTTGCATCCGGCGACGGCGCATCGATCGTCGATCGTGCCGACGAGCAAGGCGCTCGATCCGAATGTCAGGCGGGACGAGCTTCTCGCCGGTCTCGCGCTCAAGGACGTAGCGCCTGACAAGCTGACCGAACATTCCCTGGTGGCTGACATCGCCGGCGACTTCCATACGCTGGACGAGGTCGCCGCTGACAGCGTCTCATTCGATGCCGCAGAGACATCGGTGCAGCTGGCCTTGACCAAGGTCGAGACGGCTGAGGTCGAACCTGCGCCGCTCGACGTCTTCCTCATAATCGAGCTCAGTCCCGAGATATTGCGCTCAGCCCGGCTACGGCTCAGCTTCGTCGTTCAGAACCGGTCCCAGGCCGGAAACGTGATTATTGTTGCAAATGCAATTCCCGATTGTGTCGTCGACCTGATCCGCTCATAGTACATCCCGCCATCGCGCCGATGAATCTGCATTGCTCGCCGTCGAGGGGCCGTGATCCCGAACCTCTCGTCGTCTGGGATCTCTCCACGAGCATCCTTCAAGAGCATTTCTGGAAACAGGCGCGCCGAAGGAGATTGCATGCCGAGCTTTGCCAGGGCGTCGCAATTTGCCGAACTCGCGCCGGGTCGGCGACCTCTGTCCGCTGCCGTGCGGACGCTCGCGCGCAAGCAGGCGCAACTGGGCCATACCTCCTGTGCATGCGGCGGAAGCTGCCCGCATTGCAGCGGATCATCGGCGAACGGGACGACCACGGATCGCGGATGGCAGACCGACGGCATCCCTGCGATCGCCAGTTTCGAAGATGCCGGCGACATGATCGCGATCGACGGACCTGACGGGGCGCCGACGACATCGCCAACGGTGCCTTCAACGCCGCCCTTGCCGGCAGCGCCGACCAGGCCGGCCGGTCCGCCGAACTGTCCGACCCGGATCAAGGTCGCGAGGATCATTCCTCTCGTGCTCAAGGAGAACAACGTCAGGGAAGGATTCCTCACCGGAGTCGGGGGCGTCGCCGTCATGGAGGTTAGCGATTCCAGCGGACGGGACTGGGCCGGCACCGCGATTCACGAGAACATCGTGTCCGGCACCAACACGTGCAAGAACGGGGTGGATGCCTGTCCCAACAGCCAAGGCCAGAACGGCAGCGGCGGCAGCACCTTCAGGGTCGGCGATCCCATGAACGGATTTGTGACCCTGCCGTCGCGACGAAACACCTTCTACGACATGCATATGTTCGCGCTGCGGCCGAGCCTGCTGCATCAGAACAATTTGGCGAGCTGCGAGCAATCGTGCCGCCAGGTCTATGATTGCGGCGGCCAGGTTTTCGGTCCGGTCTTCACCATTCATCGGACCATGACACGTGACACGATCATGTCCGGCGGCAAGGCGGTCGATGTCACCCGGGTCCTGTTCGACAAGCCACAGGACCGCAGCGATCCCGGTGACTTTCCCGGACCGAATCTGCCGCCGGGGGTGGGGGTTGGCTAGCGACGTGATGTGAGCTCGACGAGGAGCAGAAGGCAGGGAGATTGCATGCACAGCTTTGCCGGACATGCGCGCTTGCCGGGGCGAACCCCGGCCGTGCACCGACCGACGCCCGCGCGACGCGCTGTTCATCCGCAGGGACGACCGATGCTGATGCGTGCGGCCTGCGCCTGCGGCGGCATCTGTCCGCATTGTGCGGGCCAATCGAAATTGTCAAGTTCTGGCCTCGCGGTCAGTGAACCCGGTGATGCGCTTGAGCGGGAGGCTGATCAGGTCGCAGCCGAGGTGATGCGAATGCCGGATGCCGCGCCTGTCCGCGATCCCCCGCATCCGGACGTCGATGCGTCGGCGACGCTTCAGCGCAAGGAGACCACGGCGTCTTCGTCCCCGGCATTGCCGTCTGGCCTCGGCGGGATCGGCACCGGCACGCCGCTGCATCAGTCTGACCGCGCGTATTTCGAGCCGCGCTTTGGCCGCAGCTTTTCCGAAGTGCGCGTTCACAGCGGAGACGGCGCGAGCCGGGCTGCGCAAGCCGTCAACGCGCGGGCATTCACCTACGGCCAGACCATCGTCATGGGCGAGGGCGCCTATGCGCCGGGCTCGCAGTCCGGCCGTGCGCTGCTGGCGCATGAACTCACTCATGTCGCGCAGCAGGATGCCGGGGCCGAGCCGATCGTTCGTCGCCAGGTCATCGATAGCGATTGTCCCGGACAGGAGGATCTGAAGGCCGCTTGGGCCGAAGGGCTTCGCTTGGCAAACGAGACGATTGAGTTCCTAAACGATGCTTATGGTATATTGCATGATTTTGGCGCTGTTCCAGGCCCGATCAGGGACAAGATCAGCAACGCTTTCGGCAACGATGTCGGATTTGGCGGACAAGGTGATATCTCGCGCATCCCGGAGATCGCTGCGCGGTACGAGAAAATCAGGAACGCTTTCCAGGCGGGACGCCGCCTGCGCTGCGATCTCGCCAAGGCGAAAGTCGACAAGGACGAATGCGACCTGCTTGCCGCTTTTGTGATCGAGGGCAACTCCACAGACGTCTTCATTTGTCCGAACTTCCTCTCGCCCGACAGAGACCTGACCCTCCGCGGTCTGACCATGCTGCATGAGTTGGCGCATAGCGTGTTGGGAATCGCGCACCGCGGTGGTCCCAAGCCGACCTTCAGTTGCAAAACGCCCATCAATCTTGCGTATGACGATGCCAAGCTCAACGCTTATGCCTACGCCAATCTTGCCGAGTGCCTGCACGCCGCAGAGCCACAAGGAGAGGATATCGAGGTGAAGACGCCGCCGAAGGGCGTGCCGGCGAAGCTGACACGGTTCTCTTCGATCTCCGGCGCATTTGGCGGCGGCGTCACGGCCGGTGCGCCGCGCCTGGCCGCAAGGCTCGGAGGTCAGGTGTCGCTGCGAACCGGCGAGTATCTCGTGTTTAATCCGGTGATTGGATTTAACCTGCTCTATCTCCCGTCTGGCGCGGACAACGCCTCCACGCTCGGCGCGGCGACGGCAGAACTGGGCTTGCGGATTCAGCAACCGCTCAAGGGCGTCTACTTCGACATTTCGGCCGGCGGATATGCTGGGTTTGATATGAACACCGATCGGGATCCCGCGACGAAACTCACCGCTGGAGGTACTGCGGCCGCGGGTGTTGGCTGGCGCTGGCAGCGTTTCGAAATCGGCGCAGAGGCTCGCGCACTTGTGCCCGAGATCGGGCTCAATGACACCCAAGTGGTCGTAATGGGGCACGCAGCCTTGCGGTTTCCATGAAGCAAGCCGGGCACTTATCCTGAGCCCCATCGACTCGTTAACGCGATTGCGTTCCTCTACGGGAACCCGATCCTTAATGGTCCGCTAAGACGTTCGGGATAATTTGGCATACCACACCTGCCAAAAACGCGAGCTCCCGTGATGTTCTCCCGCATCAGTTTCAAGCTTGTCCTGATCGTCGCCATCGGCCTGCTCGGCATGGTGGCGCTTGCACCGATGGCGCTCAGCACGTTGCGTGGGCAGATGCTCGCCGACCGGCAGGCCAAGACCCAGCACATGGTCGACGTCGGCTACGGAATTCTGGCGCACTACCAGAAGCTTGAGAGCGAAGGGAAATTGACGCGCGAGCAGGCGCAGGCCGCCGCGATCGCGCAGCTCAAGAGCCTGCGCTACGACAAGGTCGAGTACTTCTGGGTCAACGACATGGGCCCGAAGATGATCATGCACCCGATCAAGCCCGAGCTTGACGGCAAGGATCTCTCGGAGATGAAGGATCCTTCGGGCAACCGCCTCTTCGTCGGCTTCGTCGACGTCGTCAAGAAGCAGGGTGCGGGCTTCTATGACTATCTGTGGCCGAAACCTGGCTTCGACAAGCCGGTCGCCAAGGTCTCCTATGTGAAGTGCTTTGCGCCCTGGGGCTGGATCGTCGGCACCGGCATCTATCTCGACGATGTCGACGCGGTGTTCAAGCAGACCGCAATGACGTTCGGCCTCGTCTGCCTCGCGGTGTTCGTGCTCGTGCTGGCCTGCTCCTACTTCATCGGCCGCAGCGTCACCCGCCCGCTCGCCAAGATCACCGGGCTGACCGAGCGTCTGGCGTCCGGCGACAGCGCGTTCGACGTTCCCTATATCGGCCGCAGCGACGAGGTCGGTGGCCTCGCCAAGGCGCTCGCCGTGTTCAAGGACAATGCCGCCGCCGTCGCCAAGATGCATGCCGAGCAGCAGGAATTGAAGCAGAGCGCCGACGCCGAGAAGCGCAAGGCCATGGCCGATCTCGCCGGCAAGTTCGAGGCGAGCGTGCAGGCGGTCGTGCGCGACGTGTTCGAGGAGGCGCGCGAGATGCAGCAGGCTGCGCAGGGCATGTCGCAGACCGCGGACAAGGCGAGCGAGCGGGCGAACGTGGTCGCCACCGCCTGCGAGCAGGCCTCCGGCAATGTGCAGGCCGTGGCGTCCGCCGCCGGCCAGCTGTCCTCGTCGATTACCGAGATCAGCCAGCGCGTCGCGCAGGCCGCTCAGGTTGCCGACAAGGCCGCGACCGACGGCCAGCGCACCAACGAGACCGTGCAGGGTCTTGCCAACGCCGCGCACAAGATCGGCGAGGTCATCGACCTCATCAACCAGATCGCCTCGCAGACCAATCTGCTGGCGCTCAACGCCACCATCGAGGCCGCGCGCGCCGGCGAAGCGGGTAAGGGCTTTGCGGTGGTTGCAAGCGAGGTGAAATCGCTGGCGAGCCAGACCGCGAAGGCGACCGACGAGATCAGCGCGCAGATCACCGCGATCCAGGCCGAGACCGACCAGGTCGTCGGCAACATCCAGAGCATCCGCACCACCATCATGGAGGTCAACGAGATCTCCTCCTCGATCGCGGCCGCGGTCGAAGAGCAGGGCGCTGCCACCCAGGCGATCGCCCGCAGCGTGCAGGATGCAGCTTCCGGCACCAGCCAGGTCACGCAGAACATCTCCGGCGTGACCGACGCGACCTCCGAGACCGGCCGCGTCGCCGGCCAGGTGCTGCAATCAAGCGGCCGCCTGACGCAGAAGCTGCAGTCGCTGCAGGACGAAGTCTCGACCTTCGTCGCAGGGGTGCGCGCGGCGTAATCCAGCTGATATTCCGGGCCGCGGGAGCGGCCCGCGGCGCGGCTTCGTCGCCCTTGACGACGCCCGCGAAAGTGAAGAAGCAAGACCTCCAGACTTGTCGATCCCGCGCGTGCGCGGGCGTGGAGGCCGTTGCATGTCGTTCAAGAAACTCCTGATCGCCAACCGCGGCGAGATCGCCATTCGCATCGCGCGCGCCGCGGCCGATGCCGGCATCGCGACGGTCGCGATCCATCCCGCCGACGATGCGCTGTCGCTGCATGTGCGTGCCGCCGACACGGCGGTTGAAATCCCCGGCCGCGGTGCGCGCGCCTATCTCGACATCGCCGCCATCGTGCAGGCCGCGAAGGCGAGCGGCTGCGATGCCGTGCATCCCGGCTACGGGTTCCTCAGCGAGAACGCGGAGTTCGCAAAGGCCTGCGCGGCCGCGGGCATCACTTTTGTCGGACCAAAGCCTGCCGCGCTCGAGCTGTTCGGCGACAAGGTCGCGGCTCGCGAGCTGGCAAAACGCTGCGGCGTTCCGATCATTGCCGGAACCAGCGGGCCGTCTTCGCTCGCGGAGATCACGGCGTTCTTCGAGTCGCTCGGCAAGAGCGCCGCGATCGTCATCAAGGCGATGGCCGGCGGCGGCGGCCGCGGCATGCGCGTCGTGGAGAAAGCGGCGGATATTGCCGAGGCCTTTGCGCGTTGCCAGTCGGAAGCGAAGGCGGCGTTCGGCTTCGACGGCGTCTATGCCGAGCGGCTGATCCGCAAGGCGCGCCACATCGAGGTTCAGATCATCGGCGACAAGCATGGCGCGATCAGCCATCTCTGGGAGCGCGAATGCACCATCCAGCGCCGCCACCAGAAGCTGGTCGAGGTGGCGCCGAGCCCCTCGCTCAGCGACACCCTGCGCGGCCGCATCATCGAGGCGGCGAAGCAGCTCGCAACGCACGCGGCGTACGACAATCTCGGCACGTTCGAGTTTCTGGTGGACGGCACCGCGGAGGACAGCTTTGCCTTTATCGAAGCCAATCCGCGCCTCCAGGTCGAGCACACCGTCACCGAGGAGGTGCTTGGCGTCGATCTCGTCCGCGCCCAGCTCGCGATCGCCTCGGGTGCGACGCTCGCGTCTCTCGGTCTTGCGCAGGCGTCAATCCCGAAGCCGCGCGGCTACGCCATGCAGCTCCGCGTCAACATGGAGACGCTGGATGAGACCGGCGCGACGCATCCGACCGGCGGCGTGCTTGCCGTGTTCGAGCCGCCGTCAGGGCCCGGCGTCCGCGTCGATAGTTTTGGCTATGCCGGCTACAAGACCAGCGCCGCCTTCGACTCCCTGCTCGCAAAAGTGATCGTGCACACGCCGGGCGAGGCCTGGCACGATGTGGTGGCCAAAGCGTCGCGAGCGCTGCGCGAGTTCAGGATCGACGGCGTCGTCACCAACATCGCCTTCCTGCAGGCCGTGCTGGTGCATCCCGATTTCAGGACCAACCGCATTGCGACCGACTTCATCGACCGCAACATTGCAAAGCTGGTCGAGGCGGCCGATGGCGCGGCCAAACCGCTGTACTTTGCCGCGGCCGAGCGCAGCGGTGGCACGGGCGCCGAGACGCGTATTGCGGAGCAGGTGCCCGAAGGCGCCGTAATGGTCGCCGCACCTCTCCAGGGAACCATCGTCACGATCCAGGTCGGGGAAGGCGAGATCGTTCGTCCCGGCCAGCAGCTCGCCGTGATCGAATCCATGAAGATGGAGCATCTGGTCATGGCCGAACAGGGCGGCCGGGTCATGCGGCTCGTCGCCGGCGACGGCGTCACGCTGCTGCACGGCGAGCCGATCCTGTATCTAGAACCGCTCGACGTCGCCGCCGACAGCGCAGCCGTGGAAGCCGATATCGATCTCGACCACATCCGTCCTGACCTTGCCGAGCTGATCGCGCGCCAGGCCAACACGCTTGACGAGAACCGCCCGGCCTCGGTCGAACGCCGCCGTAACACCAACCAGCGCACCGCGCGCGAGAACATCGAGCAGCTCGTCGACGAGGGCTCGTTCATGGAATATGGCAGCCTCGCCATCGCTGCCCAGCGCCGCCGCCGCAAGCTCGACGATCTCGTCAAGAACACGCCGGCCGACGGTCTCATCATGGGGGTTGCCACCGTCAACGCGGAAAAATTTGGTCCCGAGGGCGCGCGCTGCATGGTGGTCGCCTACGACTACACCGTGCTCGCGGGTACGCAGGGCCACATGAACCACAAGAAGATCGACCGCATGCTGACCCTGGCGGAAGACTGGCGCATTCCGCTGCTGTTCTATGCCGAAGGCGGCGGCGGCCGGCCCGGCGACACCGACCGGCTCGGTATGACAGGCCTCGACGGCCCGTCCTTCGTGCAGTTCGCGAAGCTCTCGGCGCTGGTGCCGGTGGTCGGCATCGTCTCCGGCTATTGCTTTGCAGGCAACGCGGCGATGCTCGGCTGCTGCGACGTCATCATCGCCACCAAGAACGCATCGATCGGCATGGGCGGTCCCGCCATGATCGAGGGCGGCGGCCTCGGCGTTTACCATCCGGCCGAAGTCGGTCCCGTCTCGTTCCAGGCGCCGAACGGCGTCATCGACATCGTCGTCGAGGACGAGGTCGAGGCCACGGCGGTCGCACAAAAATACCTGTCCTACTTCCAGGGCGCGGTGAGCGAGTGGCAGGCCGCCGACCAACGCCTGTTGCGCCGCGCGATCCCGGAGAACCGCCTGCGCGTCTACGATATCCGCAGCGTGATCGACCTGCTCGCCGACAAGGATTCCGTGCTTGAGCTGCGCCGCGACTACGGCGTCGGCATGATCACCGCCTTCATCCGCATCGAAGGCAAGCCGTTCGGTCTGATCGCCAACAATCCGCGCCATCTCGGCGGCGCGATCGATGCGGACGCCGGCGACAAGGCCGGGCGCTTCCTGCAACTGTGCGATGCCTTCGACATCCCGATCGTCTCGCTGTGCGACACGCCCGGCTTCATGGTGGGGCCCGAGGCCGAGAAGACCGCGATCGTGCGCCACGTCGCGCGCATGTTCGTCACTGGCGCCAGCATCACGGTGCCGCTGTTCGGCATTGTGTTGCGCAAGGGCTATGGACTGGGCGCGCAGTCGATGATCGGCGGCGGCTTCCACGCCTCGTTCTTCACCGCGGCGTGGCCGACCGGCGAGTTCGGCGGCATGGGCCTGGAGGGTTATGTCCGCCTCGGCTTCCGCAAGGAGATGGAAGCGATCGCCGACCCTGCGGAGCGTGAGACCTATTATCGCAACAAGGTCGCCGAGCTCTATGCCAACGGCAAGGCGGTCTCGATTGCCTCGGTGTTCGAGATCGACAACGTGATCGATCCCGCCGAGACCCGCCGCTGGATCATGGCCGGCCTGCGCTCGGTGCCGAAGCCGGCGCCGAGGACGGAGAAGAAGCGGCCCTGCATCGATACCTGGTGAGGGCGGCGCAGCAATTTGTGTAGAGCGGGTGGCTGCTCCTTCATGGCCGGGCTTGTCCCGGCCATCCACGCCTTGCCATCAGGTGTGAAAGAACGTGGATGCCCGGGACAAGCCCGGGCATGACGACGTCGTGAGGAGCTGAGCTCAGCCATCTCCGGTTCCCGATTGACATCCCCGCCCGGGCTGCCAGACTTTGCACAATAATTCAGGGTGGAGACGTCAGCGGTGGCCAGCCTCTCGGGCTCGAACCATGTCGCCCGTGTCCTGTCCGTCGCCAATCACGTGACGGACCAGGTGACCGATCGCGTGGCGGATGTCGACGCAGGGTCGCGCATCGCAACATCCTGGCGGCGCTGCCTGATCAATCACAAGCTCGATCCCGCCCGCCAGGGCCCGCCGCAGACCCTCACGGCAGCCGAGGTGCGGCACGTTGCCGAGCCGCTGGAGGAGCTGATCCGGCTCGCCACGCCCGAGCTCGACGATCTCGCCCGAGTGCTGCGCGAGGCCGGCTATTGCGTCAATCTCGCCGACCGCAGCGCCACCATGCTGTTCAGCCGCCTGCCGGGCGAAGCCGACGCAAAAATGTTCATGGACTGGAAGATCTACACCGGTTCGAATTTCGCGGAGGATAGCGAAGGCACCAACGGGCTCGGCACCGCGCTTGCGGAAGAGAAGCCGATCCTCGTGCATCGCGACGAGCATTTTCGCGAGCAGTGGCACATATTCTCCTGCGCCGTGGCTCCCCTGTTCGACCAATGCGGCCGCATCGCCGGCGCGGTCAACATCACCTCCTGCCGCGAGGACCTCGCGCGCTCCGCGCACCAGCTCGCGCTCGCGGTGACGATGGAAGCAACGCGCCGCATCGAGGGCGCGATCTTCCGCAACCATTTCCGCAAGGCCTGGATCGCGACCGTGCCGGGTGACGGCGGCGCAGCGCTGCTCGCCTATGATGACGATCGCCGTATCGTCGGTGCCTGCCGCGCCGCGCGCGCGATGCTGGGACTGACGGATGGCATGATCGCATCCGGCATTGATCTTGAACGCTACGTCGCGCTGGATGGCCCGCATGACGACACCGTCGCGCTACGTCGCGCCGACGGTGCTCCGCTGGGCCAAGCCCAGATCGCGCCGCCGCAGCGCGCGCGGTCGCGTCCGACGTCGTCCGTGCGTAACGACACGTTGGCCAGCCGGCTCGACGCTCTGGATCAACTTGCGGGGAGCGACGCGCGCCTGGTCGCGAGCGTGAAGCGGCTCCGGAGCATCGGCGATCACAACCTGCCTGTGCTGCTGCACGGCGAGACCGGCGTCGGCAAGGACGTGTTCGCCCGCGCCATCCATGCCGCCAGCAGCCGCGCGCGCCGCAATTACGTCGCGCTCAACTGCGCGGCGATGCCGGAAAGCCTGATCGATGCCGAATTGTTCGGCTATGAGGCGGGCGCCTTCACCGGCGCCCGGCGTGACGGCTCGAAGGGCCTGATCGTGCAGGCCGATGGCGGCACGTTGTTCCTCGACGAGATCGGCGATATGCCGCTCGGCTTGCAGACGCGGCTGTTGCGCGTGCTGGAGAACCGCGAGGTCTGGCCGCTCGGCGCGCTGAAGCCCGTCGCTGTCGATATCCGGCTGATCAGCGCCACCCATCGCGATCTCGGCCGCATGGCGGAGGAGGGTGCCTTCCGCGCCGACCTCTATTTCCGCCTGCGCGGCATGGAGGTGCGAATGCCGTCCCTGCGCGAGCGCGCGGACCGGGCCGAGCTCATCAAGACGATCGCGATCGAGGAAGCGCCGAACTGCCGGCTGTCACCAAAGGCCTGGGAGGCGCTGCTCGCCTATCCCTTCCCCGGCAACATGCGTCAGCTGCGTCATGTGTTGCGGCTCGCCGGCTGCACGGCCGAGCACGGAATTATAGGCGAAGCCGATCTCGATCTGCCACCGTTCGGCGGAAGGTCTGCGGAGCCCGATCTCGCGGCCGCGGAGCGTGCCACGATCATGGAGGCGCTGCATCGCCATGGTGGTCGCGTCACCGAGGCCGCAAAGGCGCTGCGCCTCAGCCGCGCCACACTCTATCGCAAGATCAGGCAATTGAAGATCGACCCGGCGCAATAAGCGCCAGCCTTGTATGCGACATGAGGAGCAGCGCTCGCATCATGTTCAACCGTGCCATCACATCGCGAGCAAATGCGTCGGGCTCGCACCC
>JAEWBW010000655.1 GCA_023390955.1 Pseudomonadota bacterium
TCGAAAAGGCGCCTTACGAAAACAGGATCGTCGATAAGCGTTTGCGTCCCTCGACCGTTGCATCATCCGTGCCGCCCCAGGCCTCGAAGAACTGCACGAGCTGCTTGCGCGCGCCATCCTCGTTCCATTTGCGGTCGCGCCTGACGATCTCGAGCAGCTGGTCGGTTGCGGCCGCCCGGTTGCCCTGCGCGTTGAGCGCTGTCGCAAGGTCGAATCGTGCCTGATGATCGAGCGGGTTTGCGGCGACTTTCTGTTCCAGCTCCACGATCGGCCCGAGCGATTCCGCCTGCTCGGCGAGATCGATCGCGGCCTGCACTGCCTTCACGGCGGCGTCGTTGCGCTTGGATTCCGGCACCATGGCCAGCGTCTGCTTGGCCTGTTCCATCGCGCCGACGGTGAGGTGGCATTTGGCAAGGCCGGCGAGCGCGGCGATGTTGGTCGAATCCTGGCCGAGCACCTCGGCATAGATCTGGGCTGCGGCCTCGGCGTCGCCTTCGGCGAGCACGGCCTCGGCCTCCTGCAGGATCTCGGCGATGTTGATCTCACCGGGCGCGGTCACACCCTTGGTCAGCCGTTCAATGAAGGCGTTGACCTGGCTCTCGGGCACCGCGCCCATGAAACCGTCGGCCGGCTGGCCGTTGACGAAGGCGATCACGGCCGGGATCGACTGGATGCCCATCTGGCCCGGGATCGCCGGATGCTGGTCGATGTTCATCTTGACCAGCTTGACCTTGCCCTTGGCCGCCTTGACCGCCTTTTCCAGCACGGGGGTGAGCTGCTTGCAGGGGCCGCACCATTCGGCCCAGAAGTCGATCAGCACCGGCTGGCGCTTCGATTCCTCGATGACGTCCTTCACGAAGGCCTGGGTGGTCGTGTCCTTGATCAAATCGGCCGCAGCCGGGCCCGCCGCTCCGTTACCCTGGTCGATGATCGTCACGATGTCCCTCGTCTCATGCTGGAATGGCCGGTCTTTAGCACGTCGCCGGTGCGGATGCTTGCAGGCCCGCCCCAAATTTGGGCCGGGACGGCCGAAATTCAATCCATGGCGGCTGATTCGGTGGTTCCGGGTAAATTTGGGCTGATTCCGTCTCGAATCCGGGCCGATACGGTCTCGAAATGCTGCCGGTAGCTGTTGCATTCGTCGCCCGCATTTGGCATACGACAGCCGTTGCCGGCGCGTCATGCGACCGACACAGGACGCGGGTGTAGCTCAGTGGTAGAGCACGACCTTGCCAAGGTCGGGGTCGAGGGTTCGAGCCCCTTCGCCCGCTCCAATTTTTCCCCGAAGCGTCAGGACTGAGAAAACGGATCGCCGTCCGGCGACCCCGCGCGGGTTGCAAGCTGTGCCGACAATGTCCCCCGCGTCATGGCTGGGGCAAGTCCGGCATCACGCCATTGAACCATCATCCGCCGAGGTCGCAGCAACGATGCAGGCGTGTCTGTCGTCACCGCTGTATCGACGCGGCTATATCGCAGCCGCGTCCCGATCCATCTGCCGGAAGTCGATCGCATCGATGTCCAAAAATCCAGCGCGCGGCGAATCGGATTGCTCATCCGCATTCGTCGTGATCGCGGCCTGAATGTCCTCGCGCACAAAGGCGAGTGTCAGGTCTGGATCGATGTGACGATCATCGCATCGACGGTGCGCGCATCTCTTGTCCGCCAGTCTCATAATCCCTGCGCGGGCACGTGCCCACTTTGATTCCGCGTTGCAGCGAGAACAGCATCATCGCATCGCGTCATCTGCCAGAAAATTTATCTCAATTTTCAATTGCGCCCGATCGCGCTGCAGCTACTGCGCTTTTCACCGCGCGCAGATGTGCTAACCTTTTACCGTCTGCCTCTCGACAGACTCCGAACTTCGTCTCTCGAATCGTCAAAACAAATAAATGCGTGGCCGACATGGCTGCCTTAGGGGAGTGACGTGATGACATCGGTTTTACATCGGTCAGTCTTGGCGCTTGCGGCGGTTGCCCTTCTCGCGGGGGTGAGCACCGCCAATGCGCAGGACAAGAAGCCGCTCAAGAAATACGAATCCGGCACCAAGGAATTCTGGACCCATCCGCCGGATGATTGGTTCCTCGGCGACGAGACCGAGGCGCAGAAGGGACTGGCGCCGCCGTCGGGTCCGCCGACCGGCGCTTCTGAGGCCGAGCTCGCCAACATCGTCAAGAAGATCAAGCTGCCGGCGGGCTTCAAGATCGAGGTCTGGGCGCCCGGCGTGCTGGCCGCGCGGCAGATGGCCTGGGGTGACAAGGGCACGCTGTTCGTCGGCTCGTTTGGCCTCGGCAATGTCTACGCGATCAAGGACAGTGGCGGAAAGCGCGAGGTCAAGACCGTCCTCAAGGGGCTGAACATGCCCACCGGTCTCGCCTTCAAGGACGGCGCGCTCTACGTCATCGCCGTCGACAAGCTGATCCGCTACGATAACGCCGAAGCCAATCTGGACAATCTCGGCCAGGGCAAGGTCGTCTATGACGACATGCCGTCCTATGCCGCGCATGGCTGGAAGTACATCGCGGTCGACAAGGAAGGCTGGTTCTATCTGCCGTTCGGACCGCCCTTCAACATCGGCATTCCGCCCACCAGCGTCTCGCAGATCCGCCGCGTCGATCCCAAGACCGGCAACGCGGAGATCTGGGCGCTCGGCGTTCGCAACTCGGTCGGCGGCGACGTCGATCCGCGGACCGGAAAGCTCTGGTTCACCGAAAACGCGCGGGACTGGATCAGCGATGATCTGCCCTCCGACAAGCTCAACATGATCAACAAGATCGGTGAGCATTTCGGCTATCCCTACTGCCACCAGGGCAATCTGCCTGACGACAAGTTCGCGATGGGCCACAAGTGCTCGGAGTTCACGCCGCCCGTGCTGAACCTCGGCGCGCACGTCGCTCCGCTCGGCATGAAGTTCTATACCGGCGATCAATTCCCCGCCGAGTACAAGAACAACATCTTCATCGCCGAGCACGGCTCCTGGAATCGTCACAAGTATCAGGGCGCGCGCATCAAGCGCGTGATCGCCGGACCCGACGGCAAGAACGCCAAGCAGGAGATATTCGCCTCCGGCTGGCTCGAGGGCGACCAGGGCTATCTCGGCCGTCCCAACGACATCATCCTCGCCAAGGATGGCTCGATCCTCGTTGCCGACGATTGGGCCGGCGCGATCTACCGCATCAGCTACAGCAAGAAGTAGCATGACGTGACAGGGAGGCTGCGGTGGCCGCAAGGCGCCGCAGCCTCTTTGCTTTCAACTGTAACGTTGCTTTCGGATCGCGCGCCCGCGCTGGTCCGGAACCCATGGCCACGAAACGGGGTTATGGACTCCGCGCTCCCTCAGGCGCGCTTGCCAGATCAGGATATCCAATCATGCGCCGCCAGCTTTCCTCGTATGTCATCGGCGCATTCTCGCTCGCAGCTTGTCTCGTGCCGGCCTTCGCCGCCGATGACGCCGCTCTCCAGGAGAAGGTCGCTGTCTGCTCCGGCTGTCATGGCGAGAACGGCATCTCGCAGACGGAGAACATCCCCTCGCTCGCCGGCCAGCCCGATCAGTTCATCCAGTGGCTGCTCGTGTTCTTCCGCGCCGGCTCGCGCAAGAACGAGCAGATGCAGCCGATCGTCGAGCAGATCACCAACGAGGACATCCGCGCCTTCGGCGCCTATTTTTCAAAGCTGACGCCGCCGAAGGGCGCGGAGGACAGCGATCCGGATCTGTCGAAGAAGGGCGCGCAGGTCGCCGTCGGCCGCCGTTGCGCCTCGTGCCACACCGACACCTATGCCGGCACCAAGGCGGTTGCGCGGCTCGCGGGCCAGCGCGAGGAATATCTGGTCAAGGCGCTGCGCGACTACAAGACGAGCCAGCGCGTCGGCGGCGGTGGCGCCGCGATGGCCGACGTCGCCTATCACATGAGCGACGAGGAAATCACCGCGGTCTCGCACTATCTGGCGTATTTGAAATAGCGGCGGGCGGTTGCCGCTATCTCCGCCGTCGTCCCGGCGCAGGCCGGGACCCATAACCACAGGAAGTTGTTTGGCGAAGACTCGCATTGGTGGGACTACCACCATCCGCAATCGTTAGATCACGCGGTATGGGTCCCGGCCTGCGCCGGGACGACACTGATTGTGGCTACGAACTACCCAGCCCGCTGCTTCTCATACGCCTTGAGATGCGTGTACGCGATGCGCAGCTTCGGCACTGGCACCTTGGCCGCATCGGCGCGCGCGATGAGGTCGCCGATGACGTGATCGGCTTCGACCGGCAGGCCGGCCTTGACGTCGCGGAACATCGAGGCCGTCATCGGCGATCCCTCGGCGGTGAGGTTGCCCTTGACGCGATCGAAGAATGGCCCGCCTGGCGTATAACCTGAGGCGGCGGCGATCGCGCTGGTCTCGTCCAGCATGCCAAGCAGGAAGTCGCGGCCGCCGGGCGCGGCGAGGATGTTGCCGACGGAGGTCCGCATCAGGCTGGTGGACGCCGCGAGCGAGGACAGGAAGATCCACTTCTCCCACATGTCCTGCATGATGTTCTGGCTGGCGGTGGCGCCGTTGACGGCGCCCTTGAAGGCCTCGTCGATCGCCTTGACGCGATCCGACATCTTGCCGTCGCGCTCGCCGTAATTGATCGACTGCATCGGCTGGAGCTGCACCACCTCGCGCTGCTCGTTCAGGGTCGCCGCAATCGCGCAGAGACCGCCGAGCACGCGCTCCTTGCCGAACCTGGCGTCCAGCGTGTCGAGATGCTTCATGCCGTTGAGCATCGGGATGATGGACGTGTTCGGCCCGACCGCTGCTGCGAAGGACTTGATGGCGTCGTCGAGGTCGAAGGCCTTGCAGCTCAGCAGCACGACGTCGAATTTTTCGGCGAGCTTGTCGGCCTGCACGGTCGGCGGATTCTTCAGCGTCACATCGCCGTTCGGGCTCTTGATGACGAGCCCCGCGCTCGCAAGCTCGCTGGCGCGCCGCGGCCGGACCAGGAAGGTGACGTCACGTCCCGCCTGCAATAGCCGGCCACCGAAATAGCCACCGATGGCGCCGGCGCCGACCACGAGAATGCGCATGGGATGCTCCTTGTTATTGCTTTTGGTAGTGCCGCTGATGCCTCATCGGCGTCGTCCTAGCGAAAGCCAGGACCCATTATCCCGATTGCATACTATCGAACAAGCTGTCGCTCCAGCCTGCACTGACACAACATTCGGTGGTTATGGGTCCTGGCATTCGCCAGGACGACGCCGGAGATAATCGTTCGGCTTTGCCAGGAAATCACTTTCCCGAAACCATCTCCTCGACCTCGCGCAGCTGCTCCTTGCCGAAGAACATCTCCTTGCCGACGAAGAAGGTCGGCGAGCCGAAGGCGCCGCGCGCGACCACGTCTTCGGTGTTCTTGATCAGCCTGGCCTTGACCTCGGGCTCCTGGGCGCGGACGAACAGCTTTTGCGCGTCGAGCCCCGACGAGGCGAGCGCCTGCATCGCGACCTCGGGATCGTCCATCTTCTTGGGCTCGCGCCACATGTGATGGAAGGCGGCGTCGACATATTTTTCGAACACGCCCTCGAGCTGGGCCGCGATCGCGATGCGCATCAGGTTGAGCGTGTTGACCGGGAAGTGCGGATTCCAGAAGTAAGGCTGCACCTGGAATCGCTTGAGGAAGCGCTCGGTCTCGACCGCGTGGAACTCACGCTTGTTCTTGACGCCGGCCAGCGTCTCGGCCGGCGACTTGTTGTTGGTCGCCTTGAAGATGCCGCCGAGCAGGACCGGCACATAGACGAACTTCACGCCGGTCCGCTTCTCGATCGCCGGGATCGCCTCGTGGCTGAGATAGGCATTGGGGCTGCCGAAATCGAACAGGAATTCTGGGGCTGCGCGGGTCAAAATCGTTCTCCCTGACATCGCTTTTGCGCATTGTGACCCACGGCGCGGTCGAGGTCCACCCGTTTCATGATGGTCATAATACTTTGATCGTGATCATGCCAAGCGCAGGACGGGGCGCCTGCGCCAGACCAGCAGATAGTAGCCCATCTGCAGGATGAACATGGCGCAGAACACGATCGGGTAGGCGGCCCAGACGCCCTCGATGCCGATGATCCGGCTCAGGATCACCGCCGACGGCAATTCGATCGCGAGGATGGCAAAGATCGACAGCAGCATGGGCGTGAGCGCGACGCCGCCGGCCCGCATGGCGCCCGAAAACACCGTCGCAAGACCGAACGGCACCGTACTCCACAGTGCGACATGCAGCAGGCCCGTGGCGAGATCGAGCACGGCGGGGTCGATGATGAAGAGGCCGAGCACGCTGCGCGCCGAGAGGTAGATCAACGCCACGAGGCCGCCGGTCAGGACGATGTTGTACAGCAGGCCGGTCTTGACGATGGCGTCGAAGCGCGCGTGATGGCCGCCGCCGATCGCCTGCGCGCCAAGGATCGAGACCGAGATCGAAATCGACATCGCCGTGAACTGCGCATAGCCCATCACCTGGTTGACCGCGCCATAGGCTGCGGTGGCCTCGGAGCCAAAGCCGTTGACGAGCCCGAGCAGCACCAGCTCGGCGATCGCCATCGCCACCATGCCGACCGCGCTCGGCAGCCCGATGCCGAGGATCTTTCCGAGCATGGCGCGGTCGATCCGCAGGCTGTGCAGCAGCACCGCATCAGGCGCGAGCGGATGATTTTTGCGCAGCAGATGGGCCGCGAGCAGGATCAGCGTGATCGCGTTGGCGACGGCCGAGGCCCATGCGGGGCTGGCAACGCCGAACCCGCTATGGATCAGGACCGGCGTGAGGATCAACCCGATGAGGGTTGAGAAGGCCAGCGCCAGCAGCGGTGTGCGGGCATCGCCGACGCCGCGGATCATCGACGTCATCAAGAGGAAGACGAAGCCGAGCGGCACCGTCAGCAGCATGATGCGGGCGTAGGCGCTGGATTGATCGAGAATGTCCGGCGGGGTCGCGAGCGCCATCATCAGGGGACGGCTGAAGATGCCACCAAGCAGTGCGACGGAGGTCGCAAGCAGCAAGCCGACCGCGAGCGTCGTGCCGGCGACGGTCTTGATCCGTCCATTCTCGCCAGCGCCAAAGGCCTGGCCGATCAGCACGGTGGCGCCGGTGCTCAGGCCCATCACGAAGGCGAACAGGAAGAAGATCACGGGAAAGACGGCCGCGACCGCCGCCAGCGCATCGACGCCGATCATTTGGCCGAGAAAGACATTGCTCACGGTTCCGAACAACGATTGAAGCGCGTTGCCAAGCATCATCGGGAGCAGGAACAGAAGGAATGTCTTCGGAAGCGATTGCGTGCTGGACATGATTTTGGACATGGCATTTCCTTCGGCGCGGCAAGGCGATGCCGCGCAACGCTTGAAGTCGCGGATGATTGAGGGTTCGGAAGAGGGGCTGCGCCGGGCCGGTGTTACGGCGGTCCGGCGCGATCGCTGTTGGCGAGCCTGACGATGTGATCGCGGATGTCGCTGGGCCACTCCGCGATCAGCGATGCAAAGCGCCGGCGGTCGTCGGCGAACAATGCGCGTGTGGCTTCCTCGAAATGCGGCAGGTTGCCGGCCATCACGGACATGAAGTGATAAGCCGCATCCCGCGCGCTTCGTTCGCGGTCTCGGTCACCGCTGGCGCGCCGCGCATCGTCGACGAGTTTTCGGAGCGCAACCGAGGCGCCGCCGGGCTGCGCGCCCAGCCATTCCCAGTGCCGCGGCAGCAGCGTCACCTCGCGCGCGACCACGCCGAGTTTCGGCCGGCCGCGACCGCGCGGTGCCGCGGCCGTTTCGGCCGCGTCGGGTGCCGCCAGCCGCGCCGCGCCCTCACGGTCGTCGCCGCGCAGGTCGAAAT
>JAEWBW010000030.1 GCA_023390955.1 Pseudomonadota bacterium
GATCTGGGGTCCCGCAATCGCGACCCCCGAAGCCGAGATAGCCTTCGAGAAGCGCATCGCGCTGTCGACGCCGCTCGGGCGTCTCGGCGAAACCGAGCACGTCTCGAAGACGGTGCTGTTCCTCGCCTCGGACGATTCCGCGCATGTGCAGGGGCAGGAGATTTTTGTCGACGGCGGCGCCGTGGCGTCCCCGAGCGGCGCGCCGATCTATCGCGGCTGATCGAACGAAGGGAAATCGAGCCGGCGCAACGTGATGCGTTACGCCGGTTCGTCTTGTTTACGCAGCGTGCAGTCCGGTCGCGGCTTCAAGTGCGCTCGCCAGCGCCTTCTCGCGGTGCTCGGGTCCTGCCTGGACGCCGTCGGCGAAAATGAACTCCGCATTTGTGATGCCGATGAAGCCGAACACCCAGCGCAGATAAGTTTCGAGATGCTCGCCGAGCGCGGCCGGTGTGCCGGCGCCGTAGAAGCCGCCGCGCGAGATCGCGACGATCACGCGCTTGCCGCCGGCCAGGCCCTGCGGCCCGTTCGCGTCGTATTTGAACGTCTTTCCCGCCACGAGGATACGGTCGATCCACGCCTTGAGCTGGCTCGGGATCGTAAAATTGTACATGGGGGCGCCGATCACGACGATGTCGGCGGCGAGAAACTCGTCGAGCACGGCGCGGCTTGCGGCGAGATCAGGCGCGAGTTCGGCCGGGGCGGGCGCACCTTGCGCGGCGGCGAGGTGGGTTCCGGAGAGATGCGCGAGCGGGGTTTGCGTGAGATCGCGATAGGCGATTTCGAGGTCAGGCGTGGCCGCGCGCAGGCGGTCGACGATGGCGGCTGAAACCTGCCGGCTGACGGAGTGGGGGCCGAGCACGCTGGAGTCGATGTGGAGCAGTTTCATTGGGGTCACCCATGGTATTGTTTTGTAACTGGCACTACATGAGTGACCATCGAAAACCCCGCAAGAACGCACTTTTTTGAGCCATGGGCACATCCTTGAAACCGACACACACGCGTTTGCCTGCCTTGCCAGAGCTGCCTGACCCCGCTCATGCCGACTGCCGCGGCGTCGCCTCGGTGCTGGCGCGCGTCGGCGACAAGTGGAGCGTGTTCGTGATCATGATGCTCAGCGACGGGCCAAAGCGCTTCAACGAGCTGAAGCGGATGATCAACGGCATCTCGCAGCGGATGCTGACGCTGACCCTGCGTGGGCTCGAACGCGACGGCCTGGTCACGCGCACGATCTTTCCGACCATCCCGCCGCGGGTGGATTACGAGCTGACCGATCTCGGCCGCGGGCTGCAGGAGCCGGTCAAGGCGCTCGGGCAGTGGGCCGTGAACCATCAGGACCAGATCGCAGCGGCGCGGACACGGTTCGACGGACGCAAGGAGGGCTGACGTCGGCTAAGCCGCGGACGTGGTTCACCTCTCTCGCATTCGCGCGCAGATCGGCCCTTGGGGGCCGTCTACTGTGCATGGGGTTGTTTTCGACCTTTGGGTTGGTCGCTCTCTAAAGCAGCGAAACTAGCCCGCCGCCATGACGCTCCAGCCGGCCGGCGAGCTCGAGCTCCAGCAGGATCGTGCGCACGATCGCGGGCGATGCGCCGGACATTCGCACGAGATCGTCGATCGAGATTGGAGTGGGGCCAAGGAGACCGGTGATCTGGTCGCGGTCATGGCCTTGCGGATCGGTCTCGAACGGCTCGCTGTCGGTCTCGCGCAGCGGCGGCATCAGCGGCCGCTCCATGATCGGCTGTACGGCGTTGACGATGTCGCTGGCTTCCGTGACCAGCGTCGCGCCCTGCTTGATCAAATCATTGGTGCCGGCGGCGCGCGGATCGAGCGGGGAGCCCGGCACGGCGAACACCTCGCGGCCCTGTTCGGCCGCCATCCGCGCCGTGATCAGCGAGCCCGAGCGGTGCGCCGCCTCCACCACGACGACGCCGAGCGAGGCACCGGAGATCAGCCGGTTGCGGCGGGGGAAGTCGCGGGCGCGCGGCTCGTGGCCGAGCGGCATCTCGGAGATCGCCGCGCCCTCCTGCGCCATGATCGATGCGAGCAAATCGCCATGCTCCGGCGGATAGATGCAGTCGTGCCCGCCGGCGAGCACGGCAACCGTGCCCGTGGCGATGCTGCTGCGGTGCGCGGACTGGTCGACGCCACGGGCGAGTCCGGAGATGACGACGAACCCGACCTCGCCAAGCTCGCGGGCGAGCTGACCGGCAAACTTCAGGCCGGCGCCGGAAGCATTGCGCGAGCCGACGATCGCGATCATCGGCCGCATCAGGGTCGCGCGGTCACCGCGCACGGCCAGCAGCGGCGGCGCGTCGTCGAGCGTTGACAGCCGTGCTGGATAGCCATCCTCGCCGGGCGCGAGCCAGGCAAGGCCGTGCCGCTGCGCGGCGGCCAGCTCAGCCCTGGCCTCGTCAACGCTGCAGATCCGTCCCGACCGCGCTGCGCCGCCACGGCGGGCGAGATCCGGCAGCCGCTCCAGCGCGGCGCGCACCGAGCCGCAATGATCGCCCAGCGAGCGGAAGGTGCGCGGCCCGACATTGTCGGAGCGGATCAGCCGCATCCGGTCGATCCGTTCGGATTCCGTCAGCACGATGGTTGTGGCGATGGCGTCCACGGTGGCTCCTTGCAGGCCCAGCATGGAACAACCTGAGGGCGTGAGCATCAGGGGCTGCGCTTGCCTGCTTGCGTCGCGATGCTAAAACCGCTTCCAATAAGAAGGATTTTGCCATGATCTCGCTTGCCGACCTGCAGCGCCGCATCGCCGGCGGACAAATCTCCGCCGATGCCGCGATCGCGCAATCGCTCGACGCCATCGCCACGCGGGACAAGGACGTCCGCGCCTTCGTCTGCCACGACCCGTCCGCAAAGGCGCAAGGCTCGGGCCCGCTGTCCGGCATCGCGGTCGGCATCAAGGACATCATCGACACCGCCGGCTTTCCGACCGAGATGGGCTCCTCGATCTACAAGGGCTGGCAGCCACGCGCGGATGCGCCTGTCGTCATGATGCTGAAGCGGGCTGGCGCCACCATCGTCGGCAAGACCACGACCACGGCGTTTGCCTCGCGCGATCCGACCCCGACGCTCAATCCGCACAATCTCGGCCATTCGCCCGGTGGCTCGTCGGCGGGCTCGGCGGCGGCCGTCGGCGCCGGCATGATCCCGCTGGCGCTGGGCACCCAGACCGGCGGCTCGGTGATCCGGCCCGCCGCCTATTGCGGTGTGGCGGCGATCAAGCCGTCGTTCCGGATGCTGCCGACCGTTGGCGTCAAATGCTACTCGTGGGCGCTCGACACCGTCGGCCTGTTCGCCGCCCGCACCGAGGATCTCGCCCGCGGGCTGCTGGCAATGACCGGCCGCAGCGAATTCTCCGACATCGTCGCCGCGAAGGCGCCGCGCATCGGCGTGGTCAGGCAGGAGTTTGCAGGCGCCGTGGAGGATGCAGCCGAGCAGGGGCTGCAGGCCGCGATCGAGGCCGCGACGCGTGCCGGCGCAAGCGTGCAGACGGTCGACATGCCCGAGATGGTGCGGGAGGCCTGGCGCATCCACCCCATCATCCAGGATTTCGAGGCGCACCGCGCGCTCGCCTGGGAATATTCGGAGCGGCACGACGACATCGCGC
Organism: Pseudomonadota bacterium; assembly: GCA_023390955.1. GTDB lineage: Bacteria > Pseudomonadota > Alphaproteobacteria > Rhizobiales > Xanthobacteraceae > Bradyrhizobium. The sequence continues at coordinate 3,620 of JAEWBW010000030.1, forward strand.
CCATGGTGCGCGCCAGCCTCGATGCGACGGTCGGCCTGACGACGAAGCAATATGACGAAGCGCGCCGGATCGGCCGGAGGGGCCGCCGCGAGCTCGGCGACGTCTTCGAGAGCGTCGACGTGCTGCTGACCTATTCGGCGCCCGGCGTCGCGCCGCCCAAGGCGCTCGCGACCACCGGCGACCCTCGCTACAACCGGCTCTGGACCCTGATGGGCAATCCTTGCGTCAACGTGCCCGTGCTGAAGGCCGGCGGCCTGCCGATCGGCGTGCAGGTGATCGCGCGC
>JAEWBW010000049.1 GCA_023390955.1 Pseudomonadota bacterium
TCGCAGGTGGCTGAATGTCCGGCTCGGCGTCGAGCAACTGGCCCAACCGCTCCGAGGCGCCGGACGCGCGAAGCAGATCGCCATAAACTTCAGACAGCGCGCCGAACGCGCCGGCGAGCAGTCCGCCGTAGAGAACGAATGCCGCGATCGTGCCGCCCGTCATGCGGCCCGCAGCGACGTCGATCGCGCCCTGCCAGATGATGAGTGTGACCGCGCCGAACATCAGGAACATGGCGATCGCGGTCATCAGCGCGCGCAGCAGGATTCGCTTCTTCGCGGTTGCAAAGACGCGCTCGACTGCTTCGGCAAAGCGCGAGGCCTCGCGGCCCTGCTGGCCGAACGCCTGAACGATCTTCATAGCGCCAAGCACTTCGCCGGTGACCGTACCCACGTCCGCGATGCGGTCCTGGCTGCGGGTCGAGATCGCGCGCACCTGGCGGCCGAGAAGGATGATCGGCGCAAGGATCAGCGGGATGCCGATAAGGAGAAGCCCAGCCAGTTTCGCCGAAAGGACGAACAGGATCACGGCGCATACGATCGCCAGAACCACGTTGCGCAGTGCCACCGACACCGTTGTGCCCACGACTTGCTCGATGATCGTCGTGTCCACCGTGATGCGCGAGGTGATCTCCGCCGGCCGGTTCTCCTCGAAGAAGCCGGGGGACTGGCGCAGCAGGTTGCGGTGCACTGCACGGCGGATGTCGGCCACCGTCCGCTCGCCCAGCCAGGACACGAAATAAAAGCGGACCGCCGTCGCCAGCGCCATCATCGCGACCAGCATCAAGAGGTATTTGAACCATCGCGACAGGTCGCCGTCGGTCGCTGCTCCGGAGGCAAAGCCCTTGTCGATGATCAACTTGAAGGCATAGGGCACGCCGGACGTCGCAGCCGCAGCGACGATCAGCGCCACCGCCGCCCCGGCGATATGCCCCGGATAGCGGCTGGCGAAGCGCCAGATCATCCCAAGGTTCCTAAGGGACCGCTTCGGCGGCTGCGTATCGACCCGGCTTGCCATTGGCCCATCGCCTAGCAGTGTGCCCGTCACGCCTCAATTGCCGCGATGCAAACGCTGCACTGCACCATTTTGCCTTGCGAAGGGACCGAATGGGGGCCACATCTGTTGTTCCAGTCCAAGTGACGCCCGAGGTCCCCCTGCATGCTCTATGACGCCTATGAGGTTCAGCGCTCCTTTCTTGCGGGCGCGAGCAAGTTGGCGGGCATGGGTGCAGGGTGGCTGAGCAATCCGGCCAATCCTTTCGCCTACAGCGCTTCGAGCCCACTTCTCGCGGCCGCTCTGGACGTCTTCGCCCATGCGTCGGCGCCGCGGGGCAAGCCCGAATTCGGCTTCCACACTACGACGGTAGAGGGGCGCAAGGTCGCCGTCCATGAGGAGATCGTTCTCCGCAAGCCGTTCGGCCAGCTGAAGCGCTTCGTCCGCAAGGGCGTCGAGGGTGGTCCGCGCCTCCTGATCGTCGCGCCGATGTCGGGCCACTATGCGACGCTGCTGCGCGGCACAGTCGAGCGGATGCTTCCGGGCCATGACGTCTACATCACCGATTGGCGCGATGCCCGATCTGTGCCGTTGAGCGAGGGCAGTTTCGACCTCGACGATTACATCGATTACCTCATCGAGTTCCTCGAGCTCATCGGCGAGACCACCGGCGACCGCGCGCACATGCTCGCCGTGTGCCAGCCATCGGTCCCGGCTTATGCCGCGACCGCGCTAATGAACGCCGACAAGAACCGCTGGCGTCCGCGCACGCTGACCATGATGGGCGGCCCGGTCGATACGCGGAAGGCGCCGACCGCCGTCAACACGCTGGCGACGCAGCGGCCGCTCGGCTGGTTCCAGAACAACGTCGTCGCAAGCGTGCCGCATTATTATCCTGGCGGCGGTCGCAAAGTTTATCCCGGCTTCCTGCAGCTTGCCGGCTTCATGACCATGAACCTCGGCGACCACCTCGTCAGTCACTGGGAGATGTTCAAGCATCTCGTGGAGGGCGACGAGGAAAGCGCGGACGCGACGCGCAGCTTCTACGACGAGTATCGATCGGTCTGTGACATGACGGCCGAATTCTATCTGCAGACCGTCGATGTCGTGTTCCAGCGCCACCTGCTGCCGCGCGGCAAGATGGCGCATCACGGCCATCGCGTCGATCCAAAGGCGATTACGGACACCGCTTTGCTCGCGATCGAAGGCGAGCGCGACGACATTTCCGGCCTCGGCCAGACCCGAGCGGCGCTCGACATCTCGACAGCTCTACCGGCGAAGTCGAAGAAATATCACATGGCCAAGGACGTCGGCCATTACGGCATCTTCAACGGCCGCAAGTGGCGCGAGCGTATCGCCCCCGTTGTCGAGGATTGGATCGCAGCGCACGACTGATCGGCGTCAGAGCCGGTCCATCTTCAGCCAGCTGCGATTGCCCGCCCAGGCCTTCGCCAGAGCCGCGTCTGCCGCTGCCGCCTGAGCCTGGCGTCCTGAAGCGCGTTCCGTCGCGGCGAGCCCGAACAATGCCCAGCCGTCGTTCGGCAATTGCGCAAGCGCAGCCATGAAAGCCTGCCGCGCCTCGTCATACTTGCCTTGACGGTAGAGCGCGGCGCCAAGCGACTGGTTGACCGGATAATACCAGAAGGGCGGCTCCATGTAGGGGATCTTCGCCTCGATCATGGTCGCATCGCGATAGAGCTTCGTCGCTCGGGCATAATCACGCCCGGCATAGGCCCAGCGCCCACGCGCGACCGTCTCTGCGAGCGAGAGCAGGTCGGATGCGGGAACCGCCTGATCTATCATGGGCTTGAGTGCGCCGCCCTCACGGATCGCGGCGATGGCCGCCAACTCGCGGTCGAAGGCGGGACGGTTCCGCATCTGCGCATAGGCCACTGCCCGCGCATAATGCCGCATCGCCGTAGGGTAGGGCAGCCTCTTGTCGGGCGCCTTCATCGCCAGGATCCGGCCCGGCGGCGCAAACTGCGCGGCGGCGAAGTAAGGCGCCGCATTCACCGCCTGCACCCAGGCAATTTGCGAGCTGATCGTCGGATCGAGCAGCCGCGACAGCTTGGTCGCTTCGCGGATGGCGGTCGGCATGTCGCCAGCCATCTGCGCCGAGGTCACGATAAAGTGGACGTTGTGCGGATAATATCCGTAGCGGACGAGGCCCTTGTCGCCGGTGGCCTTGATCCACGTCTCGTCGGCGCGTGCGGCATCGACGTTGACCCGCATCGAATCCTTCCACCGTCCGAGGCGGTAGTAAATGTGCGCCGGCATATGGACGAGGTGACCCGCGGTCGGGGACAACGGCGTCGCAAGCTTGTCGGCCGCGGCCTCGGCCAGCTTCGGGTCTGGGCCATTCTCCATCAGGTGGATGTAAAGATGCGCCGCCTGCGGATGGTCCGGGTTGCGGGCATAGACCGAGCGGACCAGCTCGACCGCTTCGCCCAATCGCGGCTGCGGCTTCTTGTCGGCGGTCCAATAATCCCACGGGCGGGTATCCATCGCGGCTTCGGCCGCAAGCAAGGCGATGTCGTCGTTCGATCCGTACGCCTTGGTGATTCCGAGCATGGCATCGGCATAAGCGGCATCGAGCGCGGCACGATCGGCATTCGTGTCGGGCGAATAGCGCTTGAGCATTGCCCCGGTCAGAGCCTGCTCCTCAGGCTTTCCCTTGCGCGCGAGCCAATTGGCATAGCGGGCGAGCCCCACCGAGCGAGCGTTCGTCGCCGGGTCCATGGGCGCATTGATGTTCGGCCCATGCGCCAGCGCTTCACCCCAGAAGCAGAGCGCGCATTCGGGATCGAGCCGCTGCGCCTCACGGAACGAGGCAATCGCGGCGGCGTGATTGAAGCCGTAGGCGAACCCTAGACCCTGATCGAAGTAGCGCTGGGCGAGCGGGTTCGATGTCGTGATTAGGAAGTGAACCTTGCCGAGTCCGTCGTAGAGCGGCGCAGCAGCGGGCACCGGATCGCCGGCTGCCTGCACGACCGCAGCGGCCAGCGTCAGCTTGGCTCGCATCGATGCGCCCGCTTCCTTGCCTCCGCACAGGTCGCGAACGGCCGACGTCGGGTCGAGCATCGCGAGCAGCGCTGCAGAGTAAGGCTGTGGCGGTGGCGTTACGCTCATCGAAGCGCCGGCGACCAGGACAAGCGCCAGCGAACGCGCACTGCGGTTCATCGCTGCCTCCCCGTTGAGAGTCGGTACCGCCGTTATATCATGCGCCGTCTGCTCTGTCGGCTAGGCGACAAGTCACTGAAACTCTTGAATTACTTTTGTCCACGACCCACATCCGGTGCTGTTCGAAACAACTGGAAGGAGGTGGTCTGATGTCTCATTGTCCCATGCCGATTACGGCTATCGTGAGCGCAGCCTCCGCGGAGGTTTCCGCTTAACGTCAGGCCGCTTTCGGCAAGACAATGGAAAGGCCGTTCGGGGAAACCCGGGCGGCCTTTCGCTTATTCAGCCTTCGCGCATCCTGACGCCGCCCAGCATCGTTAGCGCAACGATTGCCGCAGCTGCCGCGACTGCAGCGGACCCGATCATCGCGCCGTGGAATGCGCCGAACAACGCGTCACCCTCCTTGCCAAGCACGGAACCGAGCAGAGCCGTTGCGATCAGCCCGCCAAGCCGAGCCACCGCGCTGTTGAGCCCGGACGCCATGGCGACATGCTGTTCCTCGACCGAGCCCAGTACCGATGACGTTAGAGGCGCAACAGCAATCGTCATGCCGAGCGCCATCACCAGAATGCACGGGAACATGCCCGTCCAATAGCTGGTGTCCGGCTGAAGGAGGCGCGACAGGACCATCCCGACGGCAACGACGATCGGGCCTATCGTCAATGGCAGCCGGGGCCCGAGCCGCGCAGCAAGGCCCCCCATCGACGGTGAAATGGCGGTCATGAGGATCGGTAGCGGCAGCATCGCCATACCCGCCTGGATCGGCGAATAACCGCCTGCGCTGATCAGCACGTAGGGCAGCAGCAGCATTGCCGCCCCGAATGCTCCGTAGAGCAGGAACGTCAGCAGGTTCAGACCGGAGAAGCAGCGGTTCGCGAACAGGCTGATCGGTAGCATCGCCTTTTTCCCACGCTGAACCTCGACGGCGAAGAATCCCGCTAGGAACACGATTCCGGCCGCGAGGGCGATCCAAGCGCGATCGTTCATCGCACCATCCGCGGACCAGAGCGTCAGCGCATAGGTGAGCCCGCCGAGCCCCGCCGTAACCAGCAATGCACCGGCATAATCGGTGCGGCCCTCACCGGCCTCGCGGCTCTCCGCGACGAATTTCAGCGCGAGCAGGATCGCGCCGAGAGCCAGCGGCAGGTTGATGTAGAAGATCGCCGGCCAGCCCACATTGTCCACCAGCCAGCCGCCAAGCAAAGGGGCCACCGCCGCTGCTGCAGCCCCCGCCGCCGCCCAGATGCCGACAGCCCGTCCGCGCTTCTCGCCCTCGAACGCAGCGTTGAGAAGCGCGAGGCTGTTCGGAAGCAGAAGCGCTGCACCGACGCCTTGTGCACCACGGGCGACCAGCAGCACGTTGAGGCTCGGCGCCAGCGCGCAGATCAGCGACGTCACCGCGAAAATCGCCGTGCCGATGACGAGCAACCGTCGCCGACCGAAATGATCGCCGAGCGCTCCGCCGAGCAACAGCAGCGCCGACAAGGGCAGCAAATAGGCGTTCACCACCCACTGCACTTCGGCCGTCCCTGCCTGATAGCCGGCGCGGATTGCGGGAAGCGCGACGTTGAGCACCGAGCCTTCGACGAAGGAGAGGCTGGATGCCAGGACGCAGGTAACTAGCGTCCAGTTGGGGTTACCCTTGGTACGCGGGCGCTCGCGGGCCCGTGCATTCACGCGGTCTGGTCCGCTCCCTCGAGCGCCGCTTCGACCATTCGCGTCCAGGTTTCGACATCGCCGGCCGAAGCCATCCGGCTGTCCGGCTCACGCATGGTGTGAAGCACGGCAAGCGCCTGGTTCACATGCTCGCGCCAGGCAAGATCGACCTTTTCCCCGGCGGACGGATCGGACCCTTCGGCATTGCTGCTGTGCGCTGCGCCGGCAAGCACGCGCGCGATGCGCTCAACCAACGGCATTTCAGAAACGGGCATTGTGCACCTCCTGCTTGGAAGGCTTAACCCGCCTGCCGCCGTTTGGGTTCAAGGATGCG
>JAEWBW010000078.1 GCA_023390955.1 Pseudomonadota bacterium
CGGTGCCTTCTCCGGACTTGCCGGACAGCAGCCAACGGCGCTGCTCGTCGGTGACGCGGTCGGCCGCGAACACGCTTCTCACCACTTCCCAGTCGCCGGCATCATGGGCGGGGCCGACGAACAGGCAGGTCTCGATGCGATCACCGGCAAAGGACGCCGCGCGAAACACGCCGCCGCCGAAATCGCGATACTCGGCGACGTCCTCGCCGGCGACCGTCGCGAGCCAGGCCGGCCAGCGTGCAAGATCGGCATTGTCGGCGACGAGATAGCCGAAGCCGCCTTTGACCGCGGCGCGCGTCCACCACAGATGCGGCGGCAGGTCGATCTCCTTGCGCGAGAGCACAAAGCCGCGGAAGACATATTCGTAAGACGTGATCGCAACCGGCGTCGCCTTCGCCTCGGGCTGCCCGGAGAAGGGATCGGTGAAGGAAGCCACCAGCGCGCCGACGCGGCCATGCGAAGCATTCATCGCGCTCCAGTGGATCGGCGCGAACAGCACGCCGCGCTGCTGGCGCTCGCTGACCACGACCTTCAGGATGCACTGGCCATAGTCGCTGGTGATGCGCGCAAAACCGTCATGGACGATGCCGTACTTGCCGGCGTCGTCGGGATGGATCTCGACGAACGGCTCCGGCAAATGGGCACCGAGCCGCTGGCTTAGGCCGGTGCGCGTCATGGTGTGCCACTGGTCGCGGATGCGGCCGGTGTTGAGCCGCAGCGGGCGCGCTGCATTGGTCTCGCTGCGCAGCGTCGGCACTTCGGGCGCGATGAAGCGGCCCTTGCGGTCGTTGGTGAAGAAGCCGCCTTCCGCGAAGAAGCGCTCGCCCGGCACGTCACCCTCGCGGGCCGGCCATTGCACCGGCTTCAAGACGTCGAAGGCGTCGTCCGAGAGTGTGGTCAGCGCGCCGATGTCGAAGTCGCGGCTGCCATTGTTCTCGAACGCGGAGAGCGCGGCATGCTCGCGAAAGATCTCGGCGGCGGATTTGTAATCGAAACTCGCGCCGAAGCCGAGTCGCTTGGCGACTTCGCTAAGGATCCACCAATCCGGCCGCGCCTCGCCCGGCGCGGGCAGGAAGGAACGCTGGCGCGAGATGCGCCGCTCGGAATTGGTAACCGTGCCGGACTTCTCGCCCCAGGCCAGCGCGGGCAGCAGCACATGCGGGCCGGCGTCGACGGTGTCGTTGGACAGCACGTTCTCGGAGACCACGAACAGCTCGAGCTTCTTCAGGGCATTGCGCACGAAGTCCGCATCCGGCAGCGACACCGCCGGATTGGTGCCCATGACCCACAGCGCCTTGACCGCGCCGCGGTCGATCGCCTCGAACAGCTGGACCGCCTTCAGCCCCTCATGAGTGGCAATGCGCGGCGCCTTCCAGAACCGCCGGACACGGTCGATGTCGGGCGGCGTGAAGTTCATATGCGCGGCGAGCTGGTTGGCGAGGCCGCCGACCTCGCGGCCACCCATCGCATTGGGCTGACCGGTGAGCGAGAACGGCGATGCCCCGACCTTGCCGATGCGCCCCGTCGCGAGATGACAATTGAGGATGGCGTTGACTTTGTCGGTGCCCTGCGCCGACTGGTTGACCCCCTGCGAATACAGCGTGACGACGCGCGGGGTATCGCGGAACATCGCGAAGAACGCCGCGACGTCCTGCTCGGAGAGACCGGTGGCGAGTGCTGTGGCGCCGACGCTGCCGGCAATGCCCCGTGCGCGCGAAAGCGCATCCTCGAAGCCGCTGGTATTTCCTGCGATGTAGTCCTGATCCAGCGCGCCATTGTCGGCAAGATGCACAAACAGGCCCGAGAACAGCGCGGTGTCGGTGCCGGGCTTGAGGCCGAGGAACAGGTCAACGTCACCGGCGGTATCGGTGCGGCGCGGATCGATCACGATCATGCGCGCGCCACGCTCCTGGCGATTCCTCAGCATGCGCTGGAACAGCACCGGGTGGCACCAGGCCGCATTGGAGCCGACGAAGACGAGCAGATCGGCCTGGTCGAGATCCTCATAGTTTCCCGGCACGGTGTCGGCGCCGAAGGCGCGGCGATGGCCGGCGACCGAGGACGACATGCAGAGCCGCGAATTGGTGTCGACATTGGCGGTGCCGACAAAGCCCTTCATCAGCTTGTTGGCGACGTAATAGTCCTCGGTGAGAAGCTGGCCCGACAGATAAAACGCGACCGCGTCCGCGCCGTCGCGCGCGACGATGTGCTGCATGCGGTGGGCGACGTGGTCGAGCGCATCGCTCCAGGCCACGCGTTCGAGCGTGCCCTTGCAGCGGATCATCGGATGCAGCAGCCGGCCTTCGAGCCCGACGGTCTCGCCGAGCGCGGAGCCCTTCGAGCAGAGCCGGCCGAAATTGGCGGGATGGTCGGGATCACCTGCGATCGCCGCCCCGCCCGCGCCGTCGGGCGTCGCCAACACGCCGCAACCGACACCGCAATAGGGGCAGGTCGTTCTGGTGGTGCGGAGCGTGGGGTCGATCGCCGTCATCTCAAGCGCCTTATCAAGCCCGTGGTATCAAGCTGCCTTGGGCGGCCGCGCCATCGCGCGGCCGAACATAATGTCGCTGCGGAAACCCGCAATCTTTTCGCGGGTGCGGATCAACTCGAGATACCAGAGCGCATCGGTGGTATCGCCGATCAGCACGGCGCCGCTCAGCCGACCCTCGGCAATGACGAGCTTCTTGTAGGTGCCGCGCTTGCGGTCGGACAGCACGATGCTTTCGCTGCCGTCACCGCCGGTGAAATCGCCGGCCGAGAACACGCTGACGCCGGAGACCTTCAGGTTGGTCGAGACCACGCTGCCCTGATAGGCGGCCTCGCGGCCGGCAAGATGCCGCGCCAGCACCCTGCCCTGCTCATAGGCCGGCTCAACCAGGCCGTAACAGACACCGCGATGCTCGGCGCATTCGCCGATCGCAAAAATGTCGGAGCAACTGGTCTGCATGACGTCGTTGACGACGACACCGCGGTTAACGGCGATGCCCGCCTCCTTCGCCAGTGCGCCGTTGGGCCGGATGCCGGCGGCGAAGATCACGGCGTCGCAGTCGATGCGGCTGCCGTCGGCAAGCTCCACGGCTTCGACATGGCCGTCGCCATGGATGCATTTCGTGCTGGCGTCGAGCAGAACGCGGACCCCCTTGCGCTCGACCAGCGTCTTCAGGAGATCGGCCGCGGACAGATCGAGCTGGCGCTCCATCAACCGGTCCATCAGATGCAGCAGCGTCACCGGCGCGCCGGCCTTGGCGAGGCCATAGGCGGCTTCGAGACCGAGCAGGCCGCCGCCAATGACGACGACGCGCTTCCTTGCGGCCGCAAGACTCAGCAGCAGGTCGACGTCGCGGGTGTCGCGGAAGGTGTGGACGCCCTGGAGATCGCCGCCGGGCACGTTGAGTCGCAGCGGCGTCGAGCCGGTTGCGAGCACGAGCTTGGAGAATTCCATGCTCTCTTCGCCCGCGATCTTCAGCTCGCGGCGACCGACATCGATCTCGGTCGCCCGGTAGCCGTAACGCACGGTCACGCCACGGTCGCGCCACCAGCCGGCGGGCTTGAGCTCGATCTCGTGCGAGCCGGTCTCGCCGGCCAGCACGGAGGAGAGCAGCACGCGGTTGTAGGCGAGCCGCGGCTCCTCGCCGATCACGGCGACGGCGTAGCGGCCGAGCGCGTTCTTGGCGAGCTCATCGACCAGACGCGCGGCCGCCATACCATTGCCGACGATGACGAGAGGTTCGCTCACGAAAGATCTCCTATTCTGCCGCCTGCGCGGGCGGCGTGCCGTAGGCTTCCGTGATCATGAAGCCGGAGAGCACGCCGTAGGCCTCGGTCCACGCGGCGGCGAGCTCGGGTGTCCAGGCCTCGCCGAGCCCCTTCTCCAGCGTCCACAGCAAGGTGGCGCCGACGACGGGATAGTGCTCGGCCTTGGCGCCGTAGGCGACGTGACGAATTGCGAGCGCGGAGGCCGCCGGAAGGATCGATTGCAGGTTCGACAGGCCGCCGACAACGGCCGCGAGCATGCCCATCAGCTTCTTGCGCTGCTCGGTCATGTCCTCGGGAAACATCGCGCGCACCGATGGTGCCACCTCGAACAGACGATCGTAGAACAAGACAGCCGCAGCTTCCGAGATCGGCGCGACCTTGGAAAAGCTCTGCTGGATGAGGGTGATCTGTTCGGGCGTCATGACATTCTCCTGCCTGTTGGGTTTGCCTTGGTGCGCGCCATTGCGAACCAGGTTCATGGGTCAAACTGTCGGGCAATGCTTCTCCCCGCGTACGGAGAGAAGCGAGATTCATACCAATTGACTTTTCTCGAGCATGATCTTGTCGGAAAACCGCTGCACACTTTTCCGGATCATGCTCACACTCGTGCTTCTGCCAGGCCTGGCGCGCCTTCGCCCTGCGGGCTGCGACGCAGATAGAACCACCAGGTCAGTCCGAGACACGACGCGTAGAAGGCGAGATAAATCACGAGCGCGAGTTGCGGACCGCCGGTCAACGCGATCGACTTGCCGAAACCGCTCGGGATCAGATAGCCGCCGACGGCGCCGATCGCGCCGATGAAGCCGACGGCCGCACCGCTCTCGATGCTCGCCGTCTTCAGCGCCATCGCGCGCGCTGCATCGCCCTTGCCGCGCACCTTGGCCAGGTTCTGCTCGCGGAAGATCGAGGGAATCATGCGGTAGGTCGATCCGTTGCCGATGCCCGTGGTGACGAACAGGATCAGGAACATCGACATGAAGCCGATGAAATCCTTCTGCCCGACGAAGTAGAGCGCACCGACGGTCGCGCCGGCCATCACGATGAAATTCCAGAACGTGATGACGGAGCCGCCGATCTTGTCGGCAAGCCAGCCCCCGAAGGGACGCGACAGCGAGCCGACGAGCGGGCCGAGGAACGCGATCGAGATCGAGACCGAGGGGAACTGGGTCTTGAGCAGCAGTGGGAACGCCGCGGAATAACCGATGAAGGATCCGAACGTACCGATATAGAGGTACGCCATGATCCAGGTGTGCTTGCGCTTGACCACCGCGAGCTGGTTGCCGATCGACGACTTGGCCGTGGTGAGGTTGTTCATGAAGAACACCGCGCCGAACACCGCGATCGCGATCGGCAGCACCCACATCAGGCCGGCATTCTGCAAGAAGATGCCGTCGACGGGCGTCGCCTGGAACAGGTTGATGAATGCGAGCGTCATCAGGATCGGCGTCAGCAACTGCACGCTGGAAACACCGATATTGCCGCCGGCCGCATTCAATCCCAAAGCCCATCCCTTCATCCGGTCAGGGAAAAAGAACGAGATGTTGGTCATGCTGGAGGCAAAGTTGCCGCCACCAAGACCGGCGGTCGAGGCAACCAGCAGCATGAGCCAGAATGGCGTCTCGGGCTGGCTGACGAAATAAGCGAGCGACAGCGTCGGAATGAGCAGAACCGCCGCGCTGAAAATGGTCCAGTTGCGGCCACCGAACGTCGTGACGGCAAAGGTATAGGGAAAGCGCATGAACGCGCCGATCAGGCCAGGTACGGCTACGAGCTGGAACAGCTGGTCGGTGGTGTAGTGGAAGCCCGCCTGGGGGAGCTTGGTCGTGACGATGCTCCAGATCAGCCAGACCGAGAAGCCGATATGCTCGGCGACGATCGACCAGATCAGGTTGCGCCGGGCAACAGCCTTGCCGCCCGCATTCCAGAACGCCTCATCTTCGGGGCGCCAGTCGGAAATCCAAGTCTCGTTTCGAGCAGGACTCTTCGTCATTGCTAATCCCTTCCAGTCTCACCGCTGCGTCGTTGCAGGCTTGACCTCCGACATGGAGGCACGCTCCGAGGCCTTGCCCCGGTGGCGAGTTCACGATGCTGATTGATGATGTGAGGGACGTCGTCGTTGGCGTCGGAAATGACATTTCAATTTCCGTGCCAGTTGCGCGCCATCTGGAAATACAGGGATTTCAGGGGCTTGTTCGTCTTGCCCGAAATGATTGCAGGGCTTGTTTCGCATGTAAATTTTGCGATTCGCTCAATCCTTGTGCGCCGCACAAGGATTGAGCGAAGTGACTCTTTGTTGGGCGCGGGTGTGATCGCCCGTTAACAAAAAGTTTATGCGGCCTCGACGAAGCGGTGACGTTCATAGAGGAACTCGAGCACGCGCTGGCGGCACTTCAGGTAGGTCGCATTCGAGGCGAGCTCGAGCCGGTTGCGTGGACGCGCCAGCGTCACATCGAGCACCTCGCCGATGCGCGCGCTCGGACCGTTGGTCATCATGACAATGCGATCCGACAGCAGCACAGCCTCGTCGACGTCGTGGGTGATCATCAGGATCGTATTGCCGAGCTTCTGGTGCAGCGCCATCACCGAATCCTGCAGATGCGCGCGGGTCAGCGCATCGAGCGCGCCGAACGGCTCATCCAGCAACAGCACCTTCGGCTCCATCGCCAGCGCGCGGGCAATGCCAACGCGCTGCTTCATGCCGCCTGAGATCTCCGAGGGACGCTTGTCCCGGGCGTGGGCCATCTGCACGAGATTGAGATTGTGCATGACCCAGGCCTCGCGTTCGGCCCGTGTCTTGGTCCTGGCAAACACCTTGTCGACGCCGAGCTTGACGTTCTCGAACACGGTCAGCCACGGCAGCAGGCTGTGGTTCTGGAACACCACGGCGCGATCCGGCCCCGGCGAGTTGACCTCGCGGTTCTCCAGCAGCACGCCGCCGGTCGTGGCCGTGGTCAATCCTGCGATGATGTTGAGCAGGGTCGACTTGCCGCAGCCGGAATGGCCGATGATCGAGACGTATTCACCCTTGTCGATGGTGAGGTTGATCTCCTTCAGCACTTCGGTGGTGGCGTTGCCGCGGGTGAAGGTCTTGTCGATGTGATCGAGTTTCAGATAGGCGGTCATGTGCCCTCTCCTTCAGCTCTGCGCGGTGCCGTGGGTGACGAACCGGCCAAGGCCGGCGATGAGGCGATCGAGCACGAAGCCGATGATGCCGACGTAAAACAGAGCCAGGATGATCTCGCTGATATGCGAGGAGTTCCAGGCGTCCCAGATGAAGAAGCCGATGCCGACGCCGCCGATCAGCATTTCCGCCGCGACGATCGCGAGCCACGACAGGCCGATGCCGATGCGCAGGCCCGTGAAGATGTAGGGCGCCGCCGCCGGGATCATGATCTTGGAGAAGAACTCCAGCGGATTGAGCTGCACGACGGCTGCGACATTGCGATAGTCCTGCGGGATGTTGCGGATCCCGACCGCGGTATTGATGATGATCGGCCACACCGAGGTGATGAAGATGACGAAGATCGCTGACGGCTGGCCGTCGCGGAACGCGGCGAGCGACAGTGGCAGCCAGGCGAGCGGCGGGATCGTGCGCAGCACCTGGAACAGCGGATCGAGCCCGCGCATCGCCCAGACCGACTGCCCGACCAGCGTGCCGAGCGCGATGCCCGCGATCGCCGCAAGCGAATAGCCATAGGCGACGCGCTGCAGGCTGGCGGAGAGGTGCCAGAACAGGCCCTTGTCGATGCCGCCATGGTCGAAGAAGGGATCGAGGATCAGCTCCTTGGTATCCTTGAACACACGTGACGGCGGCGGCAGCGTCGAGCCGGCGCGACGGCAGACCAGCTCCCAGATCAGAGTCAGCAGTGCGATCACGACGAGCGGCGGGATGACGCGGGCCGCGGTCTCTCGCGCCATCCGCGCATAGGTCTCACTGCGCGGCGGACGCTTTGGCTTCATCGCAACGATCGCAGCGGCCACGACGCCACCGGCGGACGGGACGGTTTCGACTTCCATTTTCTTCACAGGCATGTTCATCGCTTTGTCTCCGGCTTCATGAGGTGAAGCGGCCGCCCGCAGGCGGCCGCAGGGCCCATCAGACTTCGACGCGCTTGATCGCGAGCGACTTCAGATAGGCGGCCGGATTTTCAGGATCGAACACCTTGCCGTCGAAGAAGGTCTCCTTGCCGCGCGATGTGGAGGTCGGGATCTCAGCTGCCGAAACGCCAAGCGTCTTGGCTGCGTCTCTCCACAGGTCCTCGCGATTGACCTTGGCGATCAGGGCCTTGCTGTCGAAGCCGGGTTCATACTTGCCCCAGCGGATGTCCTCCGTCATGAACCAGAGATCGTGGCTCTGGAACGGATAGGACGCATGATCCTTCCAGAAGCGCATCTGCTGCGGCGAGTTCTCGACGACGCGGCCGGTACCGTAGTCGAACTTGCCCTTCATGCGGTCGGTGATGTCCTCGACCGGGCAGTTGATCCACTGGCGCTTGGCGCAGATGACTGCTGCCTCCTCGCGGTTCTCCATCTTCTCGGCCCACTGCTGGGCTTCCATGACAGCCATCAACAGCGCCTTGGCGGCCTTCGGATATTTGTCGACCCAGGCCGCGCGCATGCCGAACGATTTTTCGGGATGCTTGTCCCAGAGTTCGCCGGTGGTGATCGCGGTGTAGCCGATCTGTTGGTGGATCAGCTGCAGATTCCAGGGCTCGCAAACACAGAAGCAGTCCATGGTGCCAACCTTCATGTTGGCGACCATCTGCGGCGGCGGCACGACGATGGTTTCGATGTCCTTGTCGGGGTCGATGCCGCCGGCAGAGAGCCAGTAGCGGATCCAGAGATCATGCGTGCCGCCCGGGAAGGTCATCGCGGCCTTCACCGACTTGCCGCCGGCCTTCTTCTTCTCCAGCGCGGCTTTGAAGGGGGCGGCGTCGATACCGACCATGAGGTCGGCAATTTCCTAGGCGACCGAGATTCACTGG
>JAEWBW010000081.1 GCA_023390955.1 Pseudomonadota bacterium
TGAGCCACAATCCGAAACATTTGCGAAAATCCCCCGCGCGCGAACAGATAGGTATGAAAGAGACCGATCGAAGGCCCCGCTGATCAACATTTCCGGAGCGAGCCGGAAGGAAAGGCGGGAGTTTTGCCGTTACGGGATTGCAGGTTAGGCTCATAGCCCACGCAGAGGGGGTTGACGGATGAGAATTGTGGTTCTGGGGGCGGCGATACTGGCGTTGCTGACGACGCCGGCGCTGGCGCAGGGCAGGCGCCCACCGCAGGAAGCGCCGAAGGCCGAGAAGAAAGCTCCCGTGGTCGACGAGAAGGCCTACAAGGCCGCGCTCGAACGGATTCCCGAGCCCAAGGAAAAATACGATCCGTGGGGCGGCGCGCGTCCGACCGAGCCGGCCAAGAAGTCGAAATAGATTTTGCGCACGCGATGTCTGGTCGCGCGTTGGTTCTCGATGTCCGAAATCAGCCGGGCTGCGTTCGCTGCGATGACATCATCGCCCGCGGGATCACCGACTCGCACCGGCCGCGCGATCGATGGAGCGCACGTTCACGAACCCGCATCGCCGCTTCGCAAGCCGACGATTGCGAACCGGCGTTCACACCTCACGCGCTATTGCATGAAGGCGAGACCGACGCGCTTTTCGCTGCGCCAGACCTCGCGGCAATGCCGCACGACATTGTCGTGCGCGATCGCCAGGGTGAATGATTGCGGTAGTGCGACGGGATCGTCGATGTCGATTGCGGCGCCGCCGATCGAGATATTGCGGACAATGCACGCAAAACCCCTGTTTTCAAAGGCGATCGTGCCACCCTTGAAGACGCGGTGCCGCTGCGATGTGCGCTTCTCGATCATCGTCGTCATTCCATAGTGACCGATGTGTGAAATAGCCCATAGAGTTTACGCTGAAATAAATTCAATCTTCGCCGTACTTGCCGATCGCTTTAGATTTTGTTTACGACACTGCGCTGGCCGCGTTCGCGTCCCGCAGCTTCGAAGACGAAGCGTCCAATTAAGGCCACTCGCGCCAACGGAGATATTGATGAAGACCACGATTTCGATTCTGTTCGCCGCCGCCGTCGCGATGTCCTCGGTGCCGGCTCACGCCGCCAAGCTCGATCTCTCGACGATGACCTGCAAGCAGTTCCTCGAGAGCGGCGACGACACCATCAAGCTGGTGCTGACCTGGATGGACGGCTGGTACAAGGGCGACGAGGACAACGCGATCATCGACACCGACGTGTTCGTCGAGAACGCCAAGTCGTTCGGGACCTATTGCGGCAAGAATCCGTCGGTCAGCATCGTCACCGCCGCCGACGAAGTGCTCGGCAAGTAGTCGCCGCGCAAACGCGTTCCGCGTTTGTCGCGAGGGAAAACCGGTTCACACTTTTCCGGATAATGCTCAGCCCGGCAGCATCGCGAACGCGCTCGACACCATCGCCACCGGCTTGTTGTCGGTGGCGGAGATGAGCGTGACGCGGCCGAAGCTCATGGTGCGTCCGAGCCGCACCACCTTCGCGTCCGCCAGCACATCGGACGACGAGACCGCGCGCATGAAGTGCGTGGTCTGGTCGACCGTGGTCATGGGACGGTAGCCGCGGTTGGCGGCGAGGTTCGCGATCACCATGGCCGTGTCGGCGAGGGCCATCAGCGCCTGGCCGCAGACCACCCCGCCATTGCGGCACAGCCGTTCCGAAAACGGCATGCGCAGCATCGCGCCGGGCTGCCAGTCCGGGACATCCTTGCGCGGCTCGTACTCTATGGCTTCGACGGACAGGTTGAGATCCTGGACCCATGGCGCGAACACGTCGCCCAGCACCCGCCTTGCTTCCTCGATATCGAATGCGCCCGTCGACTGCGATGACATGTATTCCCATTCCCGGTTTGTTGCAGAGCGTTTCGGAACCATTCTGCCCGGATTAAGCAGGCAAAGTCACCCTTTGAGGCCGGTCCGCTCTGGCTTGAAAATGCCCGACTTCGCCCCCTATGATGCCGGCAGGGAGCAGGGTGGACGATGTTGCGGCGATTTGCCTTGGTGCTTTGCTTGGCGGCGTTCGGCTTTGTCCTGAACGGGTGCACCAAATGCGGCCCGCTCTGGGATGACTGGATGCAATCGCCAAAATCCTGCAAATCGGACCGGTTCTAGCGGATCGCTCGCAAGTGCCGTCGCAGACGAGCGCCGGGATCGATCGAACCACTATCGAGGAGTGACGTGATGAAGGTTTTCCGCATGGCGGCGGTGCTGGCAGTGCTCGCCGCGCCCGCCTACGCGCAAACGATGCCCAACATCAATCTGATGGATACGGGGCCGGGCAAGACCGACGAGGAGAAGGCGGCCGAGCGCGAGCGTGACGCGCGCTACAAGGAGACGCTGAAGAAGATCCCGGACGCCAAGGCGTCCAACGATCCCTGGGGCGGCATGCGCTCCGATCCGCCGAAGGCAGCCGCCGCGCCCAAAAACACTGGGACCAGCACGTCGGCTGCGACCAAGAAGCCAAAAGCCGGCGCGACCCCCAACTGAGCCTTCCGAAGCGGACTCCCGCCCGTCTGCGGTCTCCTTATATGATGGGGGTCGTAGTAGTCGGGAGTTGCGACATGACCTCTCGCCCGCGGGATATTGCCGACCGGATGGCGCGCCGGCGCGACGCGGGCGACGGTTTTCTGAGGCAGAGTTTCAAGCTGCCGCGGCTGGCGGCGCGGGCCGAGGCGCGGGCGTTCTTCGCGCGCTACCCGAAGGCCGGCTACATGAGCGCGGTCGAAAGCTGGCGCGAGCTCCCGGGTGACGAGATCGAATTCACGATGCGGCGTCTTCCGAGCGCCGATTAGGCCCAGCTGACAGTCTGGCTGCGGCGGCCTAGGCCATCTTCCTCCCGATGGCCTTCAGCTCCCGATCGATCCGCAGCTGCACCCGCCGGACCGCGAGGAGATCGATCTTGGTCTCGGTCTTGCCGGACTTGATCGTGTCGCCAATCCTGAATTGCCACTGCCAGATGCCGGGGATCGCGGTCTTCGCGACCGTGAACTCGATGCCTCTGTGATTCATGATCTCCGCTCCACGATAATCCTCCTTGGCTGACTAACATGTCGATCGTCATAAAATTCCGGGAGATCTGCGAAAATCGTAGCTAAGTCGTGGATAAATCGGGGAAATCCCGAAAACGCGCGTGGCCCGAAACAAACGAACGCAAAGAGCGAAAGCAGGATGCGGAAGTCGCGCGGAGAAATTCTGCCGCAGCGCGGGAACCTCCTGCTCCATCGGGAATTTGATTCCACGCGGCGGGGCTGAAGCCCCGGCCGGCCGGTATCAACC
>JAEWBW010000086.1 GCA_023390955.1 Pseudomonadota bacterium
CGATCTCGGCGCAGAGGATCACGAAGGTGAGGCCGACGGCGATGATGCCGGTGATCGATACCTGCGTCAGGATGTTGCCGAGATTGTCCAGCGTCGCAAAGGAAGGGCTGGCGAAGGCGAAGAACACGCTGAGGAAGATCAGCGTCAGGAACGGCGCGATGTTGCGCATCTGCGAGCGCAGGAACACGCCGATGCCGCGCGGCTTGTGCGCTGCCGCCGCCGCCGTCTCACTGCTCGCCATGGTGCTTCTCCGTCACGCCGCCTCCAGAAGGCGGTCTTTGCTGACCGGCTCGTTGGTGAATTCCCGCACCACTGCGCCGCGCTTGAGCACGAGGATGCGGTCGGCCAGCGACAGCACCGTTTCGGGCTCCGTCGACAGCACGATGATGGCAAGCCCCTTGGCGCGGAGATCGCGGACGATGTTGATGACGTCGTTCTTGGCGCCGACATCCATGCCGCGAGTCGGCTCGCACAGCACGAGGACCTTTGGCGGGTAGGTCAGCCATTTCGCCAGCGCCACCTTCTGCTGGTTGCCGCCGGAGAGCATCCCGAGGTCGAGGCCGACTACCGGTGGCCTGATCTGCAATTGCTCGACCTGGCGCTTGGCGATGTCGCGCTCCTGCGTGGGCTTGAGCAGCAGCGAAGAGATGCGGTCCAGAATGCTGATCGAGATGTTCTTGTAGACGGGCTCCTGGTGGAACAGCATGGCACGCCGGCTCTCGGGCACCAGCGCGACGCCTGCGCGCCGCGCCGCCGCGGTGCTGGCAAAGCTCTTCTGCGCGCCCTCGATCACGAGTGTCCCGCTGTCCGGCTTCAGCTTGCCGAACAGGATGCGCGACAGCTCGAGCTGTCCGCAGCCCATGAAGCCGTAGATGCCGAGCACCTCGCCGGCGCGGGCCTCGAACGAAACGTCCTGGAGGCTGCGGGCGAGCGACAGCTGGTCGGCCTTGAGCACAACGGAGCCGCCATTGCCGGCCGGCAGCTGAAGGTCGTCGGTATAGCTGTGCTCCAGCGCCTCGCCGCCGCGGCCGATCATGGCTTCGATCAGCGCGCCCTTGGTGGTCGCGGCCGCCGCGGTGTCGGTCACCTTCCGTCCATTGCGGAAGACGGTCACGATATCGGAGACGCGAAGGATGTCCTCGATGAAGTGCGAGATGAAGACGATGCTGGTGCCTTCCTCGCGCAGCCGGCGCAGCGTCGCGAACAGCCGCTCCACCTCGGGCGGGGAGAGGGCGGAGGTCGGCTCGTCCAGGATGACGATGCGGGCGCCGGAGAACAGCACGCGGGCGAGCTCGATCAGCTGCTGCAGCCCGATCGGGAGGTCGCCGAGCCGCGCCATCGGGTCGACGTCGATGCCGAAGCGGGCGAGCTGCTCGCCGGCCTCGCGGGCCATGCGCCGCCATTGCACCAAGCCGAGCTTGTTGGTCGGCTGGTTGCCGAGAAACACGTTCTCGGCGACCGTCAGATCGGGAGCGACCGAGAGCTCCTGGTGCACCATGGCGATGCCGGCGGCGTGGGCGTCGCGGGTCGAGCGGAAGCGGGTCTCCTGGCCATCGATCAGGAACCGTCCGGAGAATTCGGGATGCACGCCGGCGATGATCTTCATCAGCGTGCTTTTTCCGGCGCCGTTCTCGCCGACGAGACCGTGGATCTCGCCGGCGTGGAGCGCGAAGTCGACACCACGAAGTGCTTCGACGCCGCCGAAGCTCTTCGTGATGCCCTGCAGTTCCAGGATAGGCTGACGTCCCTCAGGCATGGATCAGATCAGGAAATGATCTTCCATCCACTGCATGCCGGGGGCGTTCGCCTTGGTCACGACCGGGCCGTCGGTCACCACGCTCTTCGGGATGCCCTGGCCGCTCTTCTCGCCGCCGACGACGGCTGCAACGCCGGCGATGATGGCGCCGCCATGGATGCGGCACGATGGGTTGCGGACGGTTGCGAACATCCGGCCCTCGCTGACGGCCTGGATCGCCGGCGGCATGGCGTCGACGCCGCCGATCAGGATGTTGGTGCGGTTGCGCGCCTTCATGATGTTGGCAGCCGCCAGCGCCATGTCGTCATTGTGGAAGAACGCCGCGTCGATTTGCGGGTACTTGGTCAGATAGGTTTCCCAGAGGCGAGCGGTCTTGGAGACGTCCCAATCGGCCGGCTGGGTGTCGAGCACCTCGATGTTCGGGAACTGCTTGACCACCGAATTGAAGCCCTTGGCGCGGCCTTGCGCGCCGGTGTGGCCGAGCGCGCCCTGCGTCATGATGATCTTGCCCTTGCCGCCCATGGCGTTGCACAGCGCCTGCGTCACCGAGGCGCCCATGAACTCGTTGTCGGGGGCGAGGAAGGAGTGGACGTTGATCTGGTCGAGCGGAGCGATCAGCGTGTCCATGTCGATGACCGGCGTGCCGGCGTCGATCATCTTCTGCACCGGCTGGGTGAGGGTGCCGATGCCGAAGGCCTGGATCGCGACGAAGTCCCACTTCTGCGAGGCCATGTTGTCGATCGCGGCGCGCTGCTTGACCGCATCGAGCTGGCCATCGAACCAGGTGACCTCGACGTTGAACAGCTTGCCCCAGTATTCCGCAGCCTGCTTGCCCTGCGCGCACCATGTGGCCTGCAGGCCCGCATTCGAGAACGCCGCCTTCAGCGGCTTTTCGGATCGTCCCGCGGCGGCTGCCAGTGCTGGGTTAATTCCCATGCCGCCGAGGATTGCCGTCGCGGCGCCGGCGGTCATTGCCGCCTGAAGAACATCGCGCCTGGTCTTCGAGAAATCATTCGTCCCGGACATCGCTCGCTCCCATGATATTTTTCGTTGGTGCGTCATTGCTTGCGCTACCAATGGGAACACTGTCTCACAATCATTGGGATCACGCCACCCAATCTGCAATCGCGAGAAAAACTGACGCAGTCGTGTTGGTGCAGCGCGAAGTGCTACGCCGGCACGTCGGCGAAGTGCGCGATTTCACCAAGCAATTCGTCCCAGGCGCGGTCGGTGCCGGACGACCATTCGCTGCCCGCGAGGTCGCGCAGCGTGTCCCTGATGATGCGGAAGAAGTCGAAGAACAGCTCGCGCGGCGTCCCGTAAGCGTCATGCGAGGAAACTTCGCAGGCAATCATGCGGAAATGTCCGCGGCGTTCGCCGGCGAAGTCCAGGATTACCTCGATCGTCATTGCGAGCATCGATCCCCTGACGAGGTCGCCGCCGTCGGTACGAAACATCGCCTCCGCCTCGGGATGATCGCGAAACAGTCGCCGATAGACGAGGGGCGTGAGGTCGTCGCAGCGCGAGGCCGCGAGTTCAAAACTCTGCTCGATCAGATTCGCTGAAGCATTCATCGGCGCTGCGTGTTGAGCCTGGTGCAAAAACTCGGCGCAAAAAAAAGAGCGGGGCCCTAGCCCCGCTCAAAAATTGTGTCGACCCTGTTTTCCCCGATATCTGAAGATTTGATCTTGATTGACGGGGCGACGCTGCGTTTTGCGCGTCAGGGGCTCCTCCCGAGACTTGGACCACCAGGTTTCGACCTCACGGCCAACCTGAGCAAAGAGATGCTAGTTCAACTTTTCTCGCTTGTCATCAATTTCGGCAACGATTGTTCAAAATTCGAGCAGTTGACGAAATGATCAGCCTATTTTCTCGGTAAGTATATGACAAATATGTGAAATTTGTGGATTCTGATGTTGCGGGGGTTGCCTAAAAGGCCGGTCTTGGCCCTGCGGAGGGGCAAGCTGACCACAGTTTCCGAATAAATTTGCGCTTCGCCAAATGTAGGACTGAAGCGACCTCGACTCGGCAGTTCCGCGGTGTTTATTTAGTCAGCGAACGAATGGTTCGGTGGATGCGCGCGCGGCTGCAAACATTCCTGCCCCTGGTCCTGCTCGCCTTGGCGATGCAGGTGCTGGCGCCTATTGCCGCCTGCCTCGCCGCGGGGGTTTCGGCCTCCGATCCCCTCCAGAACGCCGTCATCTGCCACGCCGCGAGCGAGCAGGGCGGCGCGAACGATCAGACCGGCGGACCGGCTGCTCATGGCGGCGCCTGCGCCTTGTGCTGTCTTGCGCAGGCCAGCGCGTCGCTCGATTCGCCGCAGACGGGTTTCTCGACACCGGTTCGAATCGCTGCACGGGTGGTGTGGCACGAGACGGATGTCGTGTCCTTCACGTCGCATCGCGGCTCTCACGCGCAGGCGAGAGCCCCACCTCAAGTTTCCTGACGACCCTCATGATCGCCGCGGCGCGTCCGTCGGCGGTCGATGCTGTCGAAGTGCCGGAGAGAAAGCCGGCGTCAGGAAGTCCCCATGTTATGCCGTCATGCCCTCTGCGGTGTGAGTGCCGTGGCCGTTCAGGCCGCGCTGCTCGCGTCCATGAACGGGGCGTTCGCCCAAAGCAGCGAGATGCTGCCGGCTGTAACCATCGACGCGCCGCGGGCAAGCCGACCCAAGCCGCCCGTCCGGCAGTCGAGGCCTCGCGCCGCTGCGACCAGCTGGGCCACTAGGCCAATTGCCTCAAATCAGGCCGCCAGCGTCCCGGCTCAAATCAGGACGATGACCGCGAGTGCAGCGCGAGACAGCCTCAATCAGTCGCCTGCGGGGCAAACCGCAACGACCATCGGTCGCGCTCAATTCGACAACCGGCCGGCGTTCTCCGTCGGAGACGTCCTGCGCGACAGTCCAGGGATATCGGTCAAGCAGGGCAATGGACCGCGTGATTTCGGTATCTCGATTCGCGGCTCCAATGCCCGCAACGGCTTCGCTATCCGAAACCTCGTGATTTTCGACGACGGCTTCCCGGTCACGCAGCCGGACGGCTTGTCGCGTAGCGACCTGATCGATCCGCACGCCTATAGCGCCATCGACGTCATCCGGGGGCCCTCGTCGGCGCTCTACGGGAATTATGCAACCGGGGGCGCGTTGAATTTCCGAACGCGGCCGGGCGGCACCATCGACGGCGTCGAATACGGTGTCGACGGCGGCAGCTATGGCTACCTCAACAATTACCTGGCCGCCGGCAAGAAGGTCGGAAACTTCGAGGGTTCACTGCTTGCAAGCGACGTGCGTGGCGACGGCTATATCGGCAATAGCTGGTTCAACACCCAGACCGTCAATTTCCTCGGGACACTGAAGGCGACGTCAGACGACCGCTTCACGGTCAAGATCATCAACAATGATCTCAGCGCGCGATTGCCGATCCGACAGTCGCTGAATCAGTACTACCAAAATCCTTTCCAGCAGGGATGCGCGACAGGGATCACGGCGGCTCCGGGCTGCGGTACGGTCACGTTGTTCAACAATGGTTTCAACGCGACTGCGGGAACCGACAAAGAGACCGCCGTGCAAGCGGGGCTCGGACGCAACGACCGTCGTACCATCGTTGGCGGACGCTGGGAGCATGACTTCGACAATACGACGACCTGGCGCAGTCAGTTCGTCTTCGACGACAGGAACATCAGCCAGCCGACGGGGACGACAAGCGCGATCGGAGATTTTCCATCTTACAACTACATGAGCGATCTCACCAAGCGTGGCGAGATTCTCGGAATGGATTCAACTTCCTACTTTGGTGCGTTCTACAATACGTTGACGGCATCGAGCGACACGCGCAATGTGATGCCCGGCGGCAATGCCACGCTCGGCAGGCTATCGAGCAATCTCTACAGCGAAACCAGCAACTACGGGGTTCGTGCGAGAGAGGAACTCTGGCTTACATCGTCGCTGATGGCCGTTGCGGGGGTCGGCTGGGAGACAACGGTTCTCAAGGGAATAAACACCGCCTATTCCTACACCGGCCCCACCGGCATCACGACGACTACGCTCACAACCGCGGACCGGCAGTTTCAAAATGCTGCGCCGGAATTCGCGCTGCTCTATAATTTGAACAGCGAGTGGCTATTCCGGGGGCGGGTTGCTACGGGCTACGGCACGCCGCAGGTTTCCAACCTCTTCGTTCTTCCGACCGGGCTGTCAGGCAACAATACCCAGCTCCAGACCCAAAAGAATCTCGGCTACGACCTTGGGTTTGACTGGACGCCGAACAATACGCTCAAGCTGAGCGCGACCGGATTCTACGAATTCTTCCGCAACGAGATCGTCAGCCAGGCAACGCCGATTGCCGGCATCAGCTACTCATTCAACGCGCCTCGATCGGAGCATCGCGGCATCGAGCTCGCGGCGGACTGGAGATTCCTGCCGGGCTGGCGGTTCACCGCGGCGTACACC
>JAEWBW010000100.1 GCA_023390955.1 Pseudomonadota bacterium
GGCCGGAAGCGCCGCAGCCTTCTCGGAACCGAAGATCCAGAGCGGCTCCGAGCGCGAGCCGCTGAAGCGTGCCGCCATCTCTGCATCGCCGAACGCCAGCGCCATCAGCCCGATCAGATAGCGATGATCGCCGAGCTTCTGTTCGCCGAACGGCAAAGCCCTGGCATCATCAGCATCGCCCCACAGCGGGCTGCTGCCGTCGGCCCGTGAATAGGCGGCGGTGAATTGCGCCATCGCCCGCAGGCGCTGCAAATAGCCATCCGGCACGACCACACCACAGGCCCGCCGAAACAGCGCCGGCCACAGGAACAATTCGAACACCAGCCGGTGATACGGGACCGAAGCCTCGTAATCGACACCGTCGGCAAAGACCTGCTTGTCGATCTCCGCCTGCAGCCCGGTCCAGCCGGCCTCCTGCCAGCGCGCGGCCTCACCGACATTGCCGAAGAAATGACCGGCCATCACCAGGCCTGCGAGATCCGCCGTGTAGTGATTGCCGTTGATATCGGCCTTCTCGATATGCCGCAGCGTGAAGTCGCCGTGCAGGTAAAGGCTCGCCAGAAATTTGGTGCGGAAGGCTTCGTCGCTCCATGCGGCACTGCCGGCAAACACATGGAACAACCAGGTGAAGGTGAACAGGCGGATCGCGGCTTCCATAGTGCACGACCAGTTCACGGTATAGGCGAGTGGATTGCCATCGATCCACTCTTCCAGCACGTCACGGGCGGCCCGGGCGTGGTCGTCGCCGGCGTCGAGCAGGTAAGCCTGCCCGAGCGGGATCAGCCATTGTAGGCGGGAAATTTCCCAGGGGACCTTGATGTCGCTGGGACGATCGCGGTTCACATAGTCGATCGAACGCGCAAAACCTCCCGGCCAACCCATTCCCACACGATAGTCGCGCGCCCAGTCGATTGGCCTTGCGAGCCGCACCGGTCCTGTTCCCAGCAGGTCGATGGTCCGCGTGCCGGCGAGACGCGCCGCGTCGACGATCCGCTCGCTTTCGCCGGGCACGATGCGATCGACGGCGCCGCGATCCATGGCCGATGTCCAGGCCGGATATGGCCGCTTGCGCAGCCGCGTCCACAATTCGTCGGTCGACGAAGCCTTCGCAAGCGCAAGCAGCCGGCGGCGGTCGAGGCCGCGCTCGCGCACCGGCGCGAGCCAGCGATCGAGCTCGCGCTCGCCCTCCGAGAGGGCGCGCTCGATCACATAGCGCGGCGATTTCCCGAGAGCTCTTCGGCCGAGACGGACCGCGTCAAGCAACCGCATCGGACAACTGCGAGGTATCGACGGCCTTGCGATCGATCCACAAATCGTACCAGGCGGTCAGATTGTAGATCGCCCAGAGATACAGGCTGGTATCGGTGCGTCCCGAGAAATGCCAGTCGAACAGCTTCTCGATGTAGCCGACCTTGAGGAAGCCACGACGCAGCAATCCCGACGACAGGATCGACGAGCGAACCGCGCGGCCGAAATCGCTGCGCATCCAGTCGGCCATCGGCGCGCCGAATCCCATCTTCTTGCGGTAGATGATGTTGTCCGGGATCAGCCCCTCGACGGCCTTCTTCAGCAAATATTTCGGCTCGCCGCCCTTGGTCTTCCACTCCTCTGGAATGTCCATCGAGAACTCGACCAGCTTGTGATCGAGGAAGGGCACGCGCGCCTCGAGCGACTCGGACATCCCGATCTTGTCGACGCGCATCAGCAGCAACTCGGGCAGCCGCAGCCTGAACTCGCTGTGGATCATCCGCGTCAGCGGATCGAGGCTCGGGAATTTCGCATCGAGCGGATCGAGGAAGCTCCGAACCACGTTGAAGCTGTCCAGCTCCAGATATTCCGGATCGAGCAGCCCGTCGGCGTCGGCGTGCCGGTCCTTCAAGGCGGCAATCGCGGCGGAATCGACCAGCTGGCTCTTCATGAGGTCCGGAAACACCATCGCACCGGACCAGAAATGCTCGCGGCTGCGCGCCGCGCGATCGATGACGTCGGCATAGACCGGCAGCTTCGGATGCATCCCGGACAGCAGGCTGGCGGTGCCGGCCGCAAGCCGCTGCGCCGGCTGCGGCAGGTACTTGCGGAACGGCGTCCAGTATTTGTGATACATCTTCAGGTACGACATATAACCCGAATAGCCACAGAACTGTTCGTCCGAGCCTTCGCCAACCTGCACCACCTTCATCCCGTTGTCGTGGGCAAGCTTGGAGACGAAATAGAGCGGGATGCAGACCCAGTCGGCGATCGGCTCGTCCTGGGAGTGCAGCATCTTCGGCAGATAGTCGATCATGTCCTTCTTCTTGATCGCTATCTCGTGGTGGTTGGTGCCGAACTGCTTCGCAATCTGGTTGGCGGAATCGAATTCGTTCAGGTGCTGATAGTCGCTGAACCCGATCGTGAAGGTCTCGACGGGGCGGCTGGAGAACTCGCTCATCAGCGCCACGTTGGTCGAGGAATCGACGCCGCCCGAGAGGAACACACCCATCGGAACGTCCGACATCATGCGCTTTTCCACGCTGGCGCGGAGCCGGTCGCGAATGCCGCCGACGTAGAAGTCCTCGAGCGCGGCGTCGGACAGGTTCGCCGTTTCGCGCGGGTCGATCCCGAGCCCTGGCGCCGCGTCCCAATACCGCGAAAAGCTCGTCCGCCCTGAACGGTCGACGGTCGTGTAGCAACCGGCAGGCAGCTTGTAGATGCCGCGCATCATCGTCAGCGGCGCCGGTGTCGTCAGGAACGACAGGTAGTGATACATCGCGTAAGCGTCGATCTCCCGCACGAAGTCCGGGTGTTCGACCAGCGCCTTCATCTCGGACGCAAAGGCGAAGCTGCCCTTGATGTGCGAGAAATACAGCGGCTTGACGCCGATGCGGTCGCGCGCGAGCGACAGCAGCCCCTTGCGCTCGTCCCAGATCCCGAAGGCGTAGTCGCCTTCGATTCGCGCGAGCAGGCCGTCGAGCCCCCACTCCTCGTAGCCGTGGACCAGCACCTCGGTGTCGCTGTGGTCGGTCTGGAACACGTGCCCGCGGGCGACGAGCTCGGGCCGCAGCTTGGCGTGATTGTAGATTTCGCCATTGAAGGTGATGAGCACGGAGCCGTCTTCGTTGCGCATCGGCTGCGTCGCGGCGACGTTGAGGTCGACGATCGAGAGCCGCCGATGGCCGAGGCCGACCCTACGGTCGGCGGAGACCCAGCCATCGCCGCCATCGGGTCCACGATGGGCCATCGCGTCGCGCATGCGATCCAACACGGTCCGATCGACCGTGCGGCCACCCTCATAGCCCAGTAGACCTACAATTCCGCACATTCAGAACGATTCCCCTGTCATGGAGACGAGATCATGCAACGTCGCGATCCGGCCGGCGGGAAAGCAGGCCGTTGCGGGCCATGGCGGCAAGAATAGCATCAACATGCCGGGTCCAGGTATAGCGATTCAAGACCTCGGTTCGGGCTGCTTTTGCCAGCTTCGCCGCCGCCGGCTTGTCCTCCACGGCGCGCCTGAGCGTGTCCTTGAAGCCCTGCGGGTCGCCGGGCTCGTACAGGAAGCCGCAGGCCTCGCCTGCACCGGGCGGCATGACGCCTAGCCGGGTCGCGCCGCGTCCGGCGACCACGTCCCCGATCTGGGCAAGGGCGGCGGCAACGATGGGTTTCTCCATCGCCATATACTCAAACAGCTTGGTTGGCGAACCGAAAAAGCCCGAGCCGTCGGGGTTCGGAACGTGCGGCGAGAGCAGGATGTCCGCGCAAGCCAAGTACTTGGCCGCGTCCGGCTGCGGCACGAGGCCGGTCAGCGTGACAAAAGGTGAGACCTCCGGTGATCCGACCAGCTCGCGCACCTGAGCCATCTTCAATCCGTCGCCGACAAGCATGAAATGCAGCTTGCTGCGCTTCAGCCATTCGGCATTGTCGCGCATGAGATCCCGGATGCATTCCGCAAGGAAGTCGACGCCGTGCCACTGCCCGAACGTCCCGATGAATCCGGCGACGAGCGCTTCTTCGGGAATACCGTTCTGTCGCCTGAGCGCGGCGAGTTCGTCCCGGGAGAATCTCGTGGAATCGAACACGGCCGGATCGACACAGTTCGGATAGACCACGATCCTGTTCGCCGGAATCCCGCGCCGCTGCAGATCGTGCCCAAGCTCGTCCGACACGGTCACGATCAGATCCGCGGCTTGCAGCGCGATCTCCTCGGTCTTCACCGCAGCATCGTGCAGGACAAGCCGGTCACCCCAATGTTGGGACACCCAGACTTCCGATCCGTTGAATTCGACGACGACGGGGACATTGATCTTGCGTCCCAGCTGAGGCCCCGCGAAGTTATGCAGCGAGAAACGCTGATAGATGAAGGACCACGGGTTGGCCTTGTGCAACGGGACGATCTTGTCCTCGATGGCTTCCACATAGCTGTAGTAATTCAGCTCGGAGGGATATGCGAGCAGCGTCTTCGGGTGTTGCTTCAGCCAGCGCGCGCCATCACGGCGCAACGGCAGCGGCTTGAGACTGGCGTAATCCACCTCGAACGAATGATCGAGAAACCCGCCGATCACGCCCGCGGTGTGGCCGATCGAGCCGCCGACCGGCGCACCCAGGGAAATATTGGCGTCGACATAGAGAATGCGGGACCCCTGGCTCGGTGCGACCTGCCGCGGCATCGTCGCCGACGCCAACGTCGCGCCATCGCGCATTTGCCGCGCGAGCGCACGCCGCGAGCCACGCGTGTCGAGCGCCAGCCGCATCAGATTGCGTGCGCCGCTGACGCGCCCGATCGGCTCGATCTGCAAATCGGGCCAGGCGACCGCGAGCGAGCCTGCGCGGGTGAGCGCCGCGGCGATCGACAGCGGCGCAATCAGCGGCTTGGCGACCTCGGTTTCCAGCGCAATGACGAGCTTGTCCGTCCTGATGTTGCGCAACTCCCGGACTGCCGCGACCGGGGGCAGCTTGCGCAAGCGCGCCGCATCGTAAAAGCTGTCGATCGGACCACAGGCCTTCGCGATCTGCTCTGCAAACGACTTGGTGACGGGATAGAAGCTCATCACGACGAGCTTGGCTCTTGCAGACGTGTCTGAAAGCATATCTGGTTGGCTGGTTGGAGATATCGGGTAGCCTATACTCGGAATATCCGGCCCGGACCAGCTACCCGTTTCGCCCCGATCCGCTCGTCTCCATCGGCGCTCATAGCCCACATGGAACCCGCCGAAGTCCTGTGAATCTGCCCCGTCCTCAGGTCTCGCCGTCTGATACTCGTCCAGGCACGGGAAGTGAAGTGCTCATCGATGCGATTTTCGGCGCCAAGGGGCATTATGGTCGCAAAATGTCTGTAGAAATTCGACTTGCCCCGACCAGGCCTGGTGAAATTGATGTCCTGCCAAGCTATGCCGTCCGGATGTCCGCCAAAGATGGTCGTTCCTCCAACTGACTTTGTGAGAGCTGCTTCGAAGTGACCGAATCCGTCGACGCCCCCAAGAGTGACTTGACTGCCGATCCAGCGAAGGCGCCATCCATCACCGGCGCGGCCCTCCTCAGGGAGACCGCCCCTTTTCTGCTCCTGCTGTTCGTTCTGGGTGTCTGGCAACACATCAGTTTTTCTTACTCGGTTGGCGAACTGGCCTTCTTCAAGAATGGTTATGACGAAGACACCTATTTCCTGAATCCGTTCGGGCTTGCCGGATGGCGGCCCGACCGCGTGCTTTCGGGCACGGTCGCCACGGTGCTCATCGCGCTCTCCAACGGCTCGTACAACATCCCGTTCATGGTTTTCGATGCGATCTTCCCGCCTCTGATCTTCGCTGCGGCCTATTTTGCGGGGAGCACGCTGTTCCGGGACAGACCTGCGCGCGCACTCTTTGCGCTTGCCTTGATGTTTTCTTCAGATCTCTTTTCCCTCGGAAGCGTCGCGTCCTTTCCCGGCCCGTTTCCGACCCTCGCCCAATTCGCCCGCATCGTGGGTGAAGCTCACGTTCCGCCGATCGAAACGTCATACCTGTCGATCTATCGTTCCCCTGAGCCTCAGGCAGCCTTCTTCATTGGCTACGTCTTTATCGGCCTACTTCTCCAGATCTCGTTGGGACGCGGCGTCTTCGGCAGCAAGGCACGCACAGTCGGCCTGATCGCCGTCCAACTCCTGATGCTGTGCTGTTACGCGATCGTCTCCTATCCGCTGCTGCTCATCGAGGGGGCTATTGCAGTGCTCTTGCTCATCGAGGGGCGGCGCCGCGAGGCCTTTCTGCTCGCCGGTCTCTGCGCGCTGTCCATCGCTGCAATGGTGATCTCGGCAAGAATGACATTGGGGCCTTCGACGACTGCAATCTTCGCCAGCCGCGTCCCCGTCATTGCAGTGAGCACCGTTCTGGCGCTCGCCCTCGCGATAACGATCTCGATATTCTTTCTTCGAGACCGCAAGATCAGGCCGCAACTCGCCGTCGCCATGGCATTCGCATTGATGCCGCTCGCGCTCACAAATCAGCAAATCCTGACCGGAGCGATGATCAGCGTGAAAGACTGGGAACGCTCGATCAACCTGGCTTTTGTCGTCGTATCAGCCGGAATACTCCTGTCCACGCTGAACTGGCGGCTACGCGGATCGCAATGGGCCATTGGCGCCACGATCATTCTGGTCGCCGCTTTCGTTTCCGTGGCGTCGGTGCGGACCTATCGGATGTGGTTGCCCGACAATCAGAAATCGCTCGCAATTGCGCGAGCCATCCAGGCAGCACAATCCGATCTCGGCAAGGACGTTCGGTGGGTGCTCTATCAGCCGGAATATGCCCCGTGGGTCGAAGCGAGGCTGAGACCACAGCCCGGGCACAAGTTTAACCCGCTCATTGACTATACCGAAACGTTCAAGAGCGCCCCTTCTCCAACGTCGGGCTTCTCGCCCTCGCACCTGTCGGCCTCACTGTTCGAGTTCTGGCGCCAAACGGCCGTCTCGCCGGAGGCCGCCAGGAACATCCTCGTCGCTGAAGCACGCGCACGATCCGGCTATTATTCGGCCTTTCTGTTCAGTGTCTGCGAATACTGGTCACCATGTACGGACGGCCGCCACGTTCAAACGGACAAGATTATGGCCGCGACCCCCTCCGTCGTGGATGCCTACGCTGCATATCTGGGAACGCCGCAACCGCCGACCAAACTCGCTTTCGTGGGTTTGGATCTGAAAAGTCCTGCGAACAGCATACTGATTGGAACAGGACAAGTGGGCAACTTCCTCGCCAGCGCCGTGGTGCGGAATCCGGACCGTTAGCATCCCGCTTCAGGGCACAGGAGCACTTGCGTTGAGATTTGCTCGTTCGCAGAATAGCTCGCTCATTCCGACCGCCACGGCACGGCATCAAGAGCAATGACCGAGCTCTCTAGTCCCTCGCATCACGGACCTGTCCTGCCTATGGGCGGCGAACCGACTCAATCACGCCTCATCGCCCTGTTGATCAGCTTCCACCTGATCGTCTGCGCGATATCGCTTCGGACCGGATTTCCGATCTATCGCAACGCCTATGTGCTCTATGAGCCGGACCGGCTGCAATACGCGATTGCGTCCCTGGCCGCGCTTGCGCTGATCAGCCCGATCTTCGTCTTTTCCCGCATCACGTTCGGCCATTTCTGCGGAGTCTATCTGTTCACGATGATCGCCGGCTATCTCTGGCTCAACGCGTTCTCGAAATTTCAGTATGACCATCTGGGCGCGGCCGTTTCTGCCATCGTGTCCTGCGCGGCCTTTCTTCTGCCGTCCATGCTCATCACGTCGCCGATCGGCCGGCCCGGGAAGCTGTCGGAGCGCAGCTTCGAGCGCGTGCTGTCCGCAATCGTGCTGCTGTCGCTCGCGATATCCGTCGTTGCGGCCTTTTATGGATTTCGCCTGGTCGGCATCAGCGAGATCTACAAATATCGTGGCGAACTGCAGCTTCCCACCCTCCTCAACTACGCGGTCGCGTCGACCACCAGCGTGCTGCTGCCGTTCGCGTTCGCGTCCTACGCGTTGCGCGACAGGTACTGGATGTCGGCAGCCGTCCTGGGAATTGCGCTTTCATTTTACCCGAGCACGCTGACCAAGATGGCGCTGCTCGCACCGGCGTGGATGATCTTCATCACGCTGCTCTCGCGATTCTCCGCGAGAGCGACGCCGATCCTGTCACTCTGCTTGCCGATCCTCGCCGGAATCATCCTCATCCTCTGGATCGGCGAGCCGATGAGGCCCTACTTCAACGTCGTGAACTGGCGGATGGTCATCGTCCCATCGCAAGCGATGGACGTCTATCACGAGTATTTCGCGCGCCACGACCTCACCCATTTCTGCCAGATCCGGCTTCTCAAGCCATTCATTCCCTGCGCGCTGGAGCTGCCGCTCTCGGTCGAGATGCAGAACAACTACGCTTTGGGCAACTTCAACGCGTCATTGTTCGCGACCGAGGGAATTGCATCCGTAGGGGCTTGGCTCG
>JAEWBW010000130.1 GCA_023390955.1 Pseudomonadota bacterium
CTCGTGGAGCGCAAGAAGTTCGTCTCGCTCTGCACCAACGCGCTGCTGCTCGAGAAGAAGCTCGATCTGTTCACGCCCTCCCCGTATTTGTTCTTCTCCGTGCATCTCGACGGCCTGAAGGACCATCACGACAAGGCCGTGTCGCAGAAGGGCGTGTTCGACCGCGCCGTGTCCGCGATCAAGGCGGCGAAGGCGCGCGGCTTCACCGTCAACGTCAACGCCACCATCTTCGATGGTCACCCGGCCGAAGAGATCGCGAAGTTCCTCGACCTCACCGTCGAGCTCGGTGTCGGCGTCTCGATGTCGCCGGGCTACGCCTATGAGCGTGCGCCGGATCAGGAGCACTTCCTCAACCGCACCAAGACCAAGAAGCTGTTCCGCGACGTCTTTGCCATGGGCAAGGGCAAGAAGTGGAATTTCATGCATTCCGGCCTGTTCCTGGACTTCCTCGCCGGCAACCAGGAATACGAGTGCACGCCGTGGGGCATGCCCGCGCGCAACATCTTCGGCTGGCAGAAGCCCTGCTATCTGCTCGGTGAAGGCTACGCGAAGACCTTCAAGGAGCTGATGGACACCACCGACTGGGAGACCTACGGCACCGGCAAGTACGAGAAGTGCGCCGACTGTATGGCCCATTGCGGCTACGAGCCGACGGCGGCGACCGCTGCGATCAACAACCCGCTGAAGGCGATGTGGGTGTCGCTGCGCGGCATCAGGACCACGGGTCCGATGGCGCCGGAGATCGACATGTCGAAGCAGCGTCCGGCGCAGTACATCTTCTCGGAGCAGGTCCAGAAGAAGCTCTCGGAGATCCGCAAGGACGAGGCTCTCGCCGCTCAGGAGAAGGCTGCTCGCAAGGCCTCGACCGCCGCGTAAGCAATCGATCCATCGAAATGCAAAAGGCCCGGTCGCGAGACCGGGCCTTTTCTTTTGTCAGATCCAAATTCTTCTGTCGGAGTCGCCGCTCAGGCCGGCTCGGAGACCAGCGCCTCGCTGTCGATCAGCTCGGTGCCGATCAGATAGTCGCGGCAGCCGCGCAGGCTGCGGAGCGCGCGGTTGAAATCGAGGCCGGTCGAGACCAGCGCATGCAGCGTCGTGGGATTGCGCACGATGCCGCGCAGCACCGCCGCGACGTCGATCTGCCCGTTCGGCTTGATCGCGGCACGAGCAAGTGCGGGGAGCGCGCGATGTGCGGGATCGCTGATCACGCGCACAGCGGCGAAGGGAAGCCCCGCTTGGGCCGCGTAAGCCGCCGCGATATGGCTTTCCATGTCGACGGCCGCAGCACCGGTTTCAGAGTGGAGCGCGGCCTTGCAGGAGCGGCCCGTGACGACTTCTTCGGCACCGGCGAGGCTGCGGCGAACCACGCGCCGGCGGCCCGAGGTCAGGCGCTCGATGAGATCGTCACCGAGCGACAGACCGGCTGCCCAGCGGGCGTCGCCAGCGAGCACTTCGGTGGCAACCACGACGTCGCCCGAGCGCAGCGTCGGATCGAGCCCACCGGCCACGCCGAAGGAGATCACGCCGCGGATGCTCGCGGGATCCATCACCGTCAGGAGCGAGCGCAATTGCGTGGGGCTGCTGGAAGAACAGATGACGGCCATTCCGGGCCCAGCCGCGATGCGGGCCTCCTGAACCAGACCGGTCACAATGAGTATCGGCCGCGGGTCTACTGCTTCACCCACGGAAAAATCGGCCCCCGTCCCCAAAGTCACATCCCGACCCCTACCACCCTGCTGTTGGTGTTCCGCAAGTTCCGATACCGCGCCAACGCCCACAACGGAAAGAACTTCGGGTAACCATGATAGCGTAGATAAAACACACGGGGGAAGCCCGTCGCGGTGTAACGCTGCTCGTCCCACAGTCCTTTTTCGTTCTGTGTTGCAATCAGGTACTCCACACCCCGGGAAACTGCGGGATTATCCACCTCGCCCGCCGCCATAAGTGCAAGCAAGGCCCATGCCGTATGCGAGGCCGTCGAGGGCGCAGCCTCCCACCCCCTGTAGTCCAGCCGGTAGCTGACGGCGTCCTCGCCCCATCCACCGTCCTTGTTCTGGATCGAAGCCAGCCAATCGGCCGCTTTGCGAATCATCGGATCCTGATGGCTGACACCGGCCATATTGAGGGCGCAGAGCACAGACCAGGTGCCGTAAATGTAGTTCAGGCCCCAGCGGCCGTACCAGGAGCCCTCGGGAAGCTGCGTTTTCCGCAGATAGGCGACGCCGCCGGCCACGTGCTTGCTGGTCTTCTCGGTCTCGCCGAGCTGCGCCAGCATCGAGATGCAGCGCGCGGTGACGTCCTCGGTCGGCGGGTCGAGCAGCGCGCCGTGGTCGGAGAACGGGATGTTGTTGAGGTAATATTCGAGATTGTTGACGTCGAAGGCGGCCCAGCCACCGTCGTCGCTCTGCATCCCCTCGATCCACTCCCGCCCGCGGTCAATTGCCGCATCATAGCCGGTGGCGCCGTGCTCGCGGCGCATACGGTCCATCGACATCACAACCACGGCTGTGTCGTCGAGGTCGGGATAGTGCGCATTGTTGTACTGGAAGGCCCAGCCACCCGGACGCACGTCGGGCCGCTTGAACGCCCAATCGCCCTTGAGCTCGAGCTCCTGCCTCGGGATCAGCCAGTCGAGTCCCTGCTTGGCCGCAGGGACCGCCTTGTCGCCGCCGGCTTCGAGCAGCGCATGAGCGGTCAGGGTTGTGTCCCACACCGGCGAGACGCAGGGCTGGCAATAGGCCTCCTCCTCGCCGATCACCAGCAGCTTGTCGATGCCCCGGCGTGTGATCGCGCGCGGCGGGAAGTTCTCGTCCTTGCCGAGCGCCTCGTACATCATGACGATGTTGGCCATCGGCGGATAAATCGCGCCCATGCCGTCTTCGCCGTTGAGCCGCTCTTCGGTGAAGGCGAGCGCGGCATCGATCGCGCGCTTGCGCAGGCTCTTCGGGAACATCGGTTCGACCACGCGCAGGATCGCATCGAGCGAGCGGAACAGCACGAACCAGGCCATGCTCTGGTGCGGCGCCTTCGCGGTCATGCCGATCGAGCGCGGGTCCTGGAGAAACAGCTCGTCGATGCCGACGCCCTTCGGGTTCTTTGCGCGCGGCTTCAGCGCAGCGATCACCATCAGCGGCACGATGGTGGTGCGCGCCCAGTACGAGATCTTGTTGAGGTGAAACGGCGACCAGAACGGCAGCAGCATGATCTCGATCGGCAACACCGGCACCGCGCGCCAGGTCACCACGCCGTATGTCGCGAGCAGGAAGCGCGTGAAGACGTTGCTGTTGACGGCGCCGCCACGGGAGCGGATCGCCTCGCGCGCACGCACCATGTGCGGAGCATCGACGCTGTCGCCGATCATCTTGAGCGCGAAATAGGCCTTCACGCTCGCGCTCATGTCGAAGGCGCCGTCATGCACCAGCGGCCAGCCGCCATGGGCGCCCTGGATGCGGCGCAGATATTTGCCGATCTTGGCTTCGAGCACGCTGTCGACGGGCTCGGCGAGATAGTGGCGCAGCAGCACGTACTCCGCCGGAATCGTGCAGTCGGCCTCGAGCTCGAACACCCAGTGGCCGTCGGATTGCTGGACGTCGAGGACACCTTGGGTCGCCGATGCAATGCTCGATTCCAGGACTGCGCGGTTCTTCGCGATCTCGTTCACGGAATCCATCTTGCTCGCACGCTCCGATAGTTGCTTGAATTGACGGGTCTCAAACCCTGTCAGGCCCGCTGCGCGGCCAGGACCAGATCGGCGGCGCGATCGCCGGACCGGACCGATCCTTCGATGGTTGCAGGCAATCCCGTAGCAGTCCAGTCGCCGGCAAGGAACAGGTTTTTCAGGGCCGTGACCGGCCCCGGACGCAGGGCATTCTGCGCCGGCGTTGCCGCAAATGTGGCACGGCGCTCACGGACGATCTGCCAGGGCGGCAGTTCGCCTGAAACGCCGCCGGCCTTGCAGACGTCATTCCAGATCGCCTGCGCGAGCTCCTCACGCGGCATGTCGACCAGGCGGTCGGCATTGCTGATGGTCACCGAGAGCCGGTTCGGGAACGCGAACAGCCATTCGACGATGCCGCCGATCACGCCCAGGATGGGCGCTGCGCCCGCAGGCGGCTCGAAGCGGAAATGCGCATTCACGATGGCGCGGAATTCGGTGGGGGCCTTCAGCCCCGGCAGCAGGCTCGTCGCGGCGCGCGGCGGCACCGCCATCACGACGACATCGCCCTCAGCGAGCTGGATTACATCCTCGCCGCCGAAATTGAGAGCAGCGGCCTTGCCGTCCGCGCTGGTGAACGAGCGCAGCTCATGACCGAGCTGAACGCTGTGGCCGCGCTCTTCGAGGAACTTCACCGCAGGCTCGATCAACACGGCGCTCAAGCCATCGCGCGCGATCAGCGGACGGCAGGCCTGACCGCCCGCGAGCAGCGTCTCGCGCACGATGGCGCCGGCGAGGCCCGCGGAGCCTTCGGGCGGATCGACGTTGAGCGCGGCGAGCAGCAGCGGCTGCACCAGGCGCTGATAGAGCGTGCCCTCGCAAGGGATCGACTTGCCGACCAGCGTCTCTTCCGACGCCCAGACCAGCGGCGCGAGCTTGAGATAATCCGTGAGCCCCGTATCAGGCACGCGGCGTCCCTCGTCGAATACCCAGGTCGGTAGACGGCCGTCGCCGAGATCGATCTGCCAGCGCTGCCCGGTCTTGATATCGACAAAGGGAAACTGCGCGCGCTCGGGTCCGACAAGACCGGCCTCGGTGCCGATCGAACGCGCATAGGCGCGCGCATGGCTGTTCCCCGACAGCATCAGGTGGTTGCCGTTGTCGATGGTGAGGTTGGTCGCGCCGTCGAAATAGGAGCGGCAGCGGCCGCCGACCTGCTGCGTCGCCTCGTGCACGGCAACCTTGAAGCCGGCATTGGCGAGCCGCACGGCGGCAGAGAGGCCGGAAATACCGGCACCGATGATGTGAGCTGTCTTTGACATCAGATGAAAGCGTAACGGAGCAGGATGAGGAAGCGCGCGGGCTTGGACACGCGGACCGGCTGACGCGGCGCGTTGAAGCCGCGCGCGATCAGGAGGTCCAGGATCGCGTGATAGTATTTCGACATCATGCGCGGCGCGCGGACCGCACGTCGCCTGTTGCGGTTCATGATCTCGTCAGACTTCTCGAAATGAACTTTCGCGCGCTGTGCGAGCGGCAGGCAGACCTTTGGCAGCGCGCGTTCGAGGATCACGCGGTTCGGATCATTCGAGGTGATGCCGGCGTGCAGCAGCGCCTCGCGCGGCAAATAGAGACGGCCGAGTGTCGCGTCCTCGTCGATGTCGCGCAAAATATTGGTCAGCTGCAGCGCACGTCCGAGGTGATGCGCAAGCAGGATTCCATCCTCTTCCGGCAGACCGAACACGCGTACCGACAGCCGGCCCACCGCGCTCGCGACGCGATCGCAATAGAGATCGAGGGTTTCCATGTCGGGCGCGCGAATGTCCTGCGGCACGTCCATTTCCATGCCGTCGACGATGGCGAGGAAATCCTCGCGCTTCAGCCCGAAGGTCTTCACGGAGCCGACATAGTCAGCAAGCCGTGCCGGCGGATGTCCCTGATAGAGCGCGTCGATGTCGCGGCGCCATTCCTGCAGCGCGGCAAGACGCTCGTCACGCGGATCGTGGGAATCGGCGATGTCGTCGACCTGACGGCAGAAGCTGTAGATCTGGAACATGGCCTCGCGCTGCTCGCGCGGCAGGATGCGCATCGCGGCGTAGAACGAGCTGCCGGATGCGGTCGAGCCATAGCTGGCGCCGGGCGAGGTCGCCTCAAGCGTCATGCGCGGCTCCCGGTTTCGCAATGGCCTTGCGTCCGATCGCACGCCGGCCGATCTCGCCGAAAATGCCGGCGAAGCTGAAGGTGAGGAGCTCGAACTTGTTCAGATGCACCCGCTCGCGCAGGGGGTCGCGCACCTTCAACAGCTGTACGATGCGATCGGCATAGGCCTGGATCACGGAGACGTCGACGCCAAGACGAAAGTCCCTGATCTCGGACGAGAGCGACCTGCTCTCGTCGAGCAGCAGCGCGTTGCGCGCGGCGAGCGCCTGCAGGCACCCGAGCATCGCGGGCGGCGCATGATCGCCGCCGAGTTGCTCGACCGAGGCACCGCTTGCGGCGAGCGCATCGCGCGGCAAGTAGACGCGGTTGAGCTCGCGAAAGTCCTTGCCGCAATCCTGCAGGTGATTGTTGATCTGCAGCCCCGCGCAGAGCGCATCCGATGCGGCCCATGTCGAGGTCTCTTCGCCATGGACATCCAGCATGAAGCGGCCCACCGGCATCGCCGAATAGCGGCAATAATGGATCACCTCGTCCCAGGTCTCGTAGCGCAGCTTGGTCACGTCCATGCGGAAAGCGACGAGGACGTCCAGCGCATGGCGCGGAGCCATGCCGCGCTCGGCAAGCGCACGGCGGAGGACGACGGCTTCAGCCTGGGTATCGCCATTGCCCAGCAGCTCGGCCTCGAACAGGTCGAGCAGGCGCAGCTTCTCGTCAGGCGGCAACGTCGCGTGATCGGCAATGTCGTCGGCGGTGCGGACGAAGTTGTAGAAGGCGAGAATCAGCGCGCGGTGACGCGGATGAATGATCCAGGACGCGACGGGAAAATTCTCGTCGCGGTCTCCTTTGCCGGATCGCAATTCGCTCGCACTGGTCATCGCGGAACTGGTTAACAATTCTCTGAGGGGAAAGGCCTTTTTGGCACTTCGCGCGGCTCGCCGGGGCGAAGCCGTCGCGGCCCCCATATAGGGGAAACCGGCCAAAAGACCAACCCGTCTCGCGACCCCCTGCCCTGCGGAATACGGCAGCGGAAGGCGGCCCGGGAGGTGTCTCTCGGGCCGCCGGAAGGCTTATTGCCCGTGAGACTTCAGGACCTGGTCGCAGGCCTGCGAAATCTTCGGCCGGTTTTCCTTGAGGCAGGCCAGAATGGTGAAATCGCCCTGGTCGATGACCGGCCGGCAGAACTTCTGCACGTCGCGCGTGCAGGCCTTCTGCTCTTCGGCGGTACCGCGCCCCTGCTGGGCAAATGCCGCGGTCGAAAGGGACGCCGACAGCAGGGTGAGAGCGAGGAGAAATTTGCGCATGGTAGTCCTTCAAATCTGACGGCAGAATCGCTCCGATCCCGGACAGCTCAGGGCAGACGACCGGAACAGATTGTTCTGATGGTTTTGCCGCGGAAGCGCAGCAACGAAGGGAGCAGAAACACCGGCAATGCGGCCAAATTGGCGCCTCGTCGGGAAACGCACCTTTTCGCCCCTTCATTTGGCAAATGTAAGCGCTTGATACTACGGGATTATCCCGGAGCCGCGTGTTTTCCCTCGGACCTGTTGCAGCGCTGCATCGCTCATCTCCGGAAACACGCGATGAAACGGCGCATCAGTGCGACAAACGGCCGACTTGCGAGTTGGCGTGCTGACGCTTCAGGCGGGTCTGGTTTGAACCAGACCCAGCATGGGGAACACTAAACCTTCGATGCGGCGAGACGTTCTTGCTTCCGGCGGACGTCATTACTGAAACGGGATATTCCAACATGAAGTTTTTTGGGCGATCTGGACAAGCGATCAAGGCGGCCGGCATTGGCGCTGCGCTGCTCTTCTCGGTCACGGCGAGCCACGCTCAGTCGACCGGACCGTTTGCCGGATTTGACGGCGCCTGGACCGGGACCGGAACGGTGTCGCTGTCCGACGGCTCCACCGAACGCATCCGCTGCAAGGCGGACTACAAGGTCGCAGCCAGCGGCCTCGGCCTGAAGCAGGCACTGCATTGCGCCAGCGACAGCTACAAGTTCGACCTCACCAGCGACGTCACCAGCCAGGGCGAGCGCGTCTCCGGCAATTGGAGCGAGTCGAGCCGCAACATCTTCGGCAATCTGCAGGGCACCGCCGGCGGCGGCCAGATC
Organism: Pseudomonadota bacterium; assembly: GCA_023390955.1. Classification (GTDB taxonomy): domain Bacteria; phylum Pseudomonadota; class Alphaproteobacteria; order Rhizobiales; family Xanthobacteraceae; genus Bradyrhizobium. Next base: position 7,932 of record JAEWBW010000130.1, read on the forward strand.
GAGGTGTTCGTCGAGGCCAACGGCTTCGCCGCCAATCTGACGCTGCGCACCACCGGCAACAAGCAGACCGTGCAGATCAGCTCCAAGGGCGAGATCCGCGGCGTCAACATCACGATGACGAAGGGCTGATACTCGTCAGACCTTCAAGCCTCGCTGGCAATACAAAACCCCCGGTTCTCGCGAACCGGGGGTTTTCTTATGCCTGGCCCTGCCCTCCGACGCACAGCTCAGACCGAGCGCTTGTCGGGGCCGTACAGCTTCTCGTGCAGGCTGATCAGCCACATCGCAGTCGGCCGCAAGATGAAGAGGTCGGCGACGAGCGCCATCACCATCGAGAACGCGCTGAGCCAGCCGAACAGCCGCAGCGACGGCAGGTCGGAGAACACGGTGACGACGAGGCCGCAGGCCAGCACCACCGTCGTCAGGATCAGTGCCGGTCCGACCAGCACGGTCGCGCGCTCCACCGCAAGCGCAGAGCCGACCCCGGGTTTGCTCTCCAGCCGCAAGCGGTTGAGGAAGTGAATGGTGGCGCTCAGGCCCAAGCCAAACGAGACGGTGAGCGCCACGACGCTGGCAAATTGCAGCCCCTCGTCCATCGCCCACAACACGGTACCCGACATCACGACCGGGAAAATGCCCGGCAGGATGCAGGCGAGCATCACCACCCAGGAGCGGAAGGCGAGGCCGATGAACAGCGCGACCAGCGCGAATTCGATCGTGAGCCCGTGGTTCAGCTTCTCGATCATGCTGGCTGAGTTGCGCGCGGCGATGGCGGCAAGTCCGGTCACCGCGATCTCGTAGCCGGGATGCTTCTTGCGCACAGCGTCGAGCTCGGTGTCGAGCTTGTCGACGATCGGCAGCAACTGGCTCGAATCCTTGTCCGGCACGCGGCCGGCGACCACGACCGCATCCTGCTGGGCATCGATGAATCGCCGCACCAGATGCTCGGGGATGACGTTGATGTATTCCTTGAGCGTTGCGACGTCGTCGCTGCCCGCCTTCTCCGCGAGCCAGCGGCGCAGGGTCTCGACCGACCAGACATTGCCGACGCCGGCCGACTTCTCGACCGTCGCATGCACCTCGGCGATCGTATTCAACGTCTCCGGCGAATAGAGCGATTCACCCTTGGGGAACTGGATCAGCACGTTGACGGGATTGGCGCCGGTCAGCTTGGCGTCGAGCCGGTCGCTGGCAGCGACCGCCTGCCGCTTGTCCGGCACCTGGTCAGCCAGGCGGTAACGCGGCTCCAGATTGGCGTAGATGACGCCGAGGCCGCCGACAAAGATCACCGCGATCAAGCTGAACAGGCCGGGACGGCCGACCATGCGTACGGCGATCCAGTAGCAGAAATTGCGCAGGGCCTGGACGCCGGCATCGGCGCCCTGGAACTTCACCGCAAAAACCTTCTCGTTGCGCACCAGCAGCACGCCGAACACCGGCACCAGCGACAGCACCGCGACCAGCGCGATGATGGTCGCCGCAAGCCCCGCCTCGCCGAACTTGCGGATCAGGTCAGAGTCGGAGAATTGCAGCGCGATGAAGGAAATGCCGGCGGTGCCGTGCGTCAGCACGCAGGCCGGCCCCACCACCAGCACCGCGTTCTTGAACGCAGTGAACTTGTCCTGCCCGGCGATCAGCCGGTCGCGCGCGGCGAAGGTCAGCTGCATCGAATCCGAGAAGCTGATCACCATGATGAGCGGCGTCATCACGTTCAGGAACATGTTGAGGTTGAAGTTGGCCCAGCCGAGCGCGCCGAGCGCCAGCAGGATCGCGATCATCGGCGGGAACGCCGCCGCCACCATGAACGATATCTTGCGGAAGAAGATGATGGCGATGATGCAGCCGGCGAGAATGCCGAGGATGTTGTAGGTAAGACCGTCGCGCTCGACCGCGTTGCGGATCTCGAGCTGCATCACCGGCACGCCGGAGAGCTGCACGCTGAGCCCGGTCTGGCCGAGATCCTCCTTCATCAAGGCACGGATATCGGCCACTGTCTTGGTCAGCTTGTTGGACGCGACAACAGCCGGATCCAGCGACAGCACGATCAGCGCGAGCGTACCGTCCTCCGACAACAGTTTGCCGCGGATGATCTCGTTGGCTTTGACGGTCTCGATGAACTTGTCATAGGCCTCGCCTTCCGGCAGCTCGGCCGGGAACAGCGCCGCCGGCAGCTTGCCCGGCGCCGGCGCCTGACGCGCGGAGAACAGCGAGACAAGGCCGCGCGTGCCGTCGACCAACTGCATGTCGGTGACGAAGTCGCGTAGCTTCTCGAGGTTATTCCGCGCCAGGAGGTTCTTACCCTCGACCACCACGAGGACGTCGAACTCTTCCGCCGGGAACTTCTTCGTGACTTCCTCGTATTGGCGGAATTCCTTGGTGTCGGAGCGGAACAGCTGCGACAGCGAATCGTCGATCTTGATCCGGTGGATGCCGAAGATGGCGCCGACGATCAGCACGACCAGCACGAGACAGGAGACGATCGGCGCCTTGACGGCGATCAGCCCGAGCCGCTCGAGTCCGAAGGCGATGGAGGACGTCGGCCCCTGCTCGACCTTGTCGACGTGAACCTCACTCTCGCTGTGCTTTTCGAGCATGCCTTATCCAGTTCCTCAAAACGGGCTCAATGGGTGAGCTTATCGCGCCCCGCAGACCGGCGTGAAACGCCATATAAATGGGAGGCTTGCCCTTTGAAAATACGCGGGAAATCGCCGCACGGGGTTTAGCAGGTCACAGCCCTGTCTCGCAAGCATGTGAGAGGGCCCCAAATCGATCAAGATGCGGCGATTTGGACCTTCGCACGGTCATTCCGGTGACATGGACCCGATTCGCAGCGGGGTGCGGTCGCCGCTCTCGTCCTTGAGCGCGACGCCGGTCACCTCTCGCGCCAGCCCCTCGCGGATCAGCCAGGCGATCTTGTGCGCGGCCTCGTCATAATTGAGCCCGGCCTTGTGGATGTTCGAGATGCAATTGCGCTCGGCATCGGTGCGGCCGCGCCTTGGCGCAAACGTGAGATAGGCCCCGAGACTGTCGGGCGCCGACAGTCCCGGCCGCTCACCGATCAGCATGAGCACCAAGCGCGCGCCGAGGATGGCGCCGATCTCGTCGCCGAGCGCAACCCGGGCGCCTGAGGCGACAATGATATGACCAGTCGCGACAGCCGCCTCGCCTGATAGCCGCGGCAGCAGACTTTGCAGCAGTCCCGCCGCATGCGCATGCACCGCCGTCGGCGACAATCCATCACCGACCACGATGACGAGCGGAGCCGGATTCGTCGCCACGGCCGCGAGATGCTCAGCAGAAGCCGCATCGAGCTGCCGCCCGAGATCGGGTCGCCGCAGATAATCGTTGCGTGCGACCGCGCGGCTCCTGGCTTCCATGACGGGAACGTCGAAGGCACCGAGCGCTGCGATCACGCCCTTTGCGTCGAACGCCGCATGCACGGCGTCGCGAGCACGCGCGTGCGCGAGCGTGAAGTCGAGCAGCGGTGTCGTCGGCAGGCTCGCGCCCTTCCGCCCCAGCGCGACACGCGCGGGGGTCAGCGCCCGCAGGTCGAGGATCGGGCGGCTCGGCGGCGCGGAATCAGGCATGTCGCATCATTCGGCGGGAACAGAGGCCTCGCGCAGCCGGATCGAATAGTTCGAGGCGTTCTGCTGGCCGCTGGACGCCGCGCGCGCGAAGGTGATGAGATGATGCGCGATCATGGTGCAGCCGATCAGGGCTTCCATGTCGCCGTGCCGGATCCGTCCCAACGCGAACTTCCAGAACACGCGCCTGTAATTGCCGAGCACGCCGACCTTCCAGAAGATGTTGCGAAGCATGATCAGGCCACGCCTGATGTTGGGCCAGGTCTTCATCTCGTCCGGCACAGGCATCTTCATCCGATTGGGATAGGTGTGCTCGCACTGATACTGGAAGCGCGCGTAGACCTTTTCAGGCGTGTAGGCTTCTTCCATGCAGTGCTTCCACGACGACACCACGTCATCGTAGGGCAGCAGGAAATTGACGTTGGAATCGCGGCCATCTTCCTCGACCAGTCGGCCCTCGCGCTGGAGACGGTCCCACAACGGGGTCTTCGGCAGCGCCTGAAGCAGGTTGATGGTGAGCAGCGGAATCTGCGACTCCTCGACGAAACCCAGCAATGCGTCCGAGGTATTCGGCTTGTCGGTGTCGAGCCCCATGATGATGCCCGACACCACCTCCATGCCGTAGGAGTTGATGGTGCGCACGCCTTCCAGGATCGGGACCATCATATTGTGGTCCTTCTGCATCGCCTTGAGCGCGTCGGGATCGGGCGTCTCGATGCCGCAGAAGATGGTGATGAAATAGGCCTCGCGCATCTTCTCGAGGATTTCAGGACGCTTGGCGATGTTGAGCGTCGCCTCGCAGGCGAGCCGC
>JAEWBW010000143.1 GCA_023390955.1 Pseudomonadota bacterium
TGATCCGCGACAACGTCGTCGTGCACGAAGGCAAGCTGTCGACGCTGAAGCGCTTCAAGGACGAAGTGAAGGAAGTCCAGTCCGGTCAGGAATGCGGCATGGCCTTCGAGAACTATCACGACATGCGCGCGGGTGACGTGATCGAGTGTTATCGCGTGGAGACGATCCAGCGCTCCCTGTAAGTCCAAATCTTACCGAAGCGTACGGATCTTTTTGAACTGAAATTGCGAGAACGCGATGGCCGGAATTTTTCCGGCCATCGTGTGTCGTTCGTTTCAACGCAACAATGACAGTGCCCGTGTCTCAACACGGCACGTCGAGGTGATTTTCAACGAAATGCCCCGCCACCATCAGAAAAAGGGTTCGACGCCCGGCGACTCGCAACGTCAGTTGCGCGTCGGCGAGCAGGTTCGCCATGCGATAGCCGAGATTCTGGCGCAAGGCAGCGTGCATGATGACGACCTCGAAGGTCACATCATCACCGTGCCGGAGGTGCGGATGTCGCCAGACCTGAAACTTGCGACCGTGTACGTGATGCCGCTCGGCGGCCGCGACACCGAGATCGTCATCGCAGCACTTGAGCGCAACAAGAAGTTCCTGCGCGGCGAGGTCGCGCGGCGCGTTAACCTGAAATTTGCACCTGACATTCGCTTCCGCGTCGACGAGCGATTCGACGAAGCGGAACGGATCGAGAAATTATTGCGAACACCTGCGGTGCAGAGAGATCTGGAACAAGATCCGGATACGGATCGGGAAGAAGAACAATGATCAGCGAGCCCGCCCACGGCACAATCGGCACCGAAGACTCCGATTCGCGCGACGTGCAGCAAAATAATTTCAGCGAGCTGCGCAGCGACGCCACGCCGCATCAACAGGACCGCCGCGTCAACAACGACCCGCGCGCCAACAAGCAGAAGGGCAACCAGCCGCGCCGCGACCGGCGCGATGTCCATGGCTGGGTCGTGCTCGACAAGCCGATCGGCATGACCTCGACGCAGGCCGTGGCCGTGCTCAAGCGCCTGTTCAACGCCAAGCGCGCGGGACATGCCGGCACGCTCGACCCGCTCGCTTCCGGCGGTCTCCCGATCGCGCTCGGGGAAGCCACCAAGACGGTTCCCTTCGTCATGGACGGCCGCAAGCGCTACCGCTTCACCGTCTGCTGGGGCGAGGAACGCGACACCGACGATATCGAGGGCCGCGCGACCGCGACCTCGGACCAGCGTCCGACCCGGGAGCAGATCCTGGCCCTGCTGCCCCAGTTTACCGGGGTGATCCAGCAGACCCCGCCGCGCTATTCCGCGATCAAGGTCCAGGGCGAGCGCGCCTATGATCTCGCCCGCGACGGCGAGGTCGTGGAACTGGCCCCCCGCCCGGTCGAGATTCATAATTTATCCCTTGTAGATCAACCGGATAACGACCGAGCCGTGTTCGAGGCGGAGTGCGGCAAGGGCACCTATGTCCGGGCTCTGGCCCGGGATATGGGCCGGATTCTCGGCACTTTTGGCCATATCTGCGCCCTGCGGCGGACCCTGGTCGGTCCTTTCGGCGAAAACGACATGATTCCGCTGGATCAGTTGGAGGCTTTGTGCGATAGAGCCGCGTCCGGTGAGGGAAGCCTCGCCGACGCGCTTTTGCCCGTTGAGACCGCGCTGGACGACATCCCGGCACTGGCCGTCACTCGGGCTGATGCGGCAAGGCTCCATCGGGGCCAAGCCGTTTTGTTGCGCGGACGGGATGCGCCCACTTGTAGCGGCACAGTCTATGTCACGGTGGCAGGCCGACTTCTCGCGCTTGCTGAAGTTGGCAATGGCGAAATCATCCCCAAGCGTGTGTTCAACCTGACCGGCCTGACTGCCAGCGCCGATCGCAACGAAAGAAATTGACGATGTCGATTGCCGCCGAACGCAAAGCGGAAGTCATCAAGACGAATGCCACCAAGACCGGCGACACCGGCTCGCCGGAGGTCCAGGTCGCGATCCTTTCGGAACGCATCAACAACCTGACCAGCCACTTCAAGACCCACGTGAAGGACAACCATTCGCGCCGCGGTCTCCTGAAGCTGGTCTCGACCCGCCGCTCGCTCCTCGACTACGTGAAGAAGAAGGACGAGGCGCGGTACAAGGCGCTGCTCGAGAAGCACAATATTCGCCGTTAAGAGTTCGAGCGCGCGCCTGAGGCGCGCGTTTTCGCACGTGGTCCCGACCGAAAGCTTGTTTTGAGTTTTTTGATCGAGGCTGCGTCTGTCGAATGCGGGCCAATGATGGTGCGCATTCGGGCACGATGGTCGAAACCGAGAAGCGGTGTTCGCGTTCGTGCCGACTGACCAGTCCAGCAGCAATCCGGCCGCTGGGCACAACGGGCAAGGTGCCCGTATGACCCGAAGGATGGACGCCATCCGGAATCCAAAAACCATGGCAGGATCGCAGGGCGCTGATCGCCGATCAGCGTCCCGCAATCTTGCGCATGGTTTTTGTTTTTCGAGCCGTCCTTCTTTCGAGAACCCATGAAAGAAGACCTCTATGTTCAATAAGCATTCAGTCGAGATCGACTGGGGCGGACGCCCTCTCAAGCTCGAAACCGGCAAGATCGCCCGCCAGGCCGACGGCGCCGTCGTCGCCACCTACGGCGAGACCGTGGTGCTCGCCACCGTCGTCGCGGCGAAGGCGCCGCGCGAGGGCGTCGACTTCCTGCCGCTGACTGTCGACTACCAGGAGAAGACCTACGCCGCGGGCCGCATTCCCGGCGGCTATTTCAAGCGCGAGGGACGTCCGACCGAGAAGGAGACGCTGGTCTCTCGCCTGATCGACCGTCCGATCCGTCCGCTGTTCGTCGATGGCTGGCGCAATGAGACCCAGGTGATCGTGACCGTGCTCTCGCACGACATGGAAAACGATCCCGACATCGTCGCGCTGGTGGCTTCGTCCGCTGCGCTGACCCTGTCCGGCGCGCCCTTCAAGGGCCCGATCGGCGCAGCGCGCGTCGGCTTCGCCAATGACGAGTTCATCCTCAACCCGACGCTCGACGAGATGGTCGACACCCAGCTCGACCTGGTCGTTGCCGGCACCGCCGACGCCGTGCTGATGGTCGAATCGGAAGCCAAGGAGCTCAACGAAGACGTGATGCTCGGCGCCGTGATGTTCGGTCACCGCCACTTCCAGCCGGTCATCAACGCGATCATCGAGCTCGCCGAGAAGGCCGCCAAGGAACCGCGCGAAGTCACCGTGATCGACAATTCGGCGCTCGAAAAGGAAATGCTCGGCATCGTCGAGCAGGAGCTGCGCGCCGCCTACGCCATTCCGGTCAAGCAGGATCGCTACGCCGCGGTCGGCAAGGTCAAGGAAAAGGTGATCGCCCACTACTTCCCCGAAGGCCAGGAGCCGAAATACGACAAGCTCCGCGTCTCCGGCGTGTTCAAGGAGCTGGAAGCCAAGATCGTTCGCTGGAACATCCTGGACACCGGCAAGCGCATCGACGGCCGTGACTCCAAGACCGTGCGCAACATCATCGCCGAAGTCGGCGTGCTGCCCCGCGCTCACGGTTCGGCGCTGTTCACCCGCGGCGAAACCCAGGCGCTGGTCGTGACCACGCTCGGCACCGGCGAGGACGAGCAGTACATCGACGCGCTGTCGGGAACGTACAAAGAGACGTTCCTGCTGCACTACAACTTCCCTCCCTACTCGGTCGGCGAGACCGGTCGTCTCGGCGGCACCAAGCGCCGCGAGATCGGCCACGGCAAGCTGGCCTGGCGCGCGATCCATCCGGTGCTGCCGCCGCATCACGAGTTCCCCTACACGACCCGCGTCGTGTCGGAAGTCACCGAATCCAACGGCTCCTCGTCGATGGCTTCGGTCTGCGGCGCCTCGCTCGCACTGATGGACGCCGGCGTGCCGCTGAAGCGGCCGACCGCCGGTATCGCGATGGGCCTGATCCTCGAAGACAAGCGCTTCGCGGTTCTCTCGGACATCCTCGGTGACGAAGATCATCTCGGCGCCATGGACTTCAAGGTCGCCGGTACCGAGCAGGGCATCACCTCGCTCCAGATGGACATCAAGATCGAGGGCATCACCGAGGAGATCATGAAGGTCGCGCTCGGTCAGGCCAAGGACGGGCGTATCCACATCCTTGGCGAAATGGCCAAGGCGCTCACCAACGCCCGCGCCGAGCTCGGCGAATACGCACCGCGCATCGAGACCTTCAAGATCGCCACCGACAAGATCCGCGAAGTGATCGGCACCGGCGGCAAGGTGATCCGCGAGATCGTCGAGAAGACCGGCGCCAAGGTCAACATCGAGGACGACGGCACCG
>JAEWBW010000218.1 GCA_023390955.1 Pseudomonadota bacterium
GGCCGGGCCCAGCGGCTGGCATCTGCTGGGGCGCACGCCGGTTCGCACCTATCAGCTCCACCGGACTCCGACATTCCTGACCGAACCCGGTGATCGCGTGACGTTTTTCCAGATCGACCACAAGACCTTTGCCGAGCAGGACCGCGCCGCCGAGGCCGGCGAGATCATCGCGGAGCTGGTTGCGTCATGAGTCGGCTCGTGATCGCCAGCATCGGCCCCGCGAGCTCCGTCCAGGACGGTGGACGGCCCGGCTCGCAGCGTTACGGACTGACACCGAGCGGAGCCATGGACCGGCTGGCGCTGGCGGCCGCCAATTGCCTCGTAGGCAACGAGCTGTTCGCCGCCGTCGTCGAGATCGGCCCCTTCGGTGCAAGCTTCACCGCGCGCGACGGCGCTGTGCGGGTCGCGATCTCAGGCGCGCCGCGCAATGCCGATATCGGCGGCGCGCCGGTGGCGCCCGAAACCTCCGTGACGCTGAAGGACGGCGACACGCTGACGCTCGGCTTCGCGCGCGGCGGCGCCTTCAGCTATCTCGCCATCGAAGGCGGCATCAAGGGCGAGCCGGTGTTCGGCAGTTTGGCCGTCAACGCCCGCGCCGGTCTCGGCAGCCCCTACCCACGCCCGCTGCAGGCCGGCGACGAGTTCAGCGTCGACAAGGCGAGCGGCGCGCCGGAGCAACGGATCGAACTCCCGAAGCCAGCAAGCGGCCCGATCCGCGTCGTGCTGGGTCCGCAGGACGACGAGTTCGATGATGCCAACAAGGCGCTGTTCCTCGACAGCGACTGGAAGATCTCGGCAACATCGGATCGCATGGGCTACCGGCTCGAAGGTCCCGCGATCAAGCATCTGCATGGCCACAACATCGTCTCCGACGGCACGGTCGACGGCAGCATCCAGGTGCCCGGCAACGGCTCGCCGATCGCGCTGATGAAGGATCGCGGCACCAGCGGCGGCTATCCCAAAATCGCGACCGTGATCTCGGCGGATTTCGGCCGCCTGGCGCAGACCTCGGCCGGCACCCCGTTCCGCTTTCAAGCGATCAGCATGAAGGAAGCGCAGGACGAAGCGAAGAAATTCGCGCAGCTCCTGCATGTCCTGCCCGACCGGCTGCGCCCGGCCGACAGTACCGAGCTGAACATCGAGGCGCTGCACGATGCGAACGTGGCGGGCTACGCGGTGAGCGCCGTCGACTCCGGCACGTGGCAGGTGACGGCGGAGCCGTAACGAACAAAGAAGGTGGAGAGCACCATGACGACGATCGATTTGAACTGCGACCTCGGCGAAGGCTTTGGCGCCTGGGAGATGGGCAACGACGCCGCGATGATTGATCTGGCGACTTCGGTCAACGTCGCCTGCGGCTTCCATGCCGGCGATCCCGACATCATGCGTCGCACGGTCGAGCTCGCAAAGGCGCGCGGCGTCTCGATCGGCGCCCACCCCGGCTATCGCGACCTGCACGGCTTCGGCCGGCATCCGATCGCCGGCCTGAAATCATCGGAGATCGAGAACCTCGTCGCCTATCAGATCGGCGCGCTGCAGGCGATCGCCACGGCCGCCGGTCACAAGGTCACGCATGTGAAGGCGCATGGCGCGCTCTCGAACGTCGCCTGCGAGGACGACATGACCGCGAAGGCGATTGCGGCCGGCATCAAGGCGGTCGACCCGAGCCTGGTCTTCGTCGTGCTCGCCAATTCCAAGCTGGTGAAAGCCGGCGAGGACGCGAACCTGCCGATGGTGCATGAGGTGTTCGCCGACCGCGCCTATGAGGACGACGGCAACCTGGTCTCGCGCAAGAAGCCCGGTGCCGTGCTGCATGATGCCAAGGCAATCGCCGACCGCGTGGTGCGGATGGTCCAGGACGGTGCGGTGGTTTCGGTCACCGGCAAGGTGATCAAGATGCGGATGGACACGGTCTGCATCCACGGCGACACGCAAGGCGCCGTCGACATCGCGCGTAATCTGCGTCAGGCCTTGAAGGATGCTGGAATTGCAGTCGCGCCGTTCAAGCGCCCGGGGTGATGTCGGCTAGAACGGCCGCACCGAGAGCGTGCCGAACACGATCGCGGCGATGACCGCGAACGCACCGTACAGCGCAAAATGGTGCACGGACGTCCCGGCTCGGCGCGAGAGCGAACGCGCATAAAAGTGCAGTCTGGCTTCCGCCGATAATTCGCGCATGGTCGATCTCCAACGCCCCATCGGTGGCATATGAAGGATCAATCACACTGGCGGACAAGGCCGCCACGGAAATAGCGATGGGGTTCCCCGGAGAACGCCCGGCGCAGCCGAAAGTTCTCCGGCGCCCGTGGTTTTCGAGAAGCTTATTCGCTCGACTTTTACGCGCCTGGAACCGAATCCGGCTCCTTAATACACGTCAGCCTGGAACCGGCCCTTCTTCTTGAGATCGGCGACGAAGCTCACCGCCTCGTCGGTGGAGCGTGCGCCGAACTGCGCGACGATGTCGACGAGCGCGCGCTCGACGTCCTTGGCCATGCGCTTGGCATCGCCGCAGATGTAGAGATGGGCGCCTTCGGCGAGCCAGGTCCAGACCTCGCGGCCGAGCTCACGCATGCGATCCTGCACGTAGAACTTCTTCTCGCCGTCGCGCGACCACGCCAGCGACAGCCGGCTCAGGAGCCCCGAGGTCTTCATCGCGTTGAGCTCGTCGCGATAGAAGAAATCGCAGTCGCTGCGCTGATGGCCGAAGAACAACCAGTTCTTGCCGGCAGCTCCCGTCGCCTTGCGGTCGAGCAGGAAGGCGCGGAATGGCGCAACGCCGGTGCCGGGCCCGATCATGATGATCGGTGTCTTCGGGTCCTGCGGCAGCGCAAAGCCGTGCGCCTTCTGCACATAGACCTTCAGCTTCTCGCCCTCGGTGATGCGTTCGCCGAGGAAGGTCGAGGCAACGCCAAGGCGCTGGCGCTTGCCGATGACGTAGCGGACGGAATCGACCGTCAGCGACAGCTTGCCGGGGCTCTCATTGTGTGAGGACGAGATCGAGTAAAGGCGGGGCTGCAGCGGCTCGAGCGCCTCCACGAAGGCTTCGGGATGCGGACGGCAACCGGAAAACTTCTGCAGCGCCGCCATGACGTCGAGCGTTGCCGCATCGCCGTCGGGATCCTCGCCCTGCGCCAGCGCCCGCGCCTTCTCGCGCTGCGCACCGCCGGTGATGAAGGAAAGCAGCTCGAACAGCTTGTCGGGTGCGGGCGAGAGCGAAACGTCCTCGACCAGCGCCTGGCGCAGCGTTTTGTTGTTGACCTTGGTCGTGTGGGAGGCGCCGAGCAGCGCGATGATCTGGTCGACGAGGCCGAGATCGTTGCGCGCGAATACGCCAAAGCTGTCGCCGACGACGTAATCGAGCTTGCTCTCGGAGAGATCGAACTCGACGTGATAGGTCTCCTTCTCCGAGCCCGTCTTGTTGAGCAGGCGCTTGGAGACGAAGGTCGCTTCGGCCGGAGTTTCGCGCGCGCGGCCGGGCGCGGTCTTCACTTCGGCTGCGGCAGGCGCAGCGTTGGCCGGAGTGGCAGCGCCGCCCGCAGGCTTGGCCGCAGGCGCCTTGTCGAGCTCCTCGTAGAGCTGCTTCAGCATCCGCGCCGTCTCCTTGCCGCCGGGAGCGCAGAGATTGAGCCTGGCTTCGATCTTGCCCGCGATGGCGTCGGAATAGTCCGAGCAATTGTAGCCGCACTGGCCGCAATCCTGCTGCGCCATCGCCGCCATCATGCGGCGGCGGACGGGACGTCCTTCCGCCAGCTTCATGCGGTCGGCGATCACCATCGCCGGATCGTGCCAGGGCGCCTCACCGTCGTCGCCATCGCCCTGCGGCGCGAGCACCGCGCCGTTTTCAGCCGGAGACAGTGGCGTCGAGCCGTCGAGGCCGAGCATGCCGACGAGAAACCCATTCAGCCACAGCCGCTGGGCGTCGGAGAACGGCGCGTTCGGCGGGATGATCTCGATCTTGGGAGGCACCGTCATCTGGGTCATGCTGCTACTTCCGCTTCGGCGAGTTTGCGCAAGGCTTCACCGTCATGGCGACGGGAGAAGGTCAGGAACGTCTCTTCGGGCGAGGCACGGTTGGCGAGGTAGGCCTTCAGAAGCTGCTCGACACGTTTCGGCGCGTCCTCGGCCTTCACGTCGTGAAACACCTCCTGCCCGATATCGGCATCGGGACCGAAGCCGCCGCCGGCGAAGAGGTGATAGCCCTCGACCGTGTCCTCCTCGCTCGCACCCGGGACCTTGGCCGCGATCAGGCCGATATCGGAAATGTAGTGCTGGGCGCAGGAGTGATGGCAACCGGTCAAATGAATGTTGAGCGGCGTGTCCATGGTCACGCGCTCGTCGCACCAGTCGCCGATCGCGGCGGCATGGCGCTTGGTGTCGGAGGCCGCGAACTTGCAGCCGGCATTGCCGGTGCAGGCGATCAAGCCCGCGCGCACGTTCGAGACTTCCGTCGCGAGCCCGAGCTGCGCGACCGCAGCCGTCACCAGCGCGACGTTCTCGTCGCGGACGCCGGAGAGCAGCAGGTTCTGCCAGACGGTCAGGCGGATGTCGCCGTCGCCGAGATCCGCGGAGATTTTTGCGAGGCCGCGCATTTGCTCGCAGGTGAGCTTGCCGAGCGGGAGCGCTACGCCGATCCAGTTCAACCCGGCCTGCTTCTGCTTGTGCACGCCGACATGGGCCATGCGGTCAGACAAGGGACGCGGCAGCAGCGCCTCGGCCGGCACACGTGCGAACGGCTTCTTCAGCCGCTCCTCGACCAGCTTGAGGAAGCCGTCGTGCCCCATATTGTCTAGCACGTATTTCAGCCGCGCCTTGTTGCGGTTGGTGCGGTCGCCATGCTCGATGAAGACGCGCACGACGGCATCGGCCACGGCGGTCGCGTCTTCCGGGCGAACGACGATGCCGGAATACTTGGCAAAGTCCTTGTGGCCGGTAATGCCGCCGAGGCCGAGCTTGAACCAGACACCGGGCTCGATGCCAAAGCCCTCCTTCACCTCGATCGCGGTGAAGGCGATGTCGTTGGTCTCCTCCAGCGCGGCGATCTTGCCGGCTCCGTCGAAGGCCACGTTGAATTTGCGCGGCAGGCCGAACAGCGAGCGGTCGTTGAGGATGTGGTAGTGCCATTCGCGCGCATAGGGACGCGTGTCCAGCAGCTCCTGCGGATCGATGCCGGCCGTCGGCGTGCCCGTGACGTTGCGGATGTTGTCGGCGCCCGAGCCGCGCGAGCACAGGCCGATATCCTGCACGCCCTCGATCAGCGCAACCGCGTTCTTCGGTTCGATCTCGCGGATCTGGAAGTTGGCGCGGGTGGTGACGTGCGTGTAGCCGCCGCCACAGTTTTCGGCGATGTCGGCGAGGCCCGACATCTGCCAGTGCTTCAGTATGCCGTTGGGAATGCGCAGGCGCGCCATGTAGGAGGTCTGCGCCGGCGCGACCCAGAAGATGCCGTAATAGCGCCAGCGGAAATTGTCCGCCGGCGTGGGGTTGGCGTTGTTGCGCGCCTGGTCCTTCAAGCGATCGTAGGCATCGAACGGATGCAGCTCGCGCTTGAACTTCTCCTGGTCCGCGAGCTTCTTGCCGGCCGCCACGGTCTTGTCCTGCGCCTTGATGGCCGCAGCGTCGGGCCCGATTGGCTCCGCGGGTGCGCTGCCGCCCGCGGCGCCGCCCGCTGCGAACGCGCGCCCGACGCGTCCGACCTGCATGCCGGACATGAAACCTTCAAGATAGCGCTTCTGCTCGTCGGAGAAGTCGGCGGCGGCAGTGGAGTCCATTTTCATGATGCGTGCGACCTACTCTGCGGCAGCTGGGATCGCGACCCTGCTCGACGCAGCAGGTCGCGCGAGGCCAATGCCAGCGTCGTCACGCTGGCATCGACCATTGCGGCCCAGAACATCAGAGGGTTTTGCGTAATCCATATCGAAGCTCCAGCCGCCGCATTTGGCGGCTCCAACGAGTTGAAAGGACACCGACCGCTGGGAGCCCGGCATAGGGCCGGTATCCGGGGCGATCCGATCAGCTTCGTTGCTGCGGAAATCCATCATGGATTTGGAGCACCAGCTTCCACGCCGGTGCCTTGCCCTCTCCTATTCAAGGAGTGTGCCAATGCAGCATCGACCTGGAAATGCCAATCGCTTCAGCCTATTAGGCTTGTGTGCAGCGCATGAAATGGATCAGTATTCATGCCGCTTCGGGCAGCAGGAGCCCAAAATCTAAGCTTCGAATCACTATGCCTATAATTTGGGCATACTACCTGACCCGACGTGCGACCTCGAACGAGCCGAGGTAGCCGGCCACATCCCGCGGATCGAAGGCGACGCCTGCGAACGCCCCGACCGAACCGCTGGCCGCAACTTGAGCCGCCCCTGCCCCGCCCAATGCGGCATCGTAGAGATCCGGCCGGAACACGGCCATTGCGGTGTTGAGACCGGCTTCACTGAGGGAGGTCTGGCCCCAGCGCGCCATCTGCGCATAGAGCCAGGCGGCCTGGACGGGATCAGGGCGCTCTGCCCCCTCGCGGCCGAGCAGGAGGTACCGGCCGCTTTCGCGCATGGTGCCGTCGGGCGAGATCTTCAGGCGGCCATCAAGCGCACGCCGGATCACTTCGGCGTCGATGCCGACGTGCTCGGGTTGGGCCAGGATGCGCGCGGTCTCGTCGCGGTTCTCGGGTTGTCCGATGAAGGCTGCCGCCTTGCCAGCAGCACGCACCAGTGACGCAACCGTGTCGGGATGCCCATCGGCCCAGACCTGCCGCACCGCCAGCACCTTCTCCGCTGCGCGGACCAGGATGTCAGACGCGAAGTGCAGGATGTGACCGATGCCGAGATCGACCGCGACCGAATTCCAGGGCGCTCCGACGCAGAATGCATCGACCTGCCCGTTGGCGAGGCTGTCGACCATATAGGGCGGCGGCAGCACGACGAGGCGCACGTCCTCGTCCGGATCGACGCCGGCGGCCGCCATCCAGAATCGCAGCTGATAATTGTGGGTCGAGAATGGGAACGTCATGCCGATGGTCAACGGCTCGGCGCCCACCTTCCGCCGGTTCGCGACCACGCGTGACAGCGCTTTCGCCGTCGCCATCGGATCGAAGCGGTCGCCGTCGAGCTCGTCCAGCAGCGCGGCATGCAGCGTTGGCGAGACCGTAATCGCGTTGCCGTTGATGCCGAGATTGAAGGGAGCTGCGATCGGCACCTTGACGTGGCCGAGCCCGAGCGAGGATGCGATCGCAACAGGTGCGAGAAGATGCGCAGCATCGAACAGCCCGATGTTCAGCTTGTCGCGGACGTTGGACCAGGACACTTCGCGCACCAGCTCGACCTCGAGCCCTTCGGCAGCGGCAAAGCCCTTCTCGACGGCGATGATGAGTGTGGCCGCATCAACCAGCGGGATGAACCCGATGCGGAGTGGGCCGGTCATTTCAACAGCTCCGAGGCAGTGATGATCGACTGCGCGATCTCACCGATCTTCTTCTTTTCACGCATCGCCGTGGAACGCATCAGCACATAGGCCTCATCCTCGTTGAGGCCCTTCACCTTCATCAGGATGCCTTTGGCGCGCTCGATTATCTTGCGGTCCTCGAGCTGCGACTTGGCGCGCTCCAGCTCATCCTGCAGCTTGGCAAAGGCGTTGAAGCGGGACACGCAGAGGTCGAGGATCGGCTTGATGCGCTCTTTCTTCAACCCGTCGACGATGTAGGCGGAAACCCCGGCCTCGACGGAGGCCTGGATCGAGGCCGTGTCGCTCTGGTCGACGAACATGGCGATCGGCCGCCGTACCGCGCGGCTGACCTGGAACATCTGTTCCAGCACGTCCCGGCTGGGGTTTTCCAGGTCGATCAGGATGATGTCCGGATCGACGGAATAGATCCGCGCCAGCAGGCTCTGCATCTCGCTGATATGCACGACATTGGAGAAGCCCGCCTCCCGCAGCCCCTCCTCGAGGATCGCGGCCCTGACGGGGCTTTCGTCGACAATCACGATTTTAGGCGACTGTTCGGCGCTCATCTCAAATCACCACCCCGGCGGGTTGCATCCATAGCACGCCGGACCGTATTGCGAAGGGTTGTAATTATGGGCAATTGGGACTAGCTCAAGCCTGTCAATCAGGCAGATCAGATATGGATCAGACGGCTGCACCCAAGGTCAGCTTCGTGTCGCTCGGGTGTCCCAAGGCATTGGTCGATTCCGAGCGCATCATCACCCGGCTGCGTGCCGAGGGCTACGAGCTTGCCCGCAAGCATGACGGGGCCGACATCGTCATCGTTAACACTTGTGGCTTCCTCGACAGCGCCAAGCAGGAATCGCTCTCGGCGATCGGCGAGGCCATGGCCGAAAACGGCAAGGTGATCGTGACCGGCTGCATGGGCGCCGAGCCCGAGCAGATCGAAGAGGCCTATCCCGGCGTGCTCTCGATCACCGGCCCGCAGCAATATGAATCGGTGCTGGACGCCGTGCACCGTGCGCTGCCGCCGGCCCACAATCCGCATCTCGACCTGGTGCCGCCGCAGGGCATCAAGCTGACGCCGCGGCACTACGCCTATCTGAAGATCTCCGAAGGCTGCAACAACCGCTGCACCTTCTGCATCATCCCGAAGCTGCGCGGCGACCTGGTCTCGCGGCCGGCCAACGACGTGCTGCGTGAGGCCGAGCGGCTGGTCGCTGCCGGCGTCAAGGAACTGCTGGTCATCTCGCAGGACACTTCGGCCTATGGCGTCGATCTCAAATACGCCGAGAGCCCGTGGAAGGACCGCCAGGTCCGCGCCAAATTCCTCGACCTCGCGCGCGAGCTCGGCGAGTTAGGGGCCTGGGTGCGCCTGCAGTACGTCTACCCCTATCCGCATGTCGACGAGGTCATCGCGCTGATGAACGAGGGCACGGTGCTGCCCTATCTCGACATCCCCTTCCAGCATGCGAGCCCCGACGTGCTCAGGGCGATGAAGCGTCCGGCCGCACAGGACAAGACGCTGGCGCGCATCAAGCGCTGGCGCGAGGAATGTCCCGATCTCGCCCTGCGCTCGACCTTCATCGTCGGCTTCCCCGGCGAGACGGACTCTGATTTCGCTTACCTGCTCGACTGGCTGGATGAGGCCGAGATCGACCGGCTCGGCTGCTTCAAATATGAGCCGGTGGCGGGTGCGACGTCCAATGCCCTGCCCGGCGCCGTGCCCGCCGAGGTCAAGCAGGAACGCTACAACGCGCTGATGGCGCGGCAGCAGGCAATCTCGGCGCGGCGGCTGAAGCGCAAGGTCGGCACGCGCCAGCAGATCATCATCGATGAGGTCGGCCCGACCGTCGCGAAGGGCCGCTCCAAGGCCGATGCGCCGGAGATCGACGGCGCGGTCTACCTGTCGAGCCGCCGTCCCTTGCGCGTCGGTGAAATCGTCACCGCAAAGATCGAGCGCGCCGACCAGTACGATCTGCACGGCAGCGTCGCGGGATTCTGAAGGCGCAGGCGTCCGCTCAGGACGCCGCAAGCCACGCGGGCACCCAGCGCTCCGGCCGCGGCGCGCGGGCGAGATCGGATTTTGCTTCCGACAGTTCGGCCGGCAAATCGCCGATCATCGGCCGTTCCTCGTAGTCGAAGCGCGGCATCACCCGACCATCGGCATAGAGGCCGAATTGCATTCCGTACCAGAGCCCGAGCTCCGGCTGGGCGCGGCGCATGTCCTCGCGCAGTTCTCGGAGCAACGACTCGATCGACGTCGCCCCCTCGAACGGCTGCGGGCCGCGGCGCAGCACGCGCGCCTGATATTGCGAGCCGACGATCGCGACCTCGAAGTGAGTCTTGTCCCAGGCGTTCTTGCCCGTCGGCAAATGGGCGGCGAGACGCCAGCCGAGCTCGGCCATCATCCGGTGGTTAGCCCAGTAGTCTTCGCGATCCCTGCTCCACTTGTCGATGAAGCCGCGGAAGTCCGGCAGGCCGGACGAGGCCTCATCCTCCTCGGGCTGCCGCGCATCGGGCCCGCGGGCTGCCAGCCACCGCGCAAGCTCCGCGGTCTGGCAGTCGGTCTCGTCATGCGGCAACAGATCGTGCCAGGCGTCGTCGAAATCCCCGAGCGTCAAGCGCGTCAAGAATTCTTCCAGTGACGGCGCCAGGATTTCGTATTCACCTTCCGAGCCGAGACCCACGATGGGCGGGGCGTCTCCGTCGAGACCGGCGCCATACCAGGCTCCGACCGCCGAGCCGTCCGGCAACCGCATGAACAGCGCAAAACTGCCGCGCAGCGGACTGCTGTCGAACAACGGCGCTGTATCGGCAAATTGTCCGCGCAGCTCGAAACAGCCGACGGCACCCCATGGGCGGCCCTGCAGCCATTTTGCGAAATCGAGCAACAAGGACGGTGGCTCGACCTCGGGCGGAAACGCCCGGCGGATGCTGTCGAGGTCGACGTGATAGGGAGTATCGGACAAGGGGAGCGCCTGACTTAAGACCCGTTCCGTTGGTCGTTTCCGCCGCCTGCCCGGTTCGAACCAATCCGCGTCTTGGAGGGACAAACACGCGAGCGTGAAAAAGGTTCGGCGCGGATATCGATGCAACGTGGATTCAAGACCGGTTTTGGGACGATCATGGCAGCATTCCTGCTGTTGCCTTCCGTCGTCGCCACCGTGGCGCTGGCCGAAACCCCGACCACTTCCGAGGCGCATGAAAAATGCCTGGGGCAGGATTCGATCGGCATGGAGCAGCGGATCGCCGCCTGCAACATCCTGCTGCAGTCGAAACCGACCACCAAGGACGCCGCAAAGGCGTACCTGTATCGCGGTGCCGGCCATCTCGTGAGCGGCGACAATGATCGCGCCATCGCCGATCTGTCCGAGGCGATCAAGCTTGATCCCGCCGATGATGTGGCGCTGACGAACCGCGGCCATGCCTATCGGCGCAAGGGCGAGCCGCAGCTTGCCATTGCGGATCTGACGCGCGCTATCGAGCTCAATGCGAAGGAGCCGGCCAACTGGTTCTACCGCGCAGTTGCTTACGGCGACATCAACGACCACGACCATGCGATCGCCGACTCCAGCCGTGCGATCGAGATCAAGCCTGACAACGCGTACCTCTACGATACACGCGGCCGGTCCTACGCCGCCAAGGCGGATTACGACCGCGCGTTTGCCGATTACGACCAGGCAATCAAGCTCAACCCCGAATTCGGCGACGCCTATTTCAACCGCGGCCTCGCTTATTTTGATCGACGCGACTATGCGCGCGCGCTGGATGACTACGATCGCGCGATCAACGTCGATCCGGAGATTCCCAACGTGCACAGGGCGCGCTGCATGTTGCGCGCGATCGTCGGCAGGCTGCAGGACGCGCTCGCCGATTGCGACGAGGCGCTGAAGCAGCAGCCCGGCGATGCCTTCGCGCTGAATGGACGCGCCTTCGCCAACCTGAAGCTCGGCAATCTCGATGCCGCGATCAGCGGCTTCGATGCAGCGCTGAAAGCCAATCCGAACCTCGCGATCGCCTTCTACGGACGCGGCCTCGCCAAGCGCAAGACCGGCGACAGCACAGGCGCCAACAGCGACATCGCCTCGGCCAAATCGATCTGGCCCGCCGTGGTCGGCGAGTTCGTGCATTGGGGCGTGCAGTAACGAAGCCGCTTGACAAGGCCTGCCGTTCGGCTGTACGGACGCGCCCCATGATCTCTTCTCGGACCCACCGCCGCACCTCCATCCGCCGTCGCTCCCGCGACGCCGATGGGTTGCGCCATGTCCGACGACGCCGCTGACGCCCTAGTTCAGCAGAGTTTTCGAGAAGGCCGCACCCGCAAAGTGCGGCCTTCTTGCTTTTCCGCGTCCCGTTTCCACCCCGAAGATCATCGACCCCAGAGGAGTCTCGACATGACCGACGCCACCCCTCCGTATGACGCGCTGATGGAGATCACCGCACGGCCGAAGACCGTGTTCGTCCGCGGTGCAGGCTCCTACCTCTGGGACGATAGCCGCAAGCGCTATCTCGATTTCGTGCAGGGCTGGGCGGTGAACGCCCTCGGCCACTCTCCGCCGGCGATTGCCGAGGTGCTTACGGCCCAGGCCAAGCGGCTGCTGACGCCGAGCCCGGCCTTCTACAACGAGCCGAGCCTGAAGCTCGCGCAGGCGCTGGTCGCGCAGAGTGCCTTCGACCGGGTATTCTTCGCCAACTCCGGAGCGGAGGCCAATGAAGGCGCGATCAAGCTCGCGCGCAAATATGGCAGCCTTCACAAGAGCGGCGCGTTCGAGATCATCACCTTCTCGGGTGGCTTCCACGGCCGCACGCTCGCGACCATGTCGGCTTCCGGCAAGAAAGCCTTTGAGCCGCTGTTCGAGCCGAAGGTGTCAGGCTTCAAGAAGGCCGTGCTGAATGACATCGGCTCGGTGGAACGCCTGATCAACGACAATACCGTCGCCGTCATGCTGGAGCCGATCCAGGGTGAATCCGGCGTGTGGCCGGCAACCGATCAATTCTTAGGCGAGCTGCGCGCACTCACCGAGGCACACGATCTGCTGCTGATCTTCGACGAGATCCAGACCGGCATGGGCCGGACCGGAAAGCTCTTCCACTACGAGCATGTCGGAATCGCACCCGACATCATGACGCTCGGCAAGGGCATCGGCGGCGGCGTGCCGCTCGCCGCCCTGCTCGCGACCGAGCGGGCCTCCTGCTTCGCGCACGGCGATCAAGGCGGCACGTTCAACGGCAACCCGATCATGTGCGCGGCCGGCCTTGCCGTGCTGGAGCAGGTCGGCACGCCGGAATTCCTGAAGTCGGTCGCTGACACCGGACTGCTGCTGGAGAGCGAGCTGCAAAAGCTCTCGGCGCGGCACGGCCTCGGCGAGGTGCGCGGCCGCGGCCTGCTGCTCGCTCTCGACCTGAAGCTGCCGATTGCGCAGGCAATCGTGGCACAGGCGTTCGAGGCCGGCGTGCTCGTCAACGCGCCACAGCCGGACACGCTGCGCTTCATGCCGGCACTGAACGTGACGCGGGCCGAGATCGCGGAGATGATCGACTGCCTCGACACCATCCTGACCAAGGCTGGAGCCGCGCGGCTGGTGGCGTAGCAAACGGATTGAAGCGCCTCGGTACGACCGCCGAGGCGCTTGCAGTCAAACGACGTGATCGTGATGCGGCATGTCGCTGAAGACCCGAAACCGATCCCTCAGGATTGTTTCGCACTCGCACGCGTGTCGCCGCAGAGCATCCTTGTCACGGACGCGAATGGCGCCGCGCGACCCAGCGATGATGTTGTGGGCATCGAGTTCGGCGAGCGCATCCGAAACCCCCGGCCTCCTCACACCAAGTGCCGAAGCGATAATGCCATGGGTCACCGGGATCACGTCACTCTCGATGCGATCCCGGGCGAGCAGCAGCCAACGCGCAACGCGCTCGCTGATTCCGTGCCGGGCGTTGCACAACGCCATCTGCGCGTTGAGGGCCATGAGGACCTGAACATATCTGAGCAGATGATCCCGTGTCGCCGGGCTCTGCTGCAAGACAGACCGAAACGCATCCGCCTCGATGCGAAGTGCCATACCGGGAACGCGCACGACACTCCGTTGCATCGTCTGCATCGCGCCGAGCACCAGAGACACGCCGAGGAATCCGAACTTCCCGACGACCGCGACCTCGACCGGACCATCGCGCTGGGTCCGGACAACGCGCGACACAACGCCCGTCTCGATGAAATAGGCCGCATCAGGATGGCGCAACGCATCGTGGACGATCTCATTCCGCTTCAGCGGAACCAGCGTCAAATGCGGCCGCAACAATGCGAACTCAGCCTCTGGAAGCGTCGCCAGGATCGCGTTTTGTACGACTGTCGGCGGCAGGCCGGAATGACGTTCTGGCTTTGATGAGGCCGTGCTGGGCATCTTCGTCACGTCTTGGAACTTCGGTGTTCGCGATGATATTTGGAACCGAAGCAACTGCCCCGACACCGCGAACCTATCGCCTGAGCCGATCCCGGCATTGTGACATAACCGCGCAGCGGGATGCAGTCCGGTTTGCGCCCCATAGCGGCGCGCAGTCGGTCGGTCTCGCGTCGGGGCTCAACTCGCGACGGGTGCGGAACCTTCGCGATTCGTCATACCGAGAATTCGTTTGCGCGTTCGGCTGCGGGCGGCATCCAACAGCATCGCGCCCGCCCAACGGTACACGTTGTTCTCCTTGACCTGCGCTCGCATCAGCTTCATCCGCTCGTACTGTTCGTCGGCCGGCATGGTCAGTGCAGCCTCGATCGCCGAGGCCATCTCCTCCGTAGCGTAGGGATTGACGATCAACGCTTCCGACAGTTCGCGCGACGCACCGGTGAAGCTCGACAGCACCAGCACACCGGCATGATCATCCCGCGCGCTGACGAACTCCTTGGCAACGAGGTTCATGCCATCATGCAGGCTGCTGACGACGCACACATCTGCTGCCCGGAAGAGCGCCAGAACGTCGCTCGGTTCATGGTGACGCGCAACGAGCCGGATCGGGGCCTGCCGTCCCTGGTGACGAGCATTGATTTCCGCCGCCAGTGTTTCGGCCTCCGTCTGGAGCTTCGTATATGTGCCGAGCTTGCTCCGTGTCGGCGCAGCAATCTGAATGAACACCAGCCGCTCCCGCCACGACGGATTCCGCGTGAGAAGAACGTCGATCGCCCGCATGCGATCGAGTATGCCTTTCGTGTAGTCAAACCGTTCCACGCCGGCGAGGACCCTGGTTCCGGGCGCGAGCTCGAAATGGGCCATGATGTCCGCGCGGCATTTGTCGGGAGCAGGCACCATACCGAGCGCGCTCGGCGGCCATTCGATCGAGATCGGATAGGCGCGCACTTTGGTTTCGTGCCCGCCGAGGCTGACGGCTTGAACTTCGCGATCGATCCGGCTCTCCACGAAACGGTCGACGCATTCGACGAAGTTGTTGCAATGAAACTGGGTGTGGAATCCGAGGATCGTGCTCCCGAGCATTCCCTCGATGATGTCCTCCTTCCAGGGACAGATGCTGAAGGTCTCGGCGTTCGGCCACGGAATATGCCAGAACGAAATGATCGTGGCTTTCGGCAGCCTTTGGCGGATCATCTTGGGCACCAGGGCGAAGTGATAGTCCTGCACCAGCACGACCGGGTCTTCCGACTTCGCTTCGGCAATCACCGCGTCGGCAAATCGCTGATTGATCTCCTGATAGAGCCGCCAGTCCTCGCTCCTGAACGTCGGCCGCACGAACACGATGTGGCAGAGCGGCCAAAGCCCCTCGTTCGCAAATCCGTAGTAGTAGCCGTCCTGCTCCTCATCCGTGATCCAGACGCGGCGAAGCGTGTATGCAGGCGCGCCTTCCGGCACCCGGATTCTGTCGCGCTCGTCAACGACGTCGCAATCGGCCGTCCCGCTTCCGTGGGCAATCCAGACGCCTCCGCATGCGCGCATCACCGGCTCGAGCGCCGACACCAGTCCGCTGGCCGGCCGCTGGACGACGATCCCGGCATCGGTCCTGTTGTGGATGTACGGCTCGCGGTTTGAAACAACCAGAACCTCCGCTCCCGGCAGTATCGCCCCAAGCAGGTCCTGAAGCGTCTTGGGAGTCCAGTCGGTTTGGCTCGGCAGTGGAAACTGCTCGGCCTGCCGCAGCAGGTTCTGGATCTCCCGCTCGATGGCGGAGTGCCTCGATGGATGATCTGTCCGCGATTGCCCCTGCCGGACATGCTCGACCGCGCGCCGCAACGAATTCATCCAGCTTCGCAACATCAACGCAGCGAAAATGATCGTACCGATGGTCAGCACGAGGACCACGCCGGCGATCGACGCCAGCAAATATGCGACCACCTGGCTCGATCGTGCGCTTGCGAAGCTCAGGTCGGTCAGGATCACGAGATAGGAGCGTCCTCTTGTCGTGACCACAGGAAACGCCGCCACGAGGACCCGCCGGCCGGCATTGACGATATCCGAAAAGGTCTCGGTCTCTGATCTGGCGAACTTCTCGCAACTGAAGTCGGCCGGCATCTCCGGCGTCGGCGCAACCAGCGCTCCCGTCTGATCGCAAAATCCGACCGCCAGGATCTTCTTGTCCATGGCCATCCGCTTGAACAGGTCGGTCAGACGCTCCTGGGATTGCCCTCTGCTTTCGAGATCGAGGAACGGCAGGATGGCGTTGAAGACGAGGTGCGAGCGGGTCTCGACGTCGCTGCGGGACCATTGCTGCACAACTCCTCCCGTGAACGGGGAGATGCCGAACGCCACGATCAACGCGACGGCCAGCCCGAAGATGCCGAAGCGAAGGAAGTCCCGATACCTAACCGGCATGCGATCGCCATAGCGCGGACAGGGACGGCCTCACGCGCGACCGGAAGCATCGAACGACGCCGGACGCAAAGCGAGCGCGACTGTCAATTGCCATGGCTTACGCATCCTTTCCGCCGCGCCCTCCCGCGTGGCGCGACTTCGAATGGACGATATTCGTCACCGGAATGAGCTCTCTGGCGTAGCTGTCGAGTAACCGGTCGATCATTCTCAGGGTCTGGGCCGGAACGCCGTCGAGGCGGTAAGTGTCGTCGGTTCGCGACAACAAGCCCGCTCCGCACAGACCACCCAGCGCGTCTTCCGTTTCAAGCCGTCCGATGTAGAGCCGCCTCGCAACGTCGGCCGCATGAAAGCGGGCACGCGGATTGGATCGGATCAGCAGTAGGGCCTCGATTTGCACCACGGAGTCGATCCTCTCCAGGATGAAATCACGCACATCGTCGGCAACGGGAGAGTCCGGCATCACGGTCTTCAGAAAATTCGTCGAGCGCGCCTAGGAGGCCCGATCGATCGTCCTCGGTCGATCCTTGTCGCAAGCAAGGCAGATGGAACGGATGACGACGCGCCCTTCGACGGCGCGCCGCTCGTGCACATGTGGCGTCAAAGCCGCGCATGAGGCGCAATGCGCCTGCGGCCTCCGCATTTCCATCTTTGAAGTGTTGGACATCCTGTTTTCGAGCCCCCGTGAATCGCCGCGGCCACAATCACGCGTCAATCGTGGCAACTCTGTGCAAGAATGGCGATTGCAGGTGGGCGAAAGCTGGGTTCCGTCCGATACCGTACCGTCAAAAATCCGCCTCGGCCGGGTCGGCCTCGATCACGCTACGGCTTGAGGATCGAAGCGCCTGTCGTGTTGCGCCTCTCGAGATCGGTATGCGCCTTGGCGGCGTCCTTCAGCGCATAGGCGCGGTTGATCGGCACGTGCAGCTTGCCGTTGATGACGGCGGAGAACAGCGTGTCGGCGCCTTCGAGCAGTTCCGAGCGCTTGCCGATATAGTCGTTGAGCTTCGGCCGCGTCGCAAACAGCGAGCCGTGATTGTTGAGCTCCGCGATCGAGAACGGCGGCACCGGCCCCGAGGCATTGCCGAAGGAGACGAACATGCCGCGCGGCTTCAGGCAGGACAGCGAGCCCGGGAACGTCGCCTTGCCGACGCCGTCATAGACGACGTCGCAGCCCTCGCTGCGGCTGATCTGCTTCACCCGCGCGACGAAATCCTCTTCATTGTAGAGGATGACGTGGTCGCAGCCATTGGCCTCCGCCAGCTCGGCCTTGGCGCGCGAGCCGACCGTGCCGATCACGTGAGCCCCGAGCGCGCGCGCCCATTGGCAGGCGAGCAGTCCGATGCCGCCGGCCGCAGCATGGATCAGCACCCGATGATGCGGCTCGACCTTGAAGGTCTTGTGCAGGAGGTACCAGACGGTCAGTCCCTTCAGCATCAACACGGCGCCCTGCTCGTAGGTGATGTGATCGGGCAGCTTGACCAGCTTCTCCCAGGGGATGTTGCGCTCGCCGGCATAAGCGCCGAGGTTGTGGTAATAGGCGACGCGATCGCCGGGGTGGAAATGCGTCACGCCCGGACCGACAGCGACGACCTCGCCGGCCGCCTCGTTGCCGGCGATGAACGGCAGGCCCGGCGCCTTGTACAGGCCGGTGCGATAATAGACGTCGATGAAGTTGAGGCCGACCGCATGCTGGCGCACGCGGACTTCGCCGGGACCGGGCGCCGGCACGTCGACGCTCTCATAGACCAGGGCTTCCGGACCCCCGACCTTGTGCACCCGGACGGCTTTGGTCATCGCCTCAACTCCAGTTGGTCCTGCTCTCGTTCGCCCCGCCCAATTCTTCCCGATGGCAAGCGAAAGCCATCGCGCCCGGCTTGTCAACTCGACGCCACGGGAACGGGGCCAGCCGGGCTATTTGCGGGCCTTCCGGCGATTGCGCTTCGCCAGCACGTTGAAGAGCTCGACCGCCGCCGAGAACGCGATTGCGAAATAGATGTAGCCGCGCGGAATGTGAAACTTGAATCCGTCCGCCACCAGCGCGACGCCGATCAGCACCAGGAATGCCAGCGCCAGCATCTTCGTGGTCGGGTGCTCGGCGACGAATCGCGCCACCGGTCCCGACGAAATGTACATAACGACACACGCGATCACGACCGCGGCGATCATGATCTCGAGATCCTCGGCCATGCCGATCGCGGTGATGATCGAATCCAGCGAGAACACCATGTCGATGACGATGATCTGGGCGATCACCATCAGGAAGGCGTTGCGTGCGGACGCCCCTTCGCGGTCCGCCTCATCGGCCTCGACCTCGCCGTGGATCTCGTGTGTCGCCTTGGCGATCAGGAACATGCCGCCGCCGATCAGGATGATGTCGCGCCAGGAGAAGGCGTAGCTCTTGATGGTGAAGACCGGCTCGGTCAGGCCGATCAGCCAGACCAGCGCGCTCAGCAGCACGATGCGGAACACCAGCGCCAGCGCCAGCCCGATCTTGCGGGCCTGGTCGGCCTGCTTCTCGGGAATGCGCGAGACGATGACGGAGATGAAGATGACGTTGTCGATGCCGAGCACGATCTCGAGCGCGGTCAAGGTCACCAGCGCCACCCAGGCTTCAGGGCTCGTCAGCAGGTGCATCATGCCAGCGATCTCACCAGCCTGATCACACCGTCACTGCCGACGATCCAGAGTGCGATCGCGCAGAGTGCGACCTTGACGCTGATGCCGACCTGAAAATCCATCGCCAGCGTGTAGAGCGCGAGCACGCCCCAGACCACGACCAGCGACAGCGTCAGCCAGCGCAGCCGCACGACCCGGACGGGATGCAGCGTGTGGAACGGCACGAAGGTGAGCACGACAAGCGCGGCGACCAGCAAGGTCGACCACAGCGGCGGCCAGTGCAGCATGAACAGATAGAATGCCGCCGCATTCCACAGCGCCGGAAAGCCGCGGAAATGGTTGTCGTCCGCCTTCATCCGCAAATCGGCGAAATACAGCGCGCTGGTCACCACGATGGCGACACCGAGCAGCGGCGCCGCCACCGGCAGCAACAAGCCGCTCGCCACGATCGCATAGGCCGGCACGAAAACGTAGGTGACGAAATCGACCACCAGGTCGAGCACGTCACCCGACCAGTTCGGCTGCAGATCCTTGACCCGAAAGCGGCGCGCGAGCGGCCCGTCGATGGCGTCAACGATCAGGGCGAGACCCAGCCATTGGAACATCCCGGCCCAATGCTCACGCACGGCCTCCAGCATCGCGAGCAGCGCGAGCGCACCGCCGAATGCGGTGAAGACGTGCACGGACAGCGCCGCGGCGCGGGTCGCGGGCTTGGTTTTCAGAGAATCCTGCTGGCTGTCCATGGCTCGCGCAGTGCTATCAGACTGAGGCCGATTTGCACATAAGCCGTACTAACGTTGGGCCGCTCAATTCGTCGCAAAATGAGGCAATATTTGTGGACTTGAAATTACCGCCCGGCGTGTCAATTGTCCGGTCATGACAGACGCATCAGCACTTTGTGACGCAGCCGTCATCGGAGGCGGACCCGCGGGTCTCTCGGCCGCGATCGCGCTGGCCCAGGCCGGCGTTGCGACCACGCTGGTGGCGCGGCGCATGCCCTATGCAGACAATCGCACCACCGCCCTGCTCGGCGGCTCGGTCGAATTTCTGGAAGGCCTCGATGTCTGGCATCGCTGCCGTGACAAGGCGGCGCCGCTGGAAGCGATGCGGCTGGTCGACGACACCGGCCGCCTGATCCGCGCGCCGGAGGTGCGGTTTTCCTGCCACGAGATCGGGCTCGATGCGTTCGGCCAGAACATCGACAATCGCTCGCTCATGCTGGCGCTCGAGGAGCGCGCGGCCGAATTGCCCAATCTCGTTCGCCTCGACGACGAGGCCGACACCGTACTCACCGAAGCCGACGATGTCGCGATCCACACGGCCGGTAGTCAATTTCTGAAAGCCAGGCTCGTGGTCGGCGCCGATGGACGCCATTCGCTGTGCCGCGAGGCCGCCGGCATTGCCGTGGTCAGGCACGATCTCAAGCAGACAGCGCTGACCTTCAACGTCAGTCACGCCAGGCCGCACAGGAACATCTCGACCGAGTTCCATACTCCGCACGGTCCCTGCGTGTTCGTGCCCCTGCCCGGCGACCGCTCCAGCATCGTCTGGGTCGGCACGCCGACTGATGCCGAACGGCTGCGCGCCCTGACGGACGAAGAGCTGTCCGCGGCGGTCGAGAAACAGTCGCACTCGATCCTGGGGCGGATGAGCGTGGAGCCGGGCCGCAACCTGTTTCCGCTGGCCATCGAGCGGCCGAAGGCGTTTGGCCGCGCCCGCATCGCGCTGGTCGGCGAGGCCGCGCACGTGGTGCCGCCAATCGGCGCGCAGGGCCTCAATCTCGGCCTGCGTGACGCCACCGACATCGCCCGGTTCGCCGGCGAGGCGGTCGCGGCCGGTGACGATCCCGGTGCGCCCGATGTGCTCAAGCGCTACGACCGCGCGCGGCGTCCGGACATCCTCAGCCGCACCTTCATGATCGACATGGCGAACCGCTCGCTGCTCAATGATTTCCTGCCGCTGCAGCCGGTCCGCGCGGCCGGCATGCACCTGCTCGGCGCCATCGGCCCGCTGCGGAGGCTCGCGATGCGCGAGGGCCTGTCGCCGACATGGCGCAGGTAGCGCTGGCGCAGATAACTCTGGCGCAGGCAATTCTGCGCCCAGGTGAGCCTTAAGGAAACGCCAGCCGTCCGGTCTGGATCAGCCACATCACGCTGGTCAGCGTGACCACCGACGCGAAGGTCCCGAGCAGGACCGCGACAGAGGCGGATTCGATCCAGGCGTCGTTCTGCCGCGCGATCACGAACACGTTCAGCGCGGGCGGCAGCGAGGCCATCAGCACGGCGGTCGCGGCCCAGGGCTGCGCGAACGGCCCGAACGCGAGCATCAGGCCGAACGCCGCGAGCGGATGAAACAGCAGCTTGACCGCGATCACGCCCGGCACCTCCCAGGGCACGCGGTCGAACGGGCGCAGCGCCACGGTGACGCCGAGCACGAACAGCGCCGTCGGTGCCGCCGCGTTCTGCAGGAAGGTGATGGTGCGGTCGAGCGCAACCGGCATCTCGACATGGAGCGATGCGACGGCCGCGCCGAAACAGGCCGACATGATCAGCGGATTGAGCACGATCTGCTTCAGCACGACGCCGAAGGCATGCACGATCGAGGGATGGTCGCGGTCGGAGAGCTCGATCAAGAGCGGCACGATCGTGAACAGGAAGATGCTGTCGCAGCAGAAGATCAGCGCGGTCGGCGCAGCAGCCTTGGTGCCGAGCACGGCGAGCGCCAGCCCGGGCCCCATGTAGCCGATGTTGCCGTAGCCGCCGGAGAGACCCGCAAGCGTCGCCTCGCGCAGTGTCAGCCGGCCAAACACCTTGCCCACGACCAGCGCCAGGGTGAACGCAGCGACGGTCGAGAGCGTGGTCGCGATCAGGAACGGCGGGTTGTTCAATTCCGAGAACGGCGTCTTTGACATGATCGCAAACAGCAGAGCCGGCAGCGACACGTAGAGCAGGAAGAAGTTCATCCAGGCGAGGCCCGATTCCGGCAGGGATTTGACCTTGCCGCACGCAAAACCGACGAAGATCAAGCCGAAATAAGGTAGTGCCAGATTGAGGATATCGACCATTGATCAAGTGTTTTCTGAAGATTTTGGGGCTATCCGCCCAGCAAGCGAAGGTTAATTCCAGATCAGGGCACTAGCATCGGCCACAATCCTGGTCTATCGACGGGACATGATTAAAGCGCGGACAGCCAAATTCCAGATCGGACAGGTCGTGCGCCACCGGATCTTCTCGTTCCGGGGGGTGATCTTCGACATCGATCCGGAATTCAACAACACGGAGGAGTGGTGGCTGTCGATCCCTGAGGAGGTGCGGCCCCATAAGGACCAGCCGTTCTACCACCTGCTCGCGGAGAACGCGGAGTCCGAATACGTCGCCTACGTCTCCGAGCAGAACCTGTTGCCGGATGATTCCGGCGAGCCGATCAGGCACTCCCAGGTCGCCGAGATCTTCATCAAGAACAAGGATGGCGGCTATCGCCCGCGCAATCCGTCCCTGAACTGAGAAGCTCCGACAGGCGGCCAGCAAAAAAGGCGCTCGAGACGAGCGCCTTTTTCATGTCCGGGATCTGGTCCCGACTACTTCTGACCAGCCGGTGGTGTGCCGGGAGGCGTACCCTGCTGCTCGAGCTTCTTGCGCTGCTCGTCAGCCTTCTTCTGCAGCTCTTCCTGCAGCTTCTTCTGAGTTTCCTCGAACACCTTCGGATCGGTCGGCGGACCGTCATAGGCCTTCTGGAATTCGCCGGCGAGCGGCAGCGGCAGGGTCAGCGGCGCGCCGTTGGCGTTGATCGCCTGCACAACGAGATTCTGGCCCTTCTTCATGTTGTTGATGAGCTCGGGCGTCGCCTCG
This sequence comes from Pseudomonadota bacterium, assembly GCA_023390955.1. GTDB lineage: Bacteria > Pseudomonadota > Alphaproteobacteria > Rhizobiales > Xanthobacteraceae > Bradyrhizobium. Next base: position 22,712 of record JAEWBW010000218.1, read on the forward strand.
TAGTCCGACATGCAGCCGTTCTGGAAGCAGATCACATAGGGCTGTTGCAGCGGCGGATTGCTGTCCACGATGATGCGGGTGCCGTGCACGAGCTGCATGCCGAGCGGCAGCGTCACGCGCAGAATCTTCTTGGGCTCGCCTTCCGGCTCGATGATGACGGCGGCGATGACCGGCTGGCCCGACTCGATACGGCCGTCCTTGCCCGTGAAGCAGACCTGCTTGGCGTTGGCGTCCTGGCCCTTGATGCAGAACTTGGTCCAGGGGGCGTAGATCAGCTGAATCTGCTGGTCGGCGGGCTGAGCCGCACCCTGCTGCGCCGGAGCGCCCTGGGCGGGAGCCTGCTGGGCCGGCTGCGCCTGGGCCGGCGCTGGAGCCTTGGGGGCAGCCTTGGGAGCGGCTTTCGGAGCCGCCTTGGGCGCGGGCGCGCCCGGAGCCGGAGCCTGGGCCTCGGCGGCGAACGGAACGACCAATGCCGTCGCCGTCAACAGGGCGAGAAGTCGCCCGCGCGGCCGGACGGACGCGGCCAAGTAACGGAAATTCATTGCGGAAAACCCTTTCTGAACGGGAAGTGCCCGAACCGCTCCGAAGCGCCGAACCTTGGCCGCCTTGGGCGCGGCTCTCTCCCCGTCAATTGAGGCGGATAAGTGACGGGCTCGGCGCTCTTGCGCGATTGGGTGC
>JAEWBW010000233.1 GCA_023390955.1 Pseudomonadota bacterium
CGAGAAATACGAGGTCGAGGGCAGCTCGCTGACGGTCTGCTTGCCGGCGTTGATGAGGTCGGCGTCTTCCTCGCCCTCATAGGGGAACGGGCCCATGCCGAGCATGCCGTTCTCGCTCTGCAGGCTGACGTCCATGCCGTCCGGGATGAAGTTCGAGACCAGCGTCGGAATGCCGATGCCGAGATTGACGTAGAAGCCGTCACGCAATTCCTTAGCGGCGCGCGCGGCCATCTGTTCACGGGTCCAAGCCATGTGACTCTCCTGATCTTAGGCGGCGGGCCGCGGGCGAGTGTTGCGGAATTCGATGCGCTTCTTGGCCGTGCCGACCTCGATGATGCGCTTCACGAACAGACCGGGCGTGTGGATGTGGTCGGGATTGAGCTCGCCGGCCGGAACCAGATGCTCGACCTCGGCCACCGTCACCTTCGCGGCGGTCGCCATCATCGGGTTAAAGTTGCGTGCGGTCTTGCGGTAGATGAGGTTGCCGGCGGTGTCGCCCTTCCAGGCGTGGACGATGGCGAGGTCGGCGAACAGGCCGCGCTCCATCAGGTACTTCTGGCCGTCGAATTCCTTCACTTCCTTGCCTTCGGCGATCAGCGTGCCGACACCGGTCTTGGTGTAGAAGGCCGGGATACCGGCGCCGCCGGCGCGGATGCGCTCGGCCAGCGTGCCCTGCGGATTGAATTCGAGTTCCAGTTCACCAGCCAGGAACTGCTGCGCGAACAGCTTGTTCTCGCCGACATAGGACGAGATCATCTTCTTGATCTGGCGGGTTTCCAGCAGGCGGCTGAGGCCGATACCGTCGACGCCGGCGTTGTTGGAGACCACCGTCAGGCCCTTCACCCCGGACTCCCGGATCGCATCCGAAAGCGCCTCGGCGATGCCGCAGAGGCCGAAACCGCCGGACATGATCATCATGCCGTCCTTGAGAACACCGTCGAGTGCCGACTTGGCGTCGGGATAGACCTTATTCATGCGGGAAACCTTGGATTTTGGGGCGCCTCGCCCGTTGGCCGGAGTATTAGGCGAAATGCGCTTGAGCCGTCAATAATACGGGCTCGCGGGTACCGGGTTCTCCGCCCACGGTGCCGATGCCAAAAGCCGGCCTCAGAACGACCGCTCAGGACACCTGCCGAGGCGCCTGCTCAAGCCGTGGGCATAACCCCTCCCCCGGCCTTGAAAGCGACAAGAAAACCCATCAAGTTGCGGCACTTGACGTGACAGGACGTGAGCGTGGGTTGCGCAGGGCTTCCCGCTCGTTCCGTCGAACACCCGACAACCAACCCGATCAGGACATGCCATTGACGATGGCCCAAGGAATGAGGCGCCTCGGTACGCCGATTGCGGCACTGCTGGGCGTGGCGCTGATCGCCCTGATCGCGACCTCCTGGCTGATCAACCGCGACGCGCTGCGCAAGGCGGTGGAGGCCCAGATCCGCGCCGTCACCGGGCTCGAGCTCAACGTCGCCGGCGCCATCGACGTCTCGGTGCTGCCGGCCAGCTCCGTCTCGTTCCACGACGTCTCCCTGAAGGGTCCCGGCGGAACCAGCGATCCGGCGCTGCATGTCGAGGTCCTCACCGCCAATCTCCGGCTGCTGCCGCTGCTGCTGCAGCGCTTCGAGATCGCCGACCTGATGCTACTGCGGCCGCATATCCGCGTCGCGCTGGAAGCCAATGGCGACAGCAACTGGACACCGTTCATCCAGACCATCGCGCGCACCATGAAGCCCGGCGCCGACAACCAGGTTTCGTTCTCCGAGATCCGGATCCAGGACGGCCTGCTCAACTACGAGGACGTCGCCACCCGCGCCACCGAGAAGTTCGAGGACATCGACCTGTCGCTGGCCTGGCCCTCGATCTCGCGCTCCTTTGCCGCCACCGGGCAGTTCGATTGGCGCGGCGAGCGCGTCGACGGCTCGATCAGCTTCTCCGATTTCGTCGCCGCTCTGTCCGGCGACCGCTCCGGACTGAGGTCGCGGATCGTCAGCGCGCCGCTCAAGCTCGCCTTCGACGGCACCGTCGCCAATCGCACCAGCCCGATGATGGAGGGCACGCTCACCATCGACAGTCCGTCGCTGCGCAACGCGCTGCGCTGGACCGGACAGCCGCAGCCCGGAAGCGGCGGCTTCGGCCGTTTCGCGCTGAAGGCGCGCGCCAATGTCGTGGGCCCATCGATCGCGCTCACCAACGTCAATGTCGAGCTCGACGGCAACGTCGCCGAAGGCGTGATGACCTACGCCAACAACGGACGGCAGGCGCTGCAGGCAACGCTCGCGGCCGACGCGCTCGACTTCACGCCCTACATCTCGACCTTTCGCCTGCTCGCGAGCGGTGGCGCACGCGACTGGAACAGGCAGCTGTTCGATCTCAATGCGCTCTCGAGCACCGATCTCGACATGCGCCTGTCGGCCGCGAAGCTGACGGTCGGGCAGTCGAAATTCGGCCGCACCGCGATCGGCGCGAATTTGCGCAACGGCACGCTGGCGCTCTCGGTCGCCGAGGCGCAGGTCTATGGCGGCATCGCCAAGGGCTCGTTCGGCATCGCGCGCTCCGACACGGTTGCCGACATCAAGGCGCAATTCCAGTTCACCGATGTCGACCTGCAGGCGTGTGCGTCGGAATTGTTCGGCGTCAACAAGCTGTCCGGCCGCGGCACCATCAACGTCGCACTGACCGCCTCAGGCTCGAGCCCGTTCGGCCTGATCTCCTCGCTCGACGGCACCGCGTCGGTGACCGGCCATGACGGTGCGATCTCGGGCTTCAACGCTGAGCAGTTGCTGAAGCGGCTGGAGCGCCGGCCGCTCTCCGGCGGCGGCAATTTCCGTAACGGCTCGACGCCCTACAGCAATCTCATGCTCGCGGTAAAATTCTCCGACGGCGTCGCGACCGCCGAAGACATCCGCATCGAGGGGCCGGCGGCGAAGATCACGATGACCGGCACCGCATCGGTGCCGACGCGCGAATACGACATGAAGGGCATCGCGAGCCTGAACGGCGCGTCCGGCTTCGAACTGCCCTTCGTGGTGCAAGGCCCTTGGGACGATCCGCTGATCTTTCCCGATCCGGAAAGCCTGATCCGCCGCTCGCCGGCCTCCGCGCCGCTGCTCGAATCCGTGCGCAACCCCAAGACGCGCGAAGCCGTTCGCTCGGTGCTGGAGCGCTTCACCGGCGCCAAGCCCGCCGCGCCCGACGCCGCACCGGCAGAGGCAAAGGACGGCACGAAAGACGGCGCCAAGTCCAACTAGGTCCTCTAGCAATCCACTTGTCATTCCCGGGCCTGCGCGGAGCGCAGGAGCCCGGAATCCATTTCGCCGCACAGCGAGTGGATGAATGGATTCTCTGATGCGCAATTGCGCATCAAAGCTCGCGACTTCGTCGCGCCCCGGAATGACGTCGAGCGAAGCTGCGCAAATTGATTTGGCGAATTGATTGCCGTGAATTGATGCACGGTCTGTATCGATGCGCGCGTTAAGACTGATCGCGAACCAAATCGCACTCGACCTATGTCTGACAAGAAGCCGCTAGATCGGCCCGCGGCCATGCGCTAGTGTTTTATCCGACCGGTTAAAACACCACCGGCTTTAGGGAGATAAACGTGAAATCCAAGGTTATTGGCGCAGTATCGCTGGCGGTCGCTGCGGCCGGGCTGTTCGCAGCCGCTGCACCCGCATTTGCGCAGCAGAAGACGATTACGGTCTGGTGGGGCAAAGGCTTCTACCGCTCCGAAGACGACGCATTGCTCGAGACGATCAAGAAGTTCGAAGCAAAGACCGGCATCAAGGTCGAATTGTCGCAGTACGCGATCCAGGACATGATTCCGAAGACGGTCGCAGCGCTCGATTCCGGCACCGTGCCCGACGTTGCCTATTCCGACAGCTACGACGTGCAGGCCCAGGGCAAGTGGGCTTATGAGGGCAAGCTCGAAGACCTCACGGACATCATGAAGCCGATCGAAGGTCGGTTCGTGCAGAACACGCTCGACGCCTCGATCCTCTATGACGACGTCGCCAAGAAGAAGGCCTATTACGGCTTCCCGCTCAAGCAGCAGAGCATGCACGTCCAGATCTGGAACGACATGCTGGAGAAATCCGGCTTCAAGGTGAGCGACATCCCGAACGACTGGGCTGGCTACTGGACGTTCTGGTGCGACAAGGTGCAGCCGGGCATCCGCAAGGCCACCGGCCAGCGCATCTACGCCGTGGGCCAGCCGATGGGCGTGGAATCCACCGACGCGTTCCAGTCGTTCTACACCTTCATGGACGCCTATCACGTCAAGCTGGTCGACAACGACGGCAAGCTGCTGGTCGACGATCCCAAGGTTCGCGAGAACCTGATCAAGGCGATGAAGGACTACACCGATACCTACATCAAGGGCTGCACGCCGCCCTCCTCGACGACCTGGAAGGATCCGGACAACAACGTCGCCTTCCACAACAAGACCATCGTGATGACCCACAACTTCACGATCTCGATCGCGGCGAAGTGGTTCGAGGACTCGAACAACCAGACGCTGACGGCCGAACAGCGCGCGGCCGGCAAGAAGGCCTATGAGGAGGACATCATCACCGCGTCCTTCCCGAAGGCGCCGGACGGCTCGACCATCCAGTACCGCTCCGACGTCAAGACCGGGCTGGTCTTCAAGGTGGCCAAGAACAAGGCCGAGGCGAAGCAGTTCATCTCCTTCCTGCTCGAGGAGCAGAACGTCCGCCCGTATATCGAGGGTGCGCTCGGCCGCTGGTTCCCGGTGACCAAGGAAAGCCAGGAGAGCCCGTTCTGGCAGGCCGACAAGCATCGCAAGGCGGTCTACACCCAGTTCAAGGGCGGCACTGCCGCGTTCGACTTCACCAAGAACTGGAAGTTCACCATCCTGAACAACGAAAACGTCTGGGCCAAGACGATGAACCGCATCGTCAGCGAGAAGGTGCCAGTGGACAAGGCGGTCGACGAACTGATCGCCCGCATCAAGCAAGTCGCGGGCTGATCCCGGACTGATATAGGTGTAAGCTAACGCCGGTCGCGGGTCTCCGCGACCGGTTGTTTTCGGTGGGTAGGCGATATGGCGATCACACTTTCCGGCTCAGACACAATCCCGGCCCCTCCCTTGTCGGCGCGGCTGACGACGCAGCAGGTCTGGGGCATCCTGCTGCTTGCGCCCTATCTGCTCGTCTTCCTCGCCTTCGTGGTCTATCCCGTCTGCTACGGGCTGTACCTTGCGCGCGCTCCGCAGAACTATGTCGAGTTGTACAACGACCCGATCTTCGCGCGCGCTGCGGTCAACACGCTGATTTTCCTGGTCATCGGCATCAACGTGAAGATGCTGATCGCGCTGTTCCTGTCCGGCTTCTTCGCGCAGCAGCGCCCCTGGATCAAATGGCTGTCGGTGATCTTCATCCTGCCCTGGGCGGTGCCGTCGATCCCGACCATCCTGTCGGTGCGCTTCATGCTCAATCCCGAATGGGGCGTGATCAACCATCTGATCTTCTCGTTCACCGGCGATGACGGCCCGAACTGGCTGAACAATCCGGCCGTGGCGCTGACCATGGCGATCGCCGTGCACATCTGGAAGTCGCTGCCATTCTGGACGCTGATCCTGCTGACCGGCCGGCTCGCGATCCCGCACGATCTGTACGAGGCGTCCGATGTCGACGGCGCCAACCCGTGGCAAAAATTCCGCTTCATCACCTGGCCGTCGATGCAGACGCTCTACGTCACCTGCACGCTGCTCTCGATGATCTGGACGCTCGGCGACTTCAACAGCGTCTATCTGCTCACCGGTGGCGGTCCGGCCGACCTGACGCATGTGCTGTCGACGCTCGGCATCCGCTATCTCCGGCTCGACCAGCTCTCGCTCGCGATGGCCTCCATCGTCGTCGCGATGCCGCTGGTGCTGCCGCTCGTGTATTTCATGATGAAACGGTTGTCGCGATGAAGCTTCCCACCCTCCGCGAAGTTGGCACGGAAGCCAAGCTGCTGCTGATCGGCATCCCGGTCTTCATCTGGACCATGATTCCGATCTACCACATGTTCCTGTTCGCGATCTCGCCGAAGGAGGACGCGTTCTCGGGCAAGCTGTGGCCGGATCATCCGACGCTGCACAATTTCCACATCGTGTTCTACCAGGAGCACTATTTCCTGCGCGATTTCTGGATCCAGTTCTGGAATTCGACCGTGATCGCGCTGGCGGCCGGAGCACTGACACTGTTCATCGCGACCGCGGCCGCATTCTCGATCTCCCGGCTGCGAACGCCGGGCGGCCGCTGGGTGATGAATCTGGCGCTGTTCACCTATTTCATCCCGGCCGCGTTCCTCGCCGTGCCGATGTACCGGACCATGGGCAATTACGGCCTGCTCAACAATCACTGGTCGCTGATCCTGGCCATGGTGACGATCGCCAGCCCTTACGCGATCTGGGTGCTCAAGCAGGCCTCCGACAAACTGCCGGTCGAGCTCGACGAGGCCGCCACCATGGACGGCGCGACCACGCTGCAGCTGTTCCGCCTGGTCTATGTGCCGCTGATGATGCCGTCACTGGTCGCGATCGGCACCTATGCGGTGCTGCTGGCCTGGAACGAATATCTCTACGCGTTCCTGCTGCTGTCCAAGGACACCAATCTCACACTGCCCGTGGCGCTCGGCAACTTCCTCGCCGCCGACGACTCGCCGTGGGAGCTCCTGATGACGACCGGCTTCATCTATGCGCTGCCGCCGGCCGCGATCTATTACGCCTTCAAGCGCTACATGGTCGGCGGCCTCACGGCGGGCGCGGTCAAGTCCTGACATCAGCTGCGCGTTTCCTGCGATAGGCGATCAGGAGCGCGATCGTCGAGCCGATGAAAAAGCCTGCGGTCGCGCCGGAGATGGCGCGGCCGATGATGGCCGCCATCGCGCGGTCGCCGACGCTGACGGCAGAAATCACGCTGACCGTGTACTGCAGAGAGAACACGACGAGGTTTCGGACCAGGGCGAATACGCTGCCGGGACGGATGATTTCCCCTGTCACATGATCCACGTCGAACGGACGCGGCGTCAGCACGCCGAACGGCAACAAGGCCAGCGCGGCCGCGATCCACGCGACCAGCGGCGCGGCACTCCCCTGCGGCCCAAAGCCGATCCGCGAGATTCCCCAGACGATGAACACGACCGGCACGATCAGCGCCCGCCAGATCGGCGCCCTGTTTGGCTGCATCGACTTGACGCCATGCCAGACCAGGAACGCGAGCAGCGCCCAGACATAGAGCGGCGTGTGGATCAGGACCTGATAGGCGAACATCATGTCCTGCTCCCCTCTCTATAACGGCGCGGCGCTTTCGCCCTGCGTGCTTGACAGCTTTGAGGCCAGCGAGGCGCTGACAATGACGACCGCGATCAGGCCGATCACCAGCGTGCAGATGGCGTTGATCTCGGGTTTTACGCCCAGCCGCACCTCGGAATAGATCCGGATCGGCAGCGTCGCCGAGCCGGGACCGGTGGTGAAGCTTGCGATCACGAGATCGTCCAACGACAGCGTGAAGGCCAGCATCCACCCGGCAATGATGCTCGGCGCGATCAGCGGCAGCGTGACCGACAGGAAGGCGCGAACGGGGTTGCAGCCGAGATCCATTGCGGCTTCCTCGAGGCTGCGGTCGAGCGAGCCGAGCCGCGACTGCACCACGACGGCGACGAAGCACATGGTCAGCGTGGTGTGCGCGATCGTCACCGTCCAGAAGCCGCGCTCGGCGTTCAGCGCCACGAACAGCAACAAGAGCGACAGCCCCGTGATCACCTCCGGCATCACCAGCGGCGCATAGAGCATGCCCGAGAACAGCGTGCGGCCGCGAAAATTTTCGCCGCGCGACAGCGCGACCGCAGCGAGCGCGCCGAGCACGGTGGCGATACTGGCGGAGGTGGCGCCGACCCGCAGGCTCATCCAGGCCGCTTCCATCATGGCGCGGTCGTTGAAGAACTCGTGGTACCAGCGCAGCGACCAGCCGCCCCAGACGGTCACCAGCCGTGAATCGTTGAAGGAGAAAATGACGAGGATGACGATCGGCAAATAAAGGAAGGCCAGCCCCAGCGCGAGTGAGGCGATATTGAAACGGGACAGGCGGGATGCCTTCTGCATCACCGCTGCTCCAGCTGGCGGCGCTGCAGGCGCTCGTAGAACAGAAGCGGCAGCAGCAGCACGACCAGCAGAACGATGGCCGCGGCGGAGGCGACCGGCCAGTCCTTGTTGGTGAAGAATTCGAGCCACAGCGTCTGGCCGATCATCAGCGCATTGGAGCCGGCCAAAAGGTCCGGGATCACGAACTCGCCGACGATCGGGATGAAGCAGAGCAGCACGCCGGCGCCGACGCCCGGCAGCGACAGCGGAAAGGTGACGAGCCAGAACACCTGCCAGGGCGGCGCGCCGAGATCGCTGGCGGCTTCCTCCAGCGCCGGCTCCATCTTGGCGAGCGTGGCGTAGAGCGGCAGGATCATGAATGGCAGGTAGGAATAGACGATGCCGATATACATCGCGCTGTCGGTCGAGAGCCACACGACCGGCGCGCTGACGACATGCAGCGCCAGCAGGATTTTGTTGAGCAGGCCGTCATGCTGCAAAATGTTGATCCAGGCGTAGATGCGGATCAGGAACGAGGTCCAGAACGGCACGATCACCAGCACCATTGCCACCGCCTGCCAGCGCTTCGGCAGCCGCGCCATGCCGTAGGCGATGGGATAGCCGATCAGGAGCAGGATCGCCGTGGCCGTGATCGCGACGGTGAGGCTGCGCAGATAGGCGTGGATGTAGAGGTCGTCGGAGACGAGCAGCTTGAAATTGTCGATCGAGAGCGCTGACAGCGCCGCCTGCAGCCCGGCCCATCCCGCGCCGAGGTCGAACACCGGCTCATAGGGCGGCTGCGCGATCGCGGTCTGCGACAGGCTGATCTTGAGGACGAACGCGAACGGCACCAGGAAGAACAGCGCCATCCAGACGTAGGGCGCGATCGCGGCGAAGCGCGCGGGACGTGCGAAGATGCGGCGCGCGCTCATCGGTCCAGCACCAGGCAGTCGTCGGCGGTGAACCAGGCGACGACGTGCTGGCCCGTGCCATAGGCGTCGACGTCAAGCCGTGCGGTGTTGGCGACGGTGGCCTGGATGGTGCCGCCGGCATCGAGCTTTACCTTGTAGGTCGTGGCGCCGCCGAGATAGCAGACATCGGACACGACGCCATCGAGCCGGTTCAGCGCCGATCCAGGTCCGACTTCGCCGACCGGACCGCGGCGCGACAGCTTGACCTTCTCGGGCCGGATCGCGACCGACAGCAACGTCTTGTCGGTCGGCTCGCGCGGCTCGGGCGCCACCAGCGTGCCGGCATCGGCCGTCTTGATGACGAGGCGATGGCCATCGCGCAATTGCAGCTCGCCGTCGAACAGATTGACGTCGCCGACGAACTCCGCGATCCAGCGCGAGCGCGGCCCCTCATAGAGCTCGCGCGGAGCTGCAACCTGAACCAGCCTGCCGGCATTCATCACGCCGATTCGATCAGCCATCGTCATCGCCTCTTCCTGGTCGTGGGTGACGATGATGAAGGTCATGCCGAGCCGGCGCTGCAGCTCCATCAGCTCGGCTTGCGTGCTCTCGCGCAGCTTCTTGTCGAGCGCGGCGAGCGGCTCATCGAGCAGCAGCAGCTTTGGCCGGCGCGCGAGCGCGCGGGCCAGCGCCACGCGCTGCCGCTGGCCGCCGGAGAGCTGGTCGGGCTTGCGTTTCTCCAGGCCTTCGAGCTTCACCAGCGCGACCATTTCGGCCACGCGCGTGGCGATATCGGCGCGCGCCATGCCGGCGCGCTTCAAACCGAAAGCAATGTTGTCGCGCACCGACAGATGCGGGAACAGCGCATAGTTCTGGAACATCATGTTGATCGGGCGCTCATGCGGCAGCGCCTGCGCGATGTCCTGACCGCCGAGCAGGATTTTTCCTTCGTCCGGCGCCTCGAAACCGGCGAGCATGCGCAGCAGCGTGGTCTTGCCGCAGCCGCTCGGCCCCAACAGCGCAAAGAACTCCCCGCTCCGGATGTCGAGCGACACACCGTCGACCGCGCGAAAATTGCCAAAGCTCTTCACCACGCCATCGATGCGCAGCAACGGCTCGCCCACAGCCGGAGCCACGTCGGGTTTGGCCACGTCCGCGGCACTCGTCTGCAATTCGTCGGTCATGTTCCCCGTCGGCCCCACCACAGCCGCACGCTAGCGGCGGATCGCCGCCGGCTCAACCGGTTCGATGAGACGACAAGGGCGGGACACAGGCAGGCGCGAGCGCCCTAGCCGGTCTTGAGCACGAGCTCCAGCGGTTCGGCGCTGATGAGGCCGGCATATTGGCCGATCGGCAGCGGCTTGCCGAGCAGATAGCCCTGCACGCCGTCGCAGCCCTCGTTGGCGAGGAACGCGAGCTGCTCGATGGTTTCGACGCCTTCGGCGATGATCGACATGCCGAGGCCATGGCCGAGACCGATCACGGCGCGAACGATCGCGGCCGATTGCGGATTGCGGCCGAGATTGATGACGAAGGCGCGGTCGATCTTGATCTTGTCGAACGGGAACGCCTGGAGATAGCTCAGCGACGAGTAGCCGCTGCCGAAATCGTCCATGGAGATGCGCACGCCGAGCGCCTTCAGCCGCCGCAGCAGCGCCAGACCGCGATCGAAATCCTCGATCAGCACGCCCTCGGTGATTTCAAGCTCCAGCCGGCCGGGCGCGAGCCCGGTCTCCAGCAGGATGGAATGGACGAGGCCGACGACGTCGCCGTGCATGAACTGCGCCGGCGACAGATTGACCGCGACCTGCAGCGGCTTCGACCAAGACGCCGCCTCGCGGCAGACCTGGCGCAAGATCCATTCGCCCATCTCGACGATCAGGCCGCTCTCCTCGGCGATCGGAATGAACTCGGCCGGCGAAACCGCGCCGCGCACCGGATGGTGCCAGCGCGCCAGCGCCTCGAAGCCGATCAGCTCGCTTTCGGCGACGGTCGGACCGGCGATGCCCTGCGGCTGGAACGCCAGCGACAGCTCGCCGTTCTTGATCGCCTTCGACAGGTCCTGGTGCAGCACGCGACGGTCGCGGATCTGCTGGTCCATCTCCGGCTCGTACTGGCTGACAGTGCCGCGCGACTTCTGCTTGGCCCGGAACAGGGCCGCACCCGCATTGGCGAGCAGCGAGGCACCGTCCGCGCCGTTATGCGGGAAGATCGACATGCCGGTGGTGAGGCCGGCGCGAACCGCGCGGCCTTCGATGTGGAATTCCTGGGCAACGGCTTCGCCGAGCTTCTGCGCCAGCGCGAGACCCGCATCCGGCTGCTTGCCGTCGATGATCAGGCCGAACTCGTCGCCGGACAGGCGCGCCACCACGCCGCCGCGCGCGGCGTCCTGAAGCCGGTGGGCGATCTCGATCAGCAGCTTGTCGCCGAGCGCATGGCCGAAGACGTCGTTGACTTCCTTCAGCCCGTCGAGGTCGACGCAGAGGACGGCGAATTCCTCGTTGGTGCCTTCGCAGGCCTCGATCATCTGCGTCAGCGCCTGCAGGAAGGCGGCGCGGTTCGGCAGGTCGGTCAGGCCGTCATGATAGGCCATGTGCGCCATGCGCGACTCGGTCTGCCGCCGGTCGGTGACGTCTTCATGGGTCTTGATCAGATATTGCGGCTCGCCATTGTCGTCGAGCACGGTCGCCCGCCGCGTCAGGAACAGCCGGAGGTCGTCCTTGGTCGAGATCGGATGCTCCTCGGTGATCATCCCGCGCTTCTTGATCGCCGCCTCGTCGCGCGCGATGATCAGCTTGGCTTCCTTGGCATTGAAGATGTCGGCGGAGGTGAGGCCCGTGGCCTCCTCGCGCCTGCGGTTGAGGATGGTTTCCGCGCTGCGATTGGCGAGCAGGTAACGGCCGTCCTTGACCTGCTCCACGATCAGCGACACCGGGATGTTGTCGACGATCGTTTCGAGGAATTTCTTGGTGCTCTCCAGCTCCTGCGAGAGCGAGCGCCGGTCCGTGATGTCCTCGAACAGCGCGATCAGGAATTCCGGCTGGTTCTGCTCGTTGCGGGCGATGACGCGGACCGAGGACAGCACGCGGTTTTCCGCCCCGCGTTCGACCTTGAACTCGTTGCGGAACTGGCCGTCATTGGCGCCGAGCGCCGCCCGGTCGGCCGCTTCGATGCTGGCCGCCGTGGAAGGACGGAAGATCTCGTCGGCGCGCTTGCCGATGATGCGGTCGCGCGAAAAACGCGAGAAGCGTTCGAAGGCGCGGTTCGCGAAGATGTAGCGGCCGTCATCGATGTTCTTGGCGGCGACGCAGACCGGGACGTTGTCGAGCACCGATTCCAGGAACTGCTTCGTCGAGGCCAGCTGCCGCGACAGCTTGCGCTGCTCGCTGACGTCCAGATGGGTCGCGACAGAGCCGCCGTTCGGCAGCACGAAATATTTCACCAGAATGGCGCGGCCGTCCGGCAACTCGGTGATCAGGCCGTTGGCGCTGGCCGCCTTGTCGTAGAATTCGTCGTCGGTCACCCCGAGCACGCCACGGTCGCGGCGCAGCTTCAGAATGTCGATGCCGGTCATGTCCCGCCACAGATCGGAGCGCGACAGTCCGTAAATCTCGAGATAGCGGTCGTTGCAGAAGATGACCCGGCTCTGATTGTCGGTCATCACCACGCCCTGGTTGAGGTTGTTCAGGGCGGAGGAGACGAAGGCGTTGCGGCGCAGCTGGGTCCGACGCGCCTTGCGCAGCGCGGAGTGGATCCACAGCGCGATCGCGACCAGCAGCGAGCAGACCGCGATGCCGCCGATCAGGGCTTCCCAGATCACATTGGGATCGAGCCGGCCGACATAGCCTTGCGGGGCGAAATCGTCGGACAAAGCAAAGGCGCGCGCGGGCGCGGCCGTGCAGACAAGGCACAACATGCCCTGCACGGAAACCACACCCAATCCGCTCGCGTGCCAGTTCTTCTCAGCCATCCGCCACCCGCGATTTCAACTCCGGATTGTCTGGCCTGACGGGTTGGGATCGGGTAAACGCCTGTCAGGACGACAGAAAAATGTGACGCCAAATACGGCAATTGCCCTGACATGTTGAATGCATCCTTAACGGAGAGCCCCCTCAGGCCCCGTTTTCCCGGCGAATTCACCCCGATGCGGCCTCAAGACTGCCTGACCCGCCATGGATAGGGTCGATTGCGTCGTCATCGGAGCCGGCGTCGTCGGGCTCGCGGTGGCCAGGAAGCTCGCCCAGTCCGGGCGCGAGGTCATCGTGCTGGAGGCGGCCGAGGCGATCGGCACCATCACCACCTCCCGCAACAGCGAAGTGATCCATGCAGGGATCTATTACCGGGCCGGGAGCTGGATGGCGCGCATGTGCGTCGACGGCAAGCACAAGCTCTACCGCTACTGCGCCGACCGCGGCATCCCCCACAAGAACTGCGGCAAGCTGATCGTCGCGACCAATCCGAAAGAGACCGAGAAGCTGCAATCGATCAGGGCACATGCCGAGGCCAACGGCGTCCTCGACATGCAGCTGCTTGCGGGCGACGCCGCCCGCGCGCTCGAGCCGGCCCTCGCCTGCGACGCCGCGCTGCTGTCGCCGTCGACCGGCATCATCGACAGCCATGCCTACATGCTCTCACTCCGCGGCGAAGCCGAGGATGCGGGCGCGGCCTTCGCGTTTCACACCCCGCTGATCCGCGCCAAGGCGTCCGGCGGCATCATCGAGATCGACGCCGGCGGCGAGGCGCCGATGACGCTGCAATGCAGCCTGCTCGTCAATGCGGCCGGCTTGTCGGCAACGAGCGTGGCGCGCAACATCGACGGCATGCCGATCGACCGGATTCCACCGGCCTATCTCGCCAAGGGCAATTACTTCAGCTGCAATGCCAAGGCGCCGTTCTCGCACCTGATCTATCCGGTGCCCGAGCCAGGCGGGTTAGGCGTGCATCTGACGCTCGACATGGCGGGACAGGCGCGGTTCGGCCCCGACGTCGAGTGGATCGAGACGATCAATTACGAAGTCGATCCCGCACGCGCGGAACGCTTCTATCCGGCGATCCGCAAATACTGGCCGACGCTGCCTGACGGCGCGCTGATGCCGAGCTATTCCGGCATCCGTCCGAAGATCGTGCCGCCCGCCGTCGCCACGCAGGATTTTTTGATGCAGGGCCCGAGCGACCACGGCGTCGAAGGTCTGATCAATCTGTTCGGGATCGAGTCGCCAGGCCTGACGTCATCGCTCGCAATCGCCGATCACGTCGCCGAGCTCGCAGGCATCTGAGCAAATAACAACGCACGTCGCGCGAGATTTGATCGCACGATCGCTGACCCCACGCAGGGACGGGCGCAACTGCCCGCATCCCTGCGATCAAAGGGTTCAGTTCAAACTAACGCTGTACGGGGGGTTACTAGTGGAGCGTGTCCGAGCTGTGCTTCAACCGCTCGATTTGGTCCTTGACCATCAACTTCCGGCGCTTCAACTCAACAATTTGCAGGTCGTCTGTTGAAAGGTGCACTAACGCTTCGTGCAATTCGTTTTCGAGAACTTTGTGCTTCCGTTCCAATTCAACCAGATGTGCCTGAATTGTCATTCGAAACCTCCTTGGTAGGGGTAACCTTAGGATTCGATCCGGACGAGGAAGTGTACATCACCGATTCGTTCTGTCGATATGTATCCGTCGTCGCACCGTCATTTTTGAAAATTCATATGTAACGAACCGTGAGTACGGAACCCGTTCTGAAATATTCGTGATATCAACGCACTCGCACAGCACGCGTACGCGCCGCTGAAATTTCTTGCTGGTGGGCGGTAATGGGAGATGCGGATCGCTTGCGGTCACGCCACGCAAGGACGATAATTTCCACCGGGCATCCACAGCCTTTCGCAACCATCTGGTTTTCGGCCACCACAGACATGACCAATGAAGACGAGCGCGAGCTCGAAGCCGAGCTCGCCCGGTTGCAACAGGAACACCGAGATCTCGATGCGGCGATCGATGCACTGCATCAGTCGCCCGCCCCCGACCTGTTGCGGCTGCAGCGGCTGAAGAAGCGCAAGCTGTTGTTGCGCGACCGTATCGCCTTCATCGAAGACCAGATTACACCCGACATCATCGCCTGAGCCTGATCGGCATTTTGCCGCGGGACAGCTGAACGCCCGTCGCTGGATTCCACTTGACTCAAAAAGAACAAAAGAGGAACATTTAGACCTCAACCGTGTCCGGGGAAATGCCATGTCCGCAGCGTCCAAATCCGCAGCTCAAATGTCCGCAGCTTTCGACAACAGCCATTACGAGCAGGCCTGCGACCAGGCGATCGCGATGTGCGACGGCAACCTGCGCAGCACCATCAAGGCGCTGATCATGGCGAACGAGTACCTGGAAGCGGAGCTCGAGGAATTGCAGGCGGCGATTTCCGCGGGCTGCATTCCGGATGCATCGCGCAGCCGGGTGCGAAGCAAATCCAGCGCCGCGTAAATATTCGGAGCCGAACATGCCGGATGTCACCTACTACGTCGCATTGCCCTTCCTCATCGACGACGACGGATCGCCGATCGCAGGGGCAGCCGAGGAATGCCAGACCTCGTCGGCCGCGCTTCGACGCGCCGAGATCATGTCGCACGGCGCCGGCCATACCGGCGCGGTCGCGTTCAGCCGCAGCGGCGATCCCCTCACCGGCGAATTCGGCGATGCCAAGCTGCTGCGCAAGTTCGGCAGCGTGCCGGAAGATCTCAGCGCGCTGTAGTTCTTTGGTGCGCGAAACGCCCTAGTTGCTGACGAGCCTGATGCGCGGCTCGTGGCGGCGGCGGGCCTTGCGCACATACATCGCGGCATCGGCCTCTTCCAGCGCACGGCCAGCGTCGGTGTGCTGGCCGAGCAAGGCGACGCCGGCGGAGGCGCCGGCATTGACCTGCTGGCCGCGAAACACGAACGACAGATCGTCGACCGCCTGCTCGAAGATCGCCGCCTTCGACTTGGCATCGGTCTCGCTGAGATTCCACAGCAACAGCGCAAACTCATCGCCGCCGAGGCGGCCGACCACGTCTGACGAGCGCACCTGCCGCTTCAGCGTACTCGCGATCGCCTTCAACACCTCGTCGCCGGCGGCATGGCCGAAGGAATCGTTGATCGGCTTGAGGCGATCGACATCGAGCACGATCAGCGCGCCGCTGGCGCGATAGCGCTTCATGTAGGCGATGGCGCGCTGGAGCTCGCGCTCGAAGCCGCGCCGGTTCGGGATGTCGAGCAGGAAGTCGGTATCGGCGGCCGCCTCGAGATCCTCGATCCGCCGCAAGGCCTGGGTGAGCTTTGTCCGCAGTCCACGAATGGTCGCCTTGACGTCGCCGTCGGCCGCAGCGCCGGGCCGCTTCGATGGGCCTGCGCGCTTTGCCACACGCTTGGTCGCGGCCTTGGTCACGCCCTTGGCTGCACGCTTCTGAGGCGCCTTGGGCGAAGCCTTTGTCGCAGCTTTGGCCCGGCCTGTGCGGGTTTTCCGGCCTTTTCTGGCCTTCGGAGCGGCCGCCCTTTTGGGTTTCTTCATGGGCTCCTGCTCAATGAAGGCTTGCGGGGATTCACCAAGACAGGATAGTGCATTCCCTTCTCCTTGCCACGCCTTGTTAGAGCCCGGCCGGAACCTATAATCTGGCCTATGTTTCTGGATTCCTGAGCACAATTGACGTCATGACCGCGCCGATCGCCATCATCATGGGCAGCCAGTCCGACTGGGAAACGATGCGGCATGCCGCCGACACGCTTGCCGCGCTCGGCGTCGCCGCCGACACCCGCATTGTCTCGGCCCATCGCACCCCGGACCGCCTGTTCGCGTTCGCCAAGGGCGCCAAGGCGGCCGGCTTCAAGATCATCATTGCGGGCGCCGGTGGCGCGGCGCATTTGCCCGGCATGGCGGCGGCGCTGACGGAGCTGCCCGTGTTCGGCGTTCCCGTGGAATCCAAGACCCTGTCCGGCGTCGACTCGCTCCACTCGATCGTGCAGATGCCCGCAGGCATCCCCGTCGGCACGCTCGCGATCGGCAAGGCCGGCGCGATCAACGCCGCGCTGCTGGCGGCCGCCGTGCTGGCGCTGAACGATCCGGCGCTCTCTGCCCGGCTGGCAGCCTGGCGCAAGGCGCAGACCGACGCGGTCGCCGAGCGCCCGGAGGACAAGGCGTGACTCAGTCGAATGCGGTGAAGCTGAAGCCGGGCGACACCATCGGAATTCTCGGCGGCGGACAGCTGGGCCGGATGCTGGCGCTTGCGGCGGCCCGGCTCGGCCTGCGCTGCCAGGTGTTTTCGCCCGATCCGGATTCGCCGGCGTTCGACGTCGTGCTGAATGCGACCTGCGCCGAATACGCCGATGTCGAGGCGCTGGAGCTGTTCGCCAACGACGTCAACGTCATCACCTACGAATTCGAGAACGTGCCGGCGGCGGCTGCGTTGGTGCTGGACGCAAAGCGTCCGGTGCTGCCCAAGCGCGCGATCCTGGAGACGACGCAGGACCGGCTCGCGGAGAAGGACTTCGTCACCAAGCTCGGCATCGGCACGGCCGCCTATGCGGACGTCACTTCCGTTGCATCGCTGCGCACGGCGATCGAGCGCATCGGACTTCCGGCCGTGCTGAAGACCCGCCGCTTCGGCTATGACGGCAAGGGCCAGGCCATCATCCGCGAAGGCGACGACATCGCGAAGGTGTGGACCAGCCTCGAGACCAAGGCCGCGATCCTCGAGGCTTTCGTGCCGTTCGAGCGCGAGATCTCCGTGATCGCGGCGCGCTCGGCCACCGGCCAGGTCGAATGCTTCGACGTCACCGAGAACGAGCACCGCGACCACATCCTGAAGATCTCGCGCGCGCCCGCGCCTATTCCTGATGCGCTTGCCGACGAGGCCCGCCGCATCGCCGGCAAGATCGCCGATGCGCTCGATTACGTCGGCGTGCTGGCGGTGGAGATGTTCGTGCTCGCCAACGGCACCGGCCCGAAGGTGCTGGTCAACGAGATCGCTCCGCGCGTGCACAATTCCGGGCACTGGACGCTCGACGGCGCGTCGGTCTCGCAGTTCGAACAGCACATCCGCGCCATCGCCGGCTGGCCGCTCGGCAAGCCGGTGCGACACGGCGAGGTCGTCACCATGACCAATCTGATCGGCGACGAGATCAACGACTTCCAGCAATGGCTGACCGTCCCCGGCGCCACCGTCCATCTCTACGGCAAGGGCGCGCCGCGTCCGGGCCGCAAGATGGGTCACGTCACCGAAGTCAGGCCGACCAAAAACAAGTAAGTACGGGACCGCAGCCAGTGGCCGCGATCCCGCACATCGCTCAGGCGGTCTTTGCGCCCGCGACGACGCCCGCAGGCTCCTCGCTCAGCCAGCGATAGACCACGCCGCCCAGCGCGCCGCCGATCAACGGCGCAACCCAGAACAGCCAGAGCTGCCCCAGCGCCCAGCCGCCGACGAACAGCGCCGGTCCCGTGCTGCGCGCCGGATTCACCGATGTGTTGGTGACGGGAATGCTGACGAGATGGATCATCACCAGCGCAAGACCGATCGCCAGCGGCGCAAAGCCCGCAGGCGCGCGACCGTGGGTGGAGCCCATGATGATGAACAGGAACATCATGGTCATCACGACCTCGGTGATGAAGCACGCGACCATGCTGTACCCGCCCGGCGAGTGGGTGTCGTAGCCGTTCGAGGCAAAACCCTTGGCCACATCAAAGCCGGGCGCGCCGCTCGCGATCACATAGAGCAGCGCGGCGGCAACGATGGCGCCGGCAACCTGCGCGATCACGTAAGGCAGGATCTGGCCCGTCGGAAACCTGCCGCCGGCGGCGAGGCCGACAGTGACGGCGGGGTTGAGATGGCAGCCCGAGATATGGCCGATCGCATAGGCCATGGTGACGACGCTGAGCCCGAAGGCCAGGGACACGCCCATCAGGCCGATCCCGACCTGCGGAAAGGCGGCTGCGATCACGGCACTGCCGCAGCCTGCAAATGTGAGCCAGAAGGTGCCGATAGCCTCGGCAGCGTATTTTTTCGCGTCCATGTCGCGTTTCTCCCCTGATTTCCAGAAATTCCGGAACAAGTTCCGGGCAGGCCCCGCCGGTTGCGCCAAATCTCCCAAATCGGGGCCTTACGGGGGCATTTTCGCCGCATTTAATGGCTGAACTTGGCCCGAAATCCCCGGTGGCAGGTGGACAGGTCAGGTTTTGTCTGATACATCCGCGCCCTCAAGGTTAAGGGCTTGCGCTTTTCGCCATCCCCTTGGACTTACCAGAATTCAAATCCGATCCACTGAAGAGGATGCCGCGTGCAGGTTCTCGTTCGCGATAACAATGTCGACCAAGCCCTCAAGGCGCTGAAGAAGAAGATGCAGCGCGAAGGCATTTTCCGCGAGATGAAGCTCCGCGGTCATTACGAGAAGCCCTCCGAGAAGAAGGCGCGCGAGAAGGCTGAGGCCGTCCGCCGTGCGCGCAAGCTCGCCCGCAAGAAGCTGCAGCGCGAAGGCCTGCTGCCGATGAAGCCGAAGCCGGTGTTCGGCGCCGGCCCCGGCGGTGATCGTGGCGGTCGTGGCCCGGGTGCAGGTGCTGGTCCGCGCGGACCGCGCTGATCTCTCGCATTGACCAAGACTGGAGTTTTCGATGACGCGGGCCCTGTGCCCGCGTTATTGTTTTGGAGCGGTGCCTTCTCCGGGACGGGCACCATGCGGCACCAGCGCGAGCGAACCCGTAGATGGTCTTCCCTCTCTCCGAGCACAGCCCGTCATGGTCGCGCCACGGCATTTGCTGCGGCCTCGCGCTGATCGCGGCCACAGCGCTCTGTGGTTGCTCGTTCGACCTGGGATCGCTGCTGCCCGAGAAAGAGAAGCCCCAGGAAGCGGCAAAGGCCGTAGCGCCTGCCGCCGATAGCGCCGTCAGCGCCGCCAATGTCAGCGAGGCCCAGAGCCGCTCCGCGCGCGGGCAGACGCTGGCGAAGTCGGGGCAGTCCGCTGACGCGATGGACGAGTTCAATCGCGCGATCGCGCTCGATCCCTACAACGCGCAGGCGCTCTATGGCCGCGCCCTGATCTATCAAGCCGCCAACGAGCACGCCTTCGCGATCGCCGACTTCAGCGCCGCCAGCGGGCTCAATCCGCAGAAGCCGGAGCCGTTGCTCGGCCGCGCCGTCAGCTATCTTGCGACCGGCAAGGTCAAGGAAGCAGCCGCCGACCTCGACGAGGCGGCGGAAGCCGATCCGAACAATGCGCAGGCCTGGATGATGCGGGGACAGGCCTATGAGCGCCTCGGCGACAAGACCAAGGCTGCGGCGTCCTACACCAAGGCGGTCGCTTTACGCCCGCGCGACGATGCCGCGCGCAGCGGGCTCGCCCGCGTCGGTGGCTAGCACATCGTCTGGATGGGAGCCGGTCAGTCCGGCGTGACGCTCTTCGGCAGGACCGAGTGGAACATCGACTTGACGTTCGACAGCATCTCGTCGGCGACGTTGGTCTTGCGCGGCGCCATGCCTGACGCGTCGGCGCGCAGGTCGAGCGGCGGGGCGACCACGATCGGAACCGGAATGTCGGCCGGCGGCGTCAGCCGGTTCGCATCATTGGGGCTGACCGAAGCCGTGTAGGGCGGGTTCGCGCCGTAGATCTCGGGACCGGGCGTCGACACCGTGATCGGCGGCGGCAAGGGCCGCAGCGCCTCGGGCGTCGAGGTTGCAAGGCGCGAGGCGTCCTGCACCCGCGGCGGCTCGGCCGCGTGGGCGGCTTCCTGCGGCGCGGCTTCCCGGGGCTTCTCGGGCGACTTGTATTCAGGCGATTTGCGCAGGCGCTCGATCGCGGCGCGCGCGAGATCATTGGCATCCTGGGTCGGCGCGACCGGATTGGCCTCGGCCGCGGGAGCGGCAACGGCGGGTGCGGAGACGGCGGGAGCGGGCGTCGCCTTGGCCAGCGTCTTGTCCTTGGAGGGTCGGCCGCGCGACGCGGCGGGCTCGGCAGACGTCTCGGCGGCCTTCGCCTCGGCCGGCTGCTCAGCGGGCTTGTCAGCGGCTTTCTCAGCCTGGGCCTTCTCGGCCGAAGCCTTCTCGGTCTTCTCCACAGGCGTCTTCTCGGCGACGTGCTTCTCGGAGATGCCCTTGGCCTTGACGCCGGGCGCCGGGAGGTTGGCGGTCTCGGCCGGCTTGCCGTCCTTGCCCGGCTGGGCGGGCGACGCGATGGCGGCAGGAGTCTCGGGCGCGGGCTTGGCGTTGATGTAGTGATTCACGATGTACGCCCCGATGATCGTGGCGAGCACCGAGGGGAAGATATCCATCGAAATTTTAGTCAGATATTTCAGCATTCCGGCCACCACTCCCGCGCGATCTGATGCGGGAACTTTGAGGCATAGTGAGGGATCAACTGCGACGGATCGATGGCAATTGGCTACGGTTCAGGGCTTTAGCTCTACCTCAAGGAATACGATCTCGGTTGAGGTTTCGTTAAGTACGTCATGTTCCACGCCCGCTTTGCGGAAGTAGGACTTTCCCGCCGAGAGCTGGGCCTTGGAACGGGTGCCGTCGGGCGCCACGATGGTCATCTCGGCGGCGACCATGGGAACGATCACATAGTCCATCCCGTGGGTGTGGTGGCCGGTGGCGCTGCCCGGCGCCAGCCGCCACTCCGTGACCCGAACCTCGGCGTTGTCGATCTGGACCTCGGACTTCGCTGGCAGCATCTCTCATCCCCTACGGCACGAAAACCATGAACACGTAGACCGCAAATACCACCAGATGGACCAGCCCGAACAGGACATTGGTCCGGCCGGTGCCGAAGGTCAGCATGCTCAGCAGGAAGGTCAGGAACAGCAGGGCGGTGTTCTGGGGGTTGAGGCCCAGCACCAGCGGCTGGTCGAGCAGGTAGGTGGCGATGCCGACCGCCGGGATGGTCAGGCCGATGGTGGCGAGCGAGGAACCCAGCGCCAGGTTGATGCTCTTCTGCAGGTCGTTCTTGCGGGCGGCAGCGATGGCGGAGACGCCCTCAGGCATCAGGATCAGGAGCGCGACCACGAGTCCGGCAAACGCCGGCGGCGCGCCGATCATGGCCGCGACCGCATCGACCACCAGCGAGAATTTCTTGGCGAGCAGCACCACCGCCAGCAGCGAGATCAGCAACAATACGACGCTGAGGCCCAGCATCTTGCCCGACAGATGCGCCGCCCCGCCCTCGCCGTCGGCCCGCTCGTGAACGAAGTAATCCTTGTGCAGGACCGTCTGCGTGTAGAGGAACACGCCGTAGAGCACGATCGTGACGAGGTCGACGAAGCCGAGCTGGAGCGCCGAGAAGACAGGCCCCGGCGCCGTCAGCGTGTAGTTCGGCATGATCAGCGTCATGGTCGCCAGCACGAACATGACGCTGAGAT
This sequence comes from Pseudomonadota bacterium, assembly GCA_023390955.1. GTDB lineage: Bacteria > Pseudomonadota > Alphaproteobacteria > Rhizobiales > Xanthobacteraceae > Bradyrhizobium. Next base: position 22,355 of record JAEWBW010000233.1, read on the forward strand.
AGACGTTGGCGCCGGAGACCTGAAAGCCCTGCTCGCGGTAGCGCAGGCCGCCGATCAGGACGCAGAGGCCGACGAGACCGTTGCAGACGATCATCACCACCGCGAACACGGTGTCGCGGGCGAGCTCCGGCGCAGGCTTGTCGCCGAGCATGATCGTGGTGATCAGCGCGACCTCAATGATGGTGACCGCGAGCGTCAAGAGCAGCGTGCCGTAGGGCTCGCCGATCCGCTCCGCGATCACTTCGGAGTGATGCACGGCGGCAAACACCGTGCCGAACAGGATCACCAGCAGGACCACGGCGAACACGAAGCCGCCCGGCGACACGGTGAAGCCATAGCCCGCCGCGGTGACGATCAGGAACAGCAGCACGGCCAAAGCGGGGAAGATCCAGGACGACCGGGGCATCGGATTGTGCGCGCTCATCCCACCGCTTTTCCCTGCTCAGGCACGGCGCAATTCGCCGCACCCGGGTGAGCAGTAGCAAATCGCGCGGCAGATTCAATGCCAGTGCAGGATCGGCGCGAGCGGAAGGACGGTCAGAAGCAGGAACAGCGGGATCAGCACGGCTCCCGCCCGCAGGAAATAGCCGAAAAATGTCGGCATCGCGATGCCGCTCTCGATTGCGATGCTGCTCACCATGAAGTTCGGCGCGTTCCCGATATAGGTCAGCGCGCCCATATAGACCGCGCCCATCGAGATCGAGGCGAGCGTGCCCGCGAGCCCGCCCATCAGGACCTGAGGGTCGCCGCCGGCAAGCTCGAAGAACAGCAGATAGGTCGGCGCATTGTCGAGAAACGCCGACATCAGGCCGGTGAACCAGAAATACGCAACGTCGTGCGGCGTTCCGTCCTGAGCCGTCACCGCCGACAACAACCAGGCGAACGCGCCGTGGTTGCCGGCATCGAGCATCGCAATGACGGGAATGATGGCGACGAAGATGCCCGCAAAGAGCTTTGCGACTTCGCGGATCGGCTCCCAGGTGAAGCCATTGGCCTGTCGATGCTCCTCCGGCGTCAGCCAGACCGACAGCCCCGCCAGCACGAGCAGCACGGCGTTGCGGACCAGGCTCTGCAGCTCGATCTTCGTGCCGAGAATATCGAAGACGATGCCAGGCTCCCACATCGCCGACAGCAACAGGCTCGCGACGATCGCCGCGATCAGCCCCAGATTGACGAGCCCGCGGATCCGGAGCGGCTCAGCGCGTTCGCCCTGCCCCTTGACGGCGGGCTCGTCGCGAAAGCGATAGAGGTCGACGACCAGGAAGATCGCGAGCAGCAGGCCTGCGACGATCGCAGTCTGCTTCCAGATGTTGAGCGTGGTCCAGAAAAAGTCGACGCCGTGGAGGAAGCCGACGAACAGCGGCGGGTCGCCGAGCGGGCTCAGCGCGCCGCCGACATTGGCGACGAGGATGATGAAGAAGATTACGACATGGGCGTTGTGGCGACGCGCCAGATTGGCGCGGATCAACGGGCGGATCAGGATCATCGCGGCGCCGGTGGTGCCGACCACACTGGCCATCGACGTGCCCAATGCCAGGATGGCCGTATTGGTCCACGGCGAGGCCTTGATGTCCCCGCTGATCAGGATGCCGCCAGCCACGACATACAGCGAGAACAGCAGCACGATGAAGCTAAAATATTCCCCGAGCATCGCGTGCACGAAGGCTGCGAGCATCGCCATCCCGCCGGCGAACCAGGCGATGGAAGCGAGCGCCAGCGCCGCCCACGCCGCTGCGATCTTGCCATAATGGTGATGCCAGAATTTTGGGACGAGCAGCGGGCCGAGCGCGATCGACAGCAACAGGCCAGCGAACGGCAGCGCATAAGGCCAGCGCATCGCCGCGCCGTCGAGCCCGGCCGCACGCGCATCCCGCGTCAGCAGCATCAGGAGCAGCGCGGCGAGCACGCCCGCCACGAGCGGCTCACGGCGCGATGAAGCGCTTCGCCGTTTCGATCGCCCCGAACTGATCGAGATTTTCGTGCCCCCCACCTTCCATCCTCACGAACTGCTTCGGCTCGCGAGCGAGCGCGAACAGACGCTCCCCGAACACGATCGAAATGGCAAGGTCGTTCGTCCCGTGCATGACGAGAAGCGGCACCGTGACGCGCGATATCCGCTCGTCGGACCGGAACTGATCGCGCATCAGCAGGCGTACCGGGACGATCCGGAGCATCGATCCCGCGACGTCCACGGTCGAGGTGTAGGGCGCCTCCAGGATCAGCTTTGCAACCGGCTGCTCGGAGGCGAGTGCGACCGCGACGCCGGTCCCGAGCGAAAAGCCCCACACGACGATACGGTTCGCCGGATAGCGCGCCGTCGTGAAGGCGTAAGCGGCCGCGGCGTCCCGCAGCAACCCGGCTTCGCTCGGTGTCCCGCTCGCGCCGGCATAGCCGCGATAGGACAGCGCGACGAGGCCGGTGCCATCAGCCGTGATGGCCTTGAAGCGGTCGACGCGGCCCGCAAGAAAATCGCCATTGCCGTGGAAGAACAGGATCACGGGACGGCCGGGCTTTGCCGGCACATGCCAGGCGATGACCTTCTCGCCGTCCGAGGTGGTCAGGACATGCTCTTCAGCCTGCGGAAGACCTGCGGCGTCCGGCGCGGTCCGCCCGACCGGCGGAATCGGAAACAGCATCTCGGTTTGCTTGAGGTAGAGCACGACGAGACCGGCGAGATAGCCCGCCGCAAGCACGATGGCGGCCCATTTCAAGATGGTCATACCCAATGCCGCCTCACGCCTTGCGGCGGCTCTTGCGCAGCTTGACGACGTCGGCGCGGATGCTCTCGGGGATCTCGCGGCAGCCACACGCGGCGGCATTGGCCGCGTGCCAAACGATGCGCTGCGCCCGTGTCGCTTTGGGCGGCATGCGATTGGACCGGTGCCACTCCTTGTTCAGGGCCACGGTCCGCCTCGCCTCTCTCGCGTTACATCGCCTTGACGATGTTCTCGGTGACCTTCTTGGCGTCGCCGAGCAGCATCATGGTGTTGTCGCGATAGAACAGAGGATTGTCGATGCCGGCATAGCCGGAGGCGAGCGAGCGCTTGATGAACATCACGGTGCCGGCCTTCCAGACCTGCAGCACGGGCATGCCGTAGATCGGCGAGGTCTTGTCTTCCTCGGCCGCCGGGTTGGTGACGTCGTTGGCGCCAATCACGAAGGCGATGTCGGCCTGCGCGAATTCGGAGTTGATGTCCTCGAGCTCGAACACCTCGTCATAGGGCACGTTGGCTTCGGCCAAGAGCACGTTCATGTGGCCGGGCATGCGGCCTGCGACCGGGTGAATGGCGTATTTCACCTCGACGCCTTCCTTCTTCAGGATGTCGCCCATCTCGCGCAGCGCGTGCTGGGCCTGCGCCACCGCCATGCCGTAGCCGGGCACGATGATGACCTTCTGGGCGTTCTTCATGATGAAGGCCGCGTCGTCGGCCGAGCCGAGCTTGGCCGGCTTCTGCTCGCCGCTGCCACCGCCGGCAGCGGCAGTCTCACCGCCGAAGCCGCCGAGGATGACCGAGATGAAGGACCGGTTCATCGCGTGGCACATGATGTAGGACAGGATCGCGCCCGACGAGCCGACCAGCGCGCCGGTGATGATCAGCGCCGAGTTGCCGAGCGTGAAGCCGATGCCGGCCGCTGCCCAGCCTGAGTAGGAGTTCAGCATCGAGATCACGACCGGCATGTCGGCACCGCCGATCGGGATGATCATGAGCACGCCGAGCACCAGCGCGATAATGGTGATCAGCCAGAAATCGAGCGCGCTGCCGGAGCGGACAAGACCGAAGATGAAGAACACCAGCGCCAGCGCCAGCGCGATGTTGATGATGTGGCGGCCGGGCAGAATGATCGGCGCGCCGCTCATTCGCGCGGACAGTTTCAGGAACGCGATCACCGAACCGGTAAAGGTCAGCGCGCCGATGGCGACGCCGAGCGACATCTCGACCAGGCTGGAAGCGTGGATGTTGCCAGGGGTGCCGATGTCGAAGGCCTCGGGCGCGTAGAACGCGCCGGCGGCGACCAGCACTGCGGCCATGCCGACCAGCGAGTGGAAGGCGGCGACCAGTTCCGGCATCGAGGTCATCGGGACGCGGCGGGCGATCACCGCACCGACGCCTCCACCGATGGCGATGCCGAGAATGACCAGGACCCAGGCGACGCCGTCTGCCGGCGGATGGCTTGCCAGCGTGGTCGCGACCGCGATCGCCATGCCGATCATGCCGAACAGATTGCCCTGGCGCGACGACGCGGGGCTCGACAGCCCGCGCAGCGACAGGATGAACAGCACTCCCGCCACCAGATACAAAAATGCAGAGAGGTTGGCGCTCATCTCAGGTCCCCATTGATCCCATCAGCCCGAGGTGGCCGCTTACTTCGACTTCTTCTTGTACATCGCCAGCATCCGCTGGGTGACAAGGAAGCCGCCAAAGATGTTGATGCTGGCGAAGATCAGCGCAACGAAGCCGAAACCGCGTGCCCAGCCGGAGCCGCTCGATATCATCGGCACACCGACCGCGAGCAGCGCGCCGACCACGATCACCGAGGAGATCGCGTTGGTCACGCTCATCAGCGGGGTGTGCAATGCCGGCGTCACCGACCAGACCACGAAATAGCCGACGAACACGGCGAGGACGAAGATCGACAGCCGAAAGATGAAGGGGTCGACGATCTGTGCAGCATGCTCC
>JAEWBW010000259.1 GCA_023390955.1 Pseudomonadota bacterium
ACGGCCAGAAGATCTGGACCTCGGGCGCGCATTATTCCGACTACGGCATCCTGCTCACCCGCACCGATCCGACCGTGCCCAAGCACAAGGGCCTCACCATGTTCTTCCTGGACATGAAGAGCCCCGGCGTCGAGGTGCGGCCGATCAAGCAGGCGAGCGGCGCGTCCGACTTCAACGAGGTCTATTTCACCAATGTCCGCATCCCCGACCATCAGCGCCTCGGCGAGGTCGGTGACGGCTGGAACGTGTCGCTGACTACGCTGATGAACGAGCGCAGCGCGATTGGCGCCGGCGTGTCGACCGGTTTCCCGGAACTGTTCGACTATTGCTCCAGCCTGATGCTGGACGACGGTCCCGCGATCGAGAACGCCGCTGTTCGCTCGAAGCTTGCGAGCTGGGCCGTGAAGGCGAGCGGTCTGCGCTACACCAGCATGCGCGCGATCTCGGCGCTGTCCCGGGGCGAGCGTCCGGGTCCGGAAAACTCCATTGGCAAGCTGGTCGCCGGCTCCATGATCCAGGACGTCGCGACCTACGCTCTCGACCTGCAAGGTGCCGCCGGCGTCGTCAGCGGTCCCGAAGACGCCGAGCTTGCCGGCCGCTTCCAGGCCATGCTGTTGCGCGCGCCCGGCACCCGTGTCGAGGGCGGCACCGACGAGATCATGCGCAACATCATCGCCGAGCGCGTCCTCGGACTGCCCGGCGATATCCGTGTCGACAAGGACGTGCCGTTCAACAAGATCCCGACCAAGGGAAGAGGTTAGAGGTCCGCCATGAATTTCGACGATACTCCGCAGGAAGCCGCATTCCGCGAGACCGCGCGCAAGTGGATCGCCGCCAACGCGCCGAAGGAATTTGAGGAAGAGCTGTCAAAGTCCTCGCTCGGTCGCATCAAGCTTGCCAAGCACGACATGGTCGATGTCGGCAAGGCTTGGCAGAAGAAGAAGGCGGAGGGCGGCTGGGCCTGCCAGCACTGGCCGAAGGAATATGGCGGCCGCGGCTCGACCCCGATCGAGAAGGTGATCTGGCAGCAGGAAGAGGGCGTCTACGGCAAGCTGACCCAGCCGTTCCAGATCGGCGAGGGCATGTGCGGCCCGACCGTGATGGCCTGGGGCAGCGAGCAGCACAAGCGCCGCTATCTGCCGAAGCTTGCCTCCGGCGAGGAGATCTGGTGCCAGCTGTTCTCCGAACCCGCCGGCGGCTCCGACGTCGCGGGCCTGCGCACCCGCGCGGAGAAGCAGGGCGACAACTGGATCATTAACGGCCAGAAGATCTGGACCTCCGGCGCGCATTATTCCGACTACGGTCTCCTGATCACGCGCACCGATCCGAACGTGCCCAAGCACAAGGGCCTCACCATGTTCTTCCTCGACATGAAGAGCAAAGGCGTCGAGGTGCGGCCGATCAAGCAGGCCAACGGCATGCAGGAGTTCAACGAGGTCTATTTCACCGACGTGGTGATCCCGGACAGCCAGCGGCTCGGCGCCGTCGGCGAGGGCTGGAGCGTGTCGCTGACCACGCTGATGAACGAGCGCATGTCGATCGGCGCACGGCTAGCGACCGGTGTGCCTGAACTGTTCGAGTTCTGCTCGAACCTGATGCTGGAAGACGGGCTCGCGATCGACGATCCCGCCGTGCGCTCCAAGCTCGCGAGCTGGGCGGTGAAGTCGAGCGGGCTGAAATACACCAGCTACCGCGCGATCTCGGCGCTGTCGAAGGGCGAGCGGCCGGGTCCGGAAAACTCCATCGGCAAGCTCGTCTCGGGCATGATGCTGCAGGACATCGCGACCTACGCCATGGATCTGCAGGGCGCGTCCGGTGCGCTCACCGGCACGGACGAGGAGACGACGCAGGGCCAGTTCCAGCAAATGCTTCTGTCCTCGCCCGGCATGCGCATTGCGGGAGGCACCGACGAGATCCTGCGCAATATCATCGCGGAGCGCGTCCTCGGCCTGCCCGGCGACATCCGCGTCGACAAGGACGTGCCGTACAACAAGATCCCGACCAAGGGGCGGTGATCTCTCTTGTATCCCGGACGCGATGCAGCACGCAGTGCTGCTTCGCAGAGCCGGGACCCAGGAGCCACAATGGGCCCCGGCTCAGCAGCGCATCACTTCGTGCTGCGCAGCGTCCGGGGCACGAAAGCGAGTCAAGCCATGGACGCCAAAGTGCCCAACGCCCGCTATCCCACCGAAGACCGCATCGGCGTGCTCGACGAGCTGCTCAACGAGCGCTACTCCGTCCGCGCCTTCCTGCCGAAGGAGGTGGACCGCGCCACCATCGAGCATGTGCTGACGACGGCGCAGCGCACCGCGTCCTGGTGCAACAGCCAGCCCTGGCAGGTGTTGATCGCCAGCGGCGAAGCCAAGGAACGCTTTCGCAAGGCGATCTATGCGGAGGCTGCTTCCGGCGCCGGCGACGATCACGACTTCACGCCGCCGCGTGAATATGTCGGCGTCTATCTGGAGCGCCGACGCGAGAGCGGCTTTCAGCTCTACAACACGCTCGGCATCGCGCGCGGCGACAGGATGGCCTACGCCAAGCAGGCGCTGGAGAACTACAATTTCTTCGGCGCGCCGCATGTGGCCGTCATCCACACCAACGAGCCGCTCGGCATCTACGGTGCGATCGATTGCGGCGCGTATGTTTCGAATTTCATGCTGGCCGCCCAGGCGCTCGGGCTCGGCACCATTCCGCAGGCCGCGCTGGCGCGCCACTCCGGCCTGATCCGCCGTCACTTCAACCTGCCCGACGACCGCCGCGTCGTCTGCGGTATCTCGTTCGGCTATGCCGACCATGCCGCCAAGGTCAACAGCTACCGCACTTCGCGCGCGAACGTGCCTGACACCGTGACCTTCGTGGAGAAGTGACGCTCTCCGCGTCATTGCGAGCGCAGCGAAGCAATCCAGAACCTTTCCGAGCAGGCAGTCTGGATTGCTTCGTCGCTTCGCTCCTCGCAATAACGGAGGGAGCGGAGTACGCAGCGAAAACCCCGATCGCGATGCGACCGGGGTTTCGTTTGACGAATGCGAAGGCTCAGTAGATCCCGTACGCGCAGACGTTCACGACGCGCAGGCGAAGGCCGTGACGGGTCTGCACCATGCGCTGCTGATAGCAGCTGTTGAGACCGGTGTTGACGTAGATGCCGCCGCCATAGCCCCAGACCGGGCTGCCCCAATAGGGGTGGATGCCGTGCGCCGACGCGCCGGTGGGGGCGAGAGCGGCAATGCCGAGCGAACCGGCAGCGATCAGACCGAGTGCAAACTTGCGAAACATTCTCTTCTCTCCAGTGTGGCACGAAGCCGTTGTTGCGTCCCTGCATCTTCCGTCGAAGCGAGGCGGCAACGCGTTCACGGGCGAAGACGGGAATCGTGTTTCAGGAGTGTTTCGTGGAGGTGGCGCGGAAGTCCAATGGCTGGGGCGCAGAAGTCCCGAATACTCCGTCATTGCGAGCGAAGCGAAGCAATCCAGAGCTTTCTTTCGCGGAAGCAGTCTGGATCGCTTCGTCGCTTTGCTCCTCGCAATGACGGCGGAGAGACGGGTGAACAGTTAACGCGCTCCTAAAACCGCGGCGCGCGCTTCTCCGCAAACGCCTTGATGCCTTCCTTGATCTCGTCGCCGCGCATGCTGTCGCGGTGGCGCTGGTCGGCGGCTTCGTCATCGAGTTCGCCGCGGGCGAATTCGTTGATGGCACGCTTCATGCCGGCCATCGCCTTCGGCGCGTTGCCGGCGAGGACGGACGCAAGCCTGTCGACCTCATCGTCGAGCTTCTCCGTCGGTACCATCGCGGTGAGATAGCCGATCCGCAGCATTTCGGGCGCGCTGATCTTCTGCGCGGTGAGGAACAGCTTCTTTGCGTTGTCGACGCCAAGCCGCGTGACGTAACGCTTTATGCCGCTGCGATAGTAGTGCAGGCCCAACCGCGCCGCCGGCATGAACATCTCGGCGGTGTCGACGCCGATGCGGAAGTCGCAGGCCAGCGCGAGGTCGGTCGAGCCGCCATAGACGCCACCATAGAGACGGCAGATCGTCGGCACGGACAGATCTTCCAGCCGGTTGACCACAACCTCGAAGGCCGAGCCCGCGCTCTGCTGCTCCTTCGCGCTGGTGGCGCGTTCGGCGACCGAGTTGAGATCGTAGCCGGCGGAGAAGGCGCGACCGGTGCCGGTCAGCACCAGCACGCGGATCACCGCATCGGCCTCGATCCGGTCGAACAGTTTGACCAGCTCGCCGAGATCCTCGGCCTGCAGCCGGTTGAGATGCTTCGGCCGGTTGAGGCGAATGGTGGCGCGCGCGCCGTCGATGTCGAGCACGGGGCTGCTGGCCGCGTCGGTGGTATCCGACATTCTTGTCTCCTTTTATTTGTTCTCGAGCGTGCGGCGCCTGGCTTCGGCGTCGATCGTTTCGGCGAGGTCGGGATGCCGCGCCATCAGCACGCGGAAATCGACGAGGTCAAGCACGAGCAGCCGGGTTACCGTCGTTGTCGAGACATTGGCGCCGCGCAGATTATTGCCGAGCAGCGCCATCTCGCCGAAGAAGGCGCCCTCGCCGAGCTGCACCTTCTTGCCCGGTAGGTCGACCTCGACCTCGCCGGCGGCAATGAAATACATGCAGTCGCCTTGCCCGCCTTTCTTGATGATCATGGTGCGGGCCGGCAGGTCCATCGTGCGCAGCATATGGGTGACGTCAGCGATCGCCGCAGGCCCGAGCGCGGCGAAGAACGGCACGTTGCTGACGGATTCCCAGGTCCTGAGAAAGTTGTCGCGGCGGGTTTCCGCGGCAAAGCCGGTCGCCAGGATACCGGTCCAGAGGCCGAACACGCCGAGGCCGGAGATCATCACCATCGCCGCCACCATCCGCCCGAGCGGTGTCACCGGCACGACGTCGCCATAGCCTGTGGTCGTGAGCGTCACCACCGCCCACCACAGCGCGGCCGGCACGCTGCCAAACGTCTGCGGCTGCACATCCCGCTCCAGGAAATATTCGGCGACGGAGGCGAGGAAGACCACCATCAGGAAGATCACGAGCACGGAGATCAGCGGCCCCGATTCCAGCACCAGCACGCGGCGGAGCTGCCGCAGGCCCGGAATGCCCGGCACCACCTTCAGCACCCACAGCACGCTGAGAAGCCAGGCGGTGTTGTGTTCGACGCCCAGGATGAGCGCCACCGGCACGGCCAGTGCGCCGATCGCATCGACCAGTCCGCTCGCGGACCACACATAGAGCGACAGCTTCTGCTGCTTCGCCATGTGGCGCAGCCGGACCACCCATTCGAACACGAAATAGGCGAGGCAGATCCACAGCAGCGCATGGACCCAGCGATGGGCAGCGTCGTCGCCCCGCTTGATCGTCAGCAGCACCATGCTCATGACGCCGACCCCGACCGCAGCATAGGCCGCCTTGGTCATGTTCCGGCCGGCCGTCGCGGCCGCGAAGCGCGCCAGAGCGGGTATCAGCGGCATGGTCATGCGGAAAGGACGATCCGGTGTCGGCTGGTTGTCCGCCCCGACCGGGGCGCGTGCGACAAGGTGCCCGGCCGTGCGGGAACCGTCAACGACGGGACGCCGGCAGCGTTATCGGTGTCCGGATTGCGGCAGGAGGGGCGGGGGATCGCTACTTGAAATGCGGGGGCTCGTCATATCCGCGGCGGCTGCTGAAAAACAGCAGCATCATCAGCCCCACACCGACGACGACCGAGAAGCCGGCGCCCAGCGCCAGCGCCAGATAGCCCTCCGCGGGGATCGGATCTCCATCGATCCGCATGGCCGAGTAGGCGAAGTAGCCGACCCCTGAGAGCATTGCGAGCAGGATCACGATGAGCAGTGTACGCATGGCCCGATCTCCGGTTGCGCGGAGTTCCAACGGTTGTGGAGAGGAACCGTTCCAATTCGGTTCCATCGAGCCGGCAAACGGTGCCCCGGTGTTGGATATCAGGCGCTTTGCGCCGTTTTCACCACCACGACCTTGCCGTCGTCGAGCGCGGCAGGGGTGTCGCGTTGGGCCTTCTCGGCATCGCGCGCGGCCTTCTGGGGATCGGCGGCGTGCCGTTTGAGGTATTCGCGCCGCATGCCGATCTCGTCGCGGACGAATTCATAGCCGAGCTTGAACGTGTCGAGCCCGTCGGTACTGATCGTGCCGTCTCGTAGTCCCACGATGGCACCGCGCAGGATCGTTTCCAGCTCCTCCTGGAGGCACTCCAGCTCGTCCAGCGAATGGGCGTGCTCGATGCGCTCGCCGATGTCGAGAATGGCCGTAGAGAGCTGGCTGGCCTTCTCGGGCGCGATCCTCGTGATCTTGGCGTAGATCGCGGCGAAGATCGAGCCGATGATGCTGAGCGCGGCTGCGGCCAGGTACATCAGGTCGCTGTACTTATCCATGAAGGTCTTGGTGTCGTCGTTGATGTAGTCCGCCGCGCCCTGATGGGCCATCACCAGGGCGTCCTTCTCGACGGTGGCCGGCTCGATCCTGGTGGCAAAGCCGCTCTCCAGGCCGAGCTCGGACTTGTTCTCGTAGATGATCCGGGCGAGCTCGGCGCCTGTCGACACCGAGATGCGCGACTGCGTCACCAGCAGCCATTGCAGTCCGATGGTGGTGAGGTCGTCGTCGGGAATGCTAGGCGAGGCCGCCAGCGTGCCGGCCGACAGCGTCTCCTCGTAGATGCCCGGGATCTTGCGCGACAGCGCCTTGGCATCATCGATGGCGTTCAGGGTAAAGCCGCCACGGCGGGCGGCCTGCTCATAGGCCTTGTCGCGTACCGCTTTCGAGGCGTGCACGATGGCGACGACGGCGCCGTAGCCGCTGGTGGGCGCGAACAGCTTGTCGAGCGGCATGCCCTGCGGCGCCATCTGCACGCGCGCCGCGCCTTCCGAGCCTTCGGGAAGGTCGAGGATGCTGCGGACCAGCGGAAGCGCCGACTCGTTGGCGGCGAGCACTGCGACCTTTTTCTTCTTCAGCTCGGAGAGCGACTTGATCTTCTTGTTGCCGGGGCCGAGCAGCAGCACGAGGTCGTGCTCCAGGATCGCCACGGCGCGGGCGCGCGTCGGCACCTTGCCGTCGGTGCGCAGCACGGCGAGGTCGGCCTGCCTCCGGTCGAACTGGGCAAGCGCCTTGGAATTGTCAGCGTTGTTGACGATCTTGATCCGGAAACGCGAGGCGTTGTTGGCGAGGACCGCGGCGAGCTTGCCTGCGAACCGCGCTTCGTCGCTGTTGGCGTCGCCGACCGCGAATGTCAGGGTCTCGGTGCTGCGCAGCCAGGTCCGGCCGGCCCAGACGGTAGCGAGCGACAGGACCAAGGTCAGCACGACATACAGCATGACCTGCTGCTGATTGGTCTTGATCACCTTGGGACGCGACGGGGTCTTCTCGGTCGGCGGTTCGGTCTGAGCTGCAGGGCCTTCAGCGCTCATGGCTGGCCTTATCCCGATGTCGGGCCGCGCCGGCGGGCCGGCTGCTTGCGCCCGGAAAAATTCGTCAACGCCTGAAAAAGAACAGAAAAACTCTCTGGGCGGGATGATAGCCCTTGGCCGCGAGAAAGCAAATTTCGAGCCGGAGGTAACGTTACCCGGCCGGGCGCGACGATTTAACCCTGTATCACCGTTCGGCCACACTTCACGACTTTTCGAGTTCCCCCCCGATGCATTCGCCCGCGAGAGGTGTCATAAAAGCTCAACCATAGGCGACCCGGCCAGGCGACTGACGCGGTCCAACAAGAGTTGCGCTGAACGCTCCGTTTCTGACTTTCCACGTTTCAAGAGGCGTCCAGCTTTGTCGTTTCCACCCATGTCATCGGCGGTTCCGGTCGAAGCGCTCATTGGCTGGATGGTGCTGCTCACCTTCAAGCACATCATCGCCGATTTCGTCCTGCAGACGGCCTGGATGGCGCAGGGCAAGGACCAGAAGAAGGGCTGGGCGCTTCCGCTGCTCGTCCACTGCCTGATCCACTTCGCGGTCGCACTGCCGCTCATCCTGATCTTCGCGCCAAAATTCTGGTTCGTCGCCGTCATCGATTTCGCGATCCACATCACGGTCGATCGCGGCAAGGGGCTGGTCTCGGCCAATTTCGGCGTCAACCAGGAGCATCCCTGGTTCTGGACCCTGATCGGCGTCGACCAGGCGCTGCATCACCTGACCGGCTTCGGCCTGTCCATTTTCATGGCCGCCAACGCCTGAACACCCCCTTCCGGGCCGCTCCGATTCGTCAGCCAGGGGCAACAGCACCGGGGTACTACCGCCCCGTGTGGTTAACCTTTCATTAGAGAATTGCGCTGCATCTTCCCCACACGAGGGAGAACTGCAATGTTTTCAAGCCGCGACGCTTATGACAATGATTTCTGCCCGGTCCGCGACGAGCTCCTTGGCGAGATGTATCGCGCCAGCGACAGTGGCCTGCCGAGGCTGGTTGAGACTGTTTCCCCTGACGCCCGCGCCAGGCTGGCATTGTTCTGCTATCGCCGCAGCCATCTGCATTCGCTGGCTGTAGCCATCGCAGGAAGCTGCAGCGAGCGTGAGCTCGTTGAAGCGGGCGGTCGTGTCGGCTCCACTCTCTATGCGCTGTCGCGCGAGGGAGCGGCCAAATCGACGCCGTCGCTGTCGGGCGGCCGCAAGCCGATCACCCTGTCGACCAAGCCGCTCTCGATGCTTGCGCCGCTGGATGATGAGCTCGACGACGAGGTCGCCGAAGCCGTTCCGGCTTAAGCTTTTTCCTGGCGCATGATCTCGGCGGAAAACCGCTGCACACTTTTCCGGATCATGCGCTAGCTTCGATCGCAGGCAGTCCGAACTTCCGCCGCGCCATCGCGCATTCGGCATCGCCGGGCATGCAGGTGCGGCACACCTCCGGCCGCACCGCATAGATTCCGCAGGCGGTCGCTTCCCCGATCTTTCCTTGCAACGCCGTGCAGCGATCGCCCTCGCATCGCATGCCCGATTGCCGGTCGTTGACGAACGCTTCCGGGATCAGCGCGAGCTCCTCGTCGCTCTCGATCGAGAAGCGCGGCCAGTTCGCCGAATAGCCGCAGCAGGCGCCGCAGCTCTGGCAAAATCGCGACAGATCTAGCGCGGAGGTCTGATCCATATTGCCCGGCTGTTCCTGATCAATTGTCTTTCGGCGGACCCCAGACGAGGCTCTGCCGCCATTTCGCGCGCAGCACGTCGCGCCGCTCCGGATATTTCTCGTCGTGATAGGTCGCGTCGATGACGCGGTCGGTGCGGAAGCTGCGAAAATCGCTGCGCAGCTCGCACCAGGCGGCGAGCAGGCGCACCGCTTCGAGATAGCCGACCGAGATCGGCCAGATCGTGCGCTGGCTGTCGCGGCCGTGCTCGTCGCGATAGCGCAGCGTGATCTTCTTGCCTTCGTGGATGTGGGTGCGCGTGCGCGCCATGTCCAGGCGATCCGGCTCCCTGTTCCAGCTCGGGCGCGCGCGGCTCGCGGGCTCCAGCACGAAAGGACGCAGGCGCTCGGGCACGGTGTCGGCGATCTTCGCCATCAAATCTTCGGCAGCACGCGCCAGCGACGGGTCGGCGTGGGTGGCGACCCATTGCGCGCCCAGCACCGCGGCCTCGATCTCCTCGGGTGTCAGCATCAAGGGCGGCAGGTCAAAACCCTTCTCCAGGATGTAGCCCATGCCGGCCTCGCCGCGGATCGGCACGCGCTGGCCGATCAGCGTTGCGATGTCGCGATAGATGGTGCGCTTGGAGGTCTCGAGCTCCGCGGCGATCGAATCCGCTGTCAGCGGCTTGCGGGTGCGCCGAAGCACCTGGATGATTTGAAACAGCCGGTCGGCACGTCTCATGACACGTCTCTGATTGTGGCGTCGTTTGCGAAAGCGCGGCGCTGATGCTGACAGGATGTTGGCAGCAGGGGAGTTCTATACCCGGACAACGCTTCGATTGAAGAGGATTTGTCCATGATCGCTCCCACTCATCTCAGCCTCGCCGGGCCGCTGTGCCGGGCACAGTCCGTGCTGCAGGGCTCACTCCAAAATCTGGCATCTGGCCGTCGCGGCCGGTTCGATCTCATGTCCGTCGACCTTCGTCTCGCAGTCGTGACCCCGGTTGCGCGCTCGCTGCGGCAAGCCGCAGACGCGATGACGGGGCACGTCATGGGCCGCGCCCTGGAGGGGGCCCGGTTTGCACAAGGTATCACGGCTGCTGCCACCATGGTGGCAGCAGCCCGTCACTAGGTTTCAGGGAATTTCGGGGATCAGGAGCACCAGCATGATCACGTTGTATGGCTTTGGCGCCGGCTTTGGCCTGCCGGAAATCAGCCCCTTCGTCACCAAGACCGAGGTCCAGCTGAAGATGGCCGGAATGCCCTATCGCAAGGAGCGGGCGATGCCGCCGGCGTCGCCCAAGGGACAGCTGCCTTTCATCGATGACGGCGGCGAGGCGGTCGCCGATTCCACCTTCATCCGCGCCCATATCGAGCGCCGCTACGGGTTCGATTTCGACGCGGGCCTGTCCCTGCAGGAGCGCGCGCAGGCCTGGGCGTTCGAGCGCATGATCGAGCATCATGTGTATTGGGGGCTGGTCGGGGCGCGCTGGGTCGATCCCGTCAACTTCGCCAAGGGGCCCTCGCATTTCTTCGACGGCGCGCCGGAGCACACCCGCGAGAAGCTGCGAGAAGATGCGCAGTTCCGTGTCGCCGAAAACTATCTGCTGTCGGGTCTTGGCCGCCACGGTCCCGACGAGGATGTCGATCTCGCGGTGCGCTCGCTGTTCGCGTTGTCGGTGCAGCTCGGCGACAAGACCTATCTGATGAGCAATCGGCCCTGCGGCGTCGACGCCACCGCGTTCGGCGCGCTGGCCGGGATCCTGACGCCGTTCTTCGAGTCGCGGTTGCGCGAACGCGCGGAGCAGTTTCCGAATCTCGTCGCCTATGTCGACCGCATGATGGTTCGCTACTATCCGGAGTTCGCCTGGACCCCGCTGCAGCAGGCGGCGGCTTGAGGCCCATCGCGCACGCAAACGAAAAGAGCCGGCCTTTCGGCCGGCTCTGATCGTCACCGATAGGCTTGTTGCGGCGTCACTTCACCAGCACGTACTTGCCGTCCTTCACCGTCAGCAGGATGCGCGAGCGGTCGTCGAGACCGTAGCGATCCTTCTCGGTGAAATTGTAGACGCCCTGGCTCGCCGGGATGTCACGCTCGGTCAGCCATGCCTGGCGGATACCCTCGCGGAATTCCGGGGTGCCGGGCTTGCCAGCCTTCAGCGCGACCGGGATCACACGCTTCAAGACTTCGAAGGCGTCATAGGAGTGGCCGGCGAACTGGCTGCGGCTGTTCGGGCCATACTTGCCTTCATAGGCTGCGTTGAGCGCCAGACCGGGCTTCTTGGTCAGCGCGCTGTCGGGCTGGTCCTCGGGATCCATCACCGGGCCGGATGCCATCAGCACGCCTTCGGCGGCTTTGCCGGCGATGCGGATGAAGTCCATGCTGGCAGCACCATGGGTCTGGTAGATCAGGCCCTTGTAGCCGCGTTCACGCAACTCGGTCTGCGGCAATGCGGCGGCGGTGCCGGAGGCGCCGACCAGGATCGCGTCGGGATTGGCAGCGACGAGCTTCAGCACCTGTCCGGTGACCGACGTGTCGGGACGCGCAAAGCGCTCTTCGTCGACCATGGTCATGCCCATCGGCACGCCCTGGGCCTTGAAGTCGTTGAACCAGAGGTCGCCGTAGGAGTCGGAATAGCCGATATAGCCGACCGTCTTCACGTTCTTCGACTTCATGTGCTCGTAGATCACCTTGCCCATGATCGGAATCGGCTGCGGCATCGACACCGACCACTTGGCGCGTTCCGGCGTGATCGGGAACGGCGCAAGGCCGAAATGCGGAATGTTGGCTTCGTTGGCGACGTTGGAGACCGCGATCGACGGCGGGGTCGTCGAGGAGCCCATGATGATGTCGGCCTTGGATTCGGTGACGAAGCGCCGCGCGTTGGTGGTCGCGGTGGTCGGGTCGCCGCCGTCGTCGAGCACGATCACCTTCAGCGGCACGCCGCCGATTTCCTTCGGCACGAATTCCAGCGCGTTGCGCTCGGGGATGCCGAGGGCGGCGGCGGGGCCGGTGGTGGTCACGCTGATGCCGATCGTGATCTCGGCGGTCTGTGCCAGCGCGGGCAGCGCCGGCAGGGCGAGCGTCGCCGCGGCAATGGCGGCGGTCAGGTAAAACCGTTTCATTTATTCCTCCCTTTAGGTGTTTTGTTGAAAGCAGAATTTCGGGGTTTTTTCAGCCCCCTCTTTGGTGGTGCGTCGATTTAGCTCCCGATAAACTTTGCTACCATTTCCGGCGGAAACGGCGCGGATTTCAGCTTGTCGGGGTTAACAGGATCGCGGCCGACAAGGACACGGGTCTCGAAGGCTTCGATCGCAAGGGCTTCGCCCTTGTAGACGTTGTGCTTCACCTCGAAACTCGAGCGCTTGATGCTCTCGATCTTGGTCTCGATGGTGATCCACTCGCCATAAGTCGAGGGGATGTAGAATTTCGACCGCGTGTCGACCATGGGGATGCCGACCAGGCCGTATTTGTGGACCAGGTCCTTCTTGGAGAAGCCGGCCGTCTCGAACAGGACCGAGGTCGAATCGTCGAACATCGCGAAATAGCGCGGGTAATACACGATGTTGGCGGGGTCGCAGTCGCCCCACTGGATCTGGACGTCGCGCCGGTTGACGAACATGTGTTGCGCCTTACTTCGGCGCCATGCGCAGCGAGCCGTCGAGCCGCACCACCTCGCCGTTGAGATAGGTGTTCTCGACCATGTGCAGCGCCAGCGCGGCAAACTCGTTGGCATCGCCAAGGCGGCGCGGGAAGGGGATCGCTGCGGCGAGCGAGTCCTGGGCTTCCTGCGGCAGGTTGGCGAGCAGCGGCGTGAGGAACAGGCCCGGCGCGATAGTGAGCACACGGACGCCGAATTGGGCGAGCTCGCGCGCGATCGGCAGCGTCATGCCAACAATGCCGCCCTTCGAGGCCGAATAGGCCGACTGGCCGATCTGGCCGTCATAGGCCGCAACCGACGCGGTGTTGATGATGACGCCGCGCTCGCCGCTCGCCTGCGGCTCCAGCTTCGACATCTCGGTCGCAGCCAGGCGCAGCATGTTGAAGGTGCCGATCAGATTGACCTTGATCACCTTGTCGAAATCGCCGAGCGCCATCGGGCCGTCGCGGCCGACGACGCGCTTTGCCACGCCGATACCGGCGCAGTTGACGAGCACGCGGGCCGGCCCGTGGGCCTTGGTCGCGGCGGCAATCGCAGCTTCGGCGGAGGCTGAGTCAGAGACGTCGCAGGTGACGGCGACGCCCTTGATCTCGGCGGCGACGCTTTCGGCAAGTTTTGTATTGAGATCGCATACCGCAACCTTGGCGCCCTGCGCCGCGAGCTTGCGCGCGGTGGCGGCGCCCAGACCCGATGCACCGCCGGTGACGATGGCAGCCTGATCCTTCAACAACATGGCGTTCTCCTTGGACTGGTCGCTTTAGCCAACCGCGATGACGCGGTCCGATGGATTTACAGCGTAGAGCTCGTCGATCAGCGCGGTGCGATGCTCGAGCACGGCGCGCTGGTTGATCGAGCCTTTGTCGGTGACCTCGCCCTTGTCGATCGACAGCGGCGTGTCCATCAGGATCGCGCGGGTGATCCGGGTGGACGACCCCGTGGCCTGGCCGAGGAAACGGGTCAGGCGCTCACGGAAGGCATCGCGCACGAGACGGTCGCGGGTCGTGGCGACGAGATCGTCGGCGGGAAGCGTCGGATTGACCAGCCGGCAGCCGTCGAGATCGAGCACGACCAGCGCGGAGATTTCATCACGGTTGATGCCGGCGATGACGACGTCGCGCACCAGCGGCGCACAGGCCGCCACGAAGCGCGCGCGGAGCGGGCCAACGCTGACCCAGGTGCCGCTGCCGAGCTTGAAGTCCTCGCTGACGCGGCCGTCGAAATCGAAGCCGGCATTGAAATCATCGGGATTGGCGGGCTTGAGTGCGTCGCCCATGATGTAAAATCCCTCTTCGTCGAAGGATTTTGCAGTGATTTCGGGCTGGCGCCAGTAGCCGGGCATCACGTTCGGGCCCTTGGCGCGGACTTCCATCTTGCCGTTGTTCGGCACGAGCTTGGCGTCGTTGCCCGACACTGGCAGGCCGACATGGCCGGAGCGGCTGGTGCGCGGATTGACCGACATGAAGAACGGCGCCGTCTCGGTCGCACCGAGGCCGGTCAGCATCGGCACGCGATAGCCTTTTTCCTTCACCGCGAGCTCGTCGAGGCTGTTCCAGACGAACGGCGAGAGCGCCGCGCCCGAGAAGAACATCGCATGCAGCCGGTCGAAGAACTTTGCGCGCAGGCCCTGGTCGTCGCGCAGATACGGCAGCAGCGACTCGTAGCCCTTGGGCACGTTGAAATAGACCGTCGGCGAAATTTCCTGGAGATTGCGCACGGTCTCCTCGATGCCACCGGGCATCGGCTTGCCGGCGTCGAGATACATCGAGCCGCCATTGTAGAGCGTCAGTCCGATATTATGGTTGCCGCCAAACGTGTGATTCCAGGGCAGCCAGTCGATGATGACGGGCGGCTCGTCCTTGAGGAAGGCGAGCGTCTCGCGCAACATCACCTGATTGGCGCAGATCATGCGCTGCGTATTGATGACCGCCTTGGGGTTGCCTGTCGAGCCCGAGGTCAGCAGGAATTTTGCGATCGTGTCCGGACCGATTTTTCCGTGCACCTCGTCGAGATCGCTGCGGATCGGTGTTGCCATGAGATCGGCGAGCAGCGTGACGTCACGCCCCGGCACGGTGCCGAAGGATGCCGCGATCTCGGTGCCGAGCGAGACGTTGGCGACGAGCGCGTCGGCGAACTTGTCGGCGTCCTCGGCGAAGACGAGGCCGGGCGTCAGCAGCTTCA
>JAEWBW010000272.1 GCA_023390955.1 Pseudomonadota bacterium
ATCCCGGCTGGGTCGAGCAGGTGCTGAAGGCGACCGGCGGCGAAGGCGTCGACCTCATCGTCGACCAGGTCTCCGGCAAGGTCGCCAGCCAGAATCTCGCGGCCACCAAGGTCAAGGGACGGATCGTCAATGTCGGCCGCCTCGGCGGCACCCACGGTGATTTCAACTTCGACCTCCACGCAGCGCGCCGCATCAACTATATCGGCGTGACCTTCCGTACCCGCACCATCGAGGAAATCCGCGAGATCTTCGATGAAGTGAGGAAAGACATCTGGCCGGCCGTGGAATCGCGCAAGCTGGGATTGCCGATCGACAAGGTCTTTTCCTTCGACGACATCGACAAGGCCTTCGAGCACATGGAAGCCAACAAGCATCTCGGCAAGATCGTCGTGACGCTTTGAAGGAGCGACCGCGCCGGTCTCGTAGGGTGGGCAAAGCGAAAGCGTGCCCACCACGCGTCGGCGATCACAAGGAATGGTGGGCACGGCGCTATGGCGCCTTTGCCCACCCTACGATGCTGAGCCAGAGGCCAGGCCGGCATTCAATTCGGAAGCATTCGCAATAGCTTCGCTCCTGCAACTCACTCGCGACTA
The DNA here is from genome assembly GCA_023390955.1 of Pseudomonadota bacterium. Taxonomy (GTDB): domain Bacteria; phylum Pseudomonadota; class Alphaproteobacteria; order Rhizobiales; family Xanthobacteraceae; genus Bradyrhizobium. The sequence goes on from JAEWBW010000272.1 coordinate 594, forward strand.
AGCCTGTGGATCGCCGCTTGATGTTCGCGGGCGGACTGCTAAATCCCCGGCCATGACCTCCCAGCACAACAAGGCATCGGTCGCCGCGATCTCGATCTTCGCCAGCGGCGGCATGGCGGCGGCCAAATTCGTGGTCGGCATCGCGATCGGCTCGCTCGCGCTGATCTCGGAAGCCCTGCACTCCTCCGTCGACCTGGTGGCCACCATCATCACCTGGGCGGTCGTGCGCGTCTCCGACAAGCCGGCGGACGACGAGCACCATTACGGCCATGGCAAGCTCGAGAGCATCTCAGCGCTCGGCGTCACCGCCCTGCTCTACGTGCTCGCCGGCGGCATCCTGGTCGAGGCCTATAGCCGCCTGCGCGAGGGAACCCCGCCGCCGACGATTTCAGCCATCCCGTTCGTCGTGCTGGTGATCGACATTGCGGTCAATCTCTGGCGCGCCCGCGCCCTGCATCGCGCCGCCCGGGAGACCCGCAGCCAGGCGCTCGCCGCGGATGCGCTGCATTTCGCCTCCGACGTGCTGGGCTCGACCGCGGTCATCATCGGCCTGATCCTCGCCGGCCTCGGATTCTGGTGGGGAGACGCGGCGGCCGCAGCCGCAGTGGCCGTCATGATCGCGCTGCTGGGCCTGCGCATGGCCGGCTCCACCGTGCAGACGCTGGTCGACCGCGCGCCCGAGGGCGCGCTGGAGAAGGCCACGGACGCGATCCTGGGCGTGCCCGGCGTCATTGGCGTCGAACGCCTGCGCGTGCGCATGGTCGGCGCGACGACGTTCATCGACACCATTGCGGAGGTGCCGCGGACCTATCCGATCGACCGCGTCGAGGAGATCAAGCGCAACGCCCAGGCGGCGGTCAGCAAGGCGTTCTACGATGCCGACCTGACCTTCACCGCCGTGCCCGTCGCGCGCAACAACGAGACCGTGCGCGACCGCATCATGGTGATCGCGCGCAACTCGGCGCTCGCCATCCACCACGTCACCGTTCACGACCTCGGAGGCAAGCTGATCGTCAGCATCGATCTCGAGGTCGACGGCGACATGCAGCTCGATGCCGCCCATGACGTCGCCAACACGCTGGAGCGCAACATCAAGGTGGAGTTCGGCGAGGATGTCGAGGTCGACGTCCACATCGAGCCGCTGGAGCCGGAACTCCCGTTTGGCACCAACGCGCCGCCGGAGCGGGTGCAGACGATCGCGGAAGCCCTCGTGGGCTTCGCAGCCGATGGCGACATCCACGACATCCACAATGTGCGTGTCCGCGACACCGAGGCCGGCGAGATCGTCAACTTCCACTGCCGCGCCCTGCCCTCGATGAGCGTGATCAAGGTGCACCAGCAAGTCGATCGAATCGAGCGTCGGTTGCGCCGCGCCTATCCGAGCGTGAAGCGCGTGATCAGTCACGCGGAACCACCGCGCAGCTGACGCTGCACAAAGCACCAACAACACGTGCGTGGTCACACGTTCTCGTTTCGGACTCCGATTGCACGTAGTATTGCGGACGACGAACGCGCAAACTCTCCATTGGATAAGATTTATTTCGCATTAACGATTCGTTGACTCTCGACAGGCCGAGAAAACTGGATTCAAATCGCTGTGATTCGGAAGCTGGACTGGGGAGCCTTCTGAATCAGGTAGCAGCGAAGTTTTCTGGGGGGCTTGAGGTATGGCGCGTGCAGACGCCGCGAACGCGTGCGTCCAATCCGATTCGATCAAGGGATTGGCGCAGTCGATCGCGAAACCTGCCTATCATCGGCTCATGGTTGCCGAGCCGGCGCTGCGCCGCGCCGTCCCTACACTCATCATCGCTTTTCTGATCACCATCTTCCTCGGCGCCGTGGTTCAGGTCGTCGACCAGACCCGGCAGAAGCGCCTGGCGACGAAGCACGACATCTCGGCGCTCGCCGATCTGCTGAGCGAACGCATCGATCGCCTCACCTCGGTGCGCAGCGAGCGCACCCGGAACATTGAGCAGCTGCCGACGCTGCTGAGTGACCTCGTCCCGTCGTGGAGCCACGCCAATGGCCGCCACATCATCGTCACCTCGACCGATCCCGATCACCGCGTGCTGGCGCAGCTGCCCGCCGGCAACGACCGCGCCATCGATGCGATCACGCTGGCGCAGATCATGGCGGCGAGCGACGTCACCGATTTGACGCTGCAGTCCGGCAACAGCGCGACGGCCACCGCGCGGCAGATCAAGTCGCTGCCCGGCCAGGTCACCGTGATCCAGGAGAAGGTCGAGCCGATCTGGGGTTCGGACTCCGCGCTCTCGGTGACGCTTTCGGCCACCACCGGATTCGTCGTCCTGATCCTCGGCTTCGCGTTCCACTGGCAATCGACCCGCGCCCGCGAGGGCGACCTTATCAATGACGCCGTACGCGGCCGGATCGACACCGCCCTCAACCGCGGCCGCTGCGGCCTGTGGGACTGGGACCTGTCGCGCGGCCGGATCTTCTGGTCGCAGTCGATGTTCTCGATGCTCGGCCTCGACGGCCGCAACGAGCTCCTCACCTTCGGCGAGGTCAATGCGCTGGTGAAGTCGGACGACATCGACCTGTTCGCGATCGCCGACCAGCTCATCTCCGGCAAGATCGACCACATCGACCAGACCTTCCGCATGCAGCACGTCGACGGCCACTGGATCTGGCTGCGGGTGCGCTGCGAGCTGACCCGCGGCGCCGGCGATTCCGGCATGCACCTGATCGGGATCGCCGTCGACATCACCGAGCAGAAGAGCCTCGCCGAACGCACCGTGGAAGCCGACCTTCGCCTGCGCGACGCCATCGAGACCATTCCGGAAGCCTTCGTGCTGTGGGACGCGAGCGACCGCCTCGTGCTCTGCAATTCGCACTTCCAGCGCCTGCACAAGCTGCCCGACACCGCCGTCATTCCCGGCACCTCCTACGAGACCGTGCTCGAGGTCGGCCGCATGCCGGAGGTCCGCACCCGCCACAACGAGACCGCCAGCCAGGGCCCGGGCGCCCGCACCTTCGAAGCGCAGCTCGACGACGGCAGCTGGCTGCACATCAGCGAGCGCCGCACCAAGGACGGCGGCTACGTCTCGGTCGGTACCGACATCACCCGCATCAAGGAACATGAGCAGAAGCTGGTCGACAACGATCTGCGCCTGCGCGCGACCGTCATCGATTTGAAGCGCTCGCAGGCGGCGTTGGAGCGCCAGGCGGTCGAGCTCGCGGACCTCGCGGAGAAGTATCAGCGCGAGAAGACCCGCGCCGAGGAAGCCAACCAGACCAAGTCGAAATTCCTCGCCAATATGAGCCACGAGCTGCGCACGCCGCTCAACGCCATCATCGGCTTCTCGGAGATCATGGGCTCGGGCATGTTCGGCGCGCTCGGCAGCGAGAAGTACGGGGAATACTGCCAGGACATCCTCACCAGCGGCCATTATCTGCTCGAGGTCATCAACGACATCCTCGACATGTCCAAGATTGAGGCCGGCCGCATGAAGCTCGACATGGAAGAGCTCGACTTGTCGCGGACGCTGGCGGAATCGCTGCGGGTCGTCTCGGGCCGCGCCGAGGACAAGCACCTGACGCTCGACGCCGAGATCGACAACACCATCTCCGTCGTCGCCGACCGCCGCGCCACCAAGCAGATCGTCGTCAACCTGCTGTCCAACGCCGTGAAGTTCACCCCCGACGGCGGCCGCATCGTGGTGCGCAGCCGCCAGCTCGAGGACCGGATCGTGCTGATGATCGCCGACACCGGCATCGGCATCGCGCCGCATTCGCTGGCACGGCTCGGCCGGCCCTTCGAGCAGGTCGAGAGCCAGCTCACCAAGACCTATCACGGGTCGGGACTGGGGCTTGCGATCGCGCGCTCGCTGGCGCAACTGCACGGCGGCTCGATGCGGCTCCGCTCCAAGATCGAGGTCGGCACCGTCGTCCGCGTGACGCTGCCGCGCGATGCGAAGCAGGCCATCGACCGGATCTCGGCGGCGGCCTGAGACCCCTTATTGCTGCAGCTTCGGCGCGACCTCGCGCGCGACGTTGACCAGCGCCGCGATCAACGGCGTCATGGGGTCGCGCTGCGGGATGACGAGGCCGATGCTGTAATTGACCTCGGGATTGACGATCGGGATCGCACGGACCGTGTCGGACAGGCCGAGCGTTTCGGCGAGCTTCGCCGGCATCACGCTGGCCCAGCGCCCGGTCTTGACGTGGGTGTACAGCACCAGCAGCGAGTTCGAGGTCAACGTCGGTGTCGCCTCGGCGCCGACCGAGCGCAGCGCGCGGTCGATGATGCGGCGGTTCTGCATGTCAGGCGTCAGCAGGCACAACGGCACCTGCCCGACCTCCGTCCACGTCACCGACTTGCGGTCGCCGAACATCGCGTCCGGCGCGGTCAGCAGGCGATAGCTCTCATTGTAGAGCGGGATGGTGCGCACTTTTCCGATCGGCTCGTTCTCGATGTAGGTGAGCCCTGCATCGACCTCGAGATTTTCCAGCAGTCCCAGTACTTCCGACGAGGTCGTCGACCGGATGCTGAAGCGCACGTCGGGATGCCGGGCGCGGAACGGCGTCGTCAGCGACGCCACCATGCCGAGCGCGGTCGGGATCGCCGCGATCCTGATTTCGCCGGAGAGCTGGTGCTTCAGCCCGTTGATCTCGTCGCGCATGGCGCGGGCGTCACCGACGATGCGCCGGGCCCAGTCGAGCGCGCGCTCCCCCTCCGGCGTAAATCCCTGGAAGCGAGAGCCGCGCTGGACCAGCATCACGCCCAGAATTTCCTCGAGCTGCTTCAGGCCGGTCGACATGGTCGGCTGCGTTACGCCGCACGTTTCTGCAGCTCTTCCGAAATGCCGCTCCTTGGCGAGCGCCAGGAGCAATTCAAGCTTGTCCAGCAACCGGTCGTCTCCTCATATTCTGTCGCAAGCTAGCACGCCCCACCCCTTCCAACACGCGAAAACCGGGCTTCGGAACGGCCTCGATTGCATTTTCAGATCGATCGATTTCACTCACCAATCGATACGCATTCACAATCGCCGCATGAGACAGCTTTATTGATCTTCGAATGATTCCAAATACTCATGACCGTCAGCCACTCCTGTCGAGAGTTGAGAATGACAACGGTCTACGAGCCGAGTTACGAACCTTGGGACGAAACGCGCGGCGCTGAGATCATCGCCCAACATGCCAGGCAGGAAGGCGCGACACTCGTCATCCTCCACGCACTCCAGGAGGCGTTCGGCTACGTGCCGGAGGCAGCCATTCCGATGGTGGCGCAAGCACTGAATTTGTCGCGCGCCGAGGTGCACGGCGTCTTCACATTCTACCACGATTTCCGCCGCAAGCCGGCCGGCCGCCACGTGTTGAAGCTGTGTCGCGCTGAAGCGTGCCAGGCCGCAGGCGGTGATGCGCTGGCTGCGCATGCGGAAAAGAAGCTTGGCATCGCGCTGGGAAATACGACGGCGGATGACCGCGTGACGCTCGAGCCGATCTATTGCCTCGGCCTCTGCGCGACCGCTCCGTCCGCGATGCTCGATGGTCGCCTCATCGGCCG
>JAEWBW010000291.1 GCA_023390955.1 Pseudomonadota bacterium
AGGCCGATGAAGGAGATCGGCTGGGTGAAGATACCCAGATTGGGCCGCACGGCCATCTCCACGCCGTCGAGGGTCATCGTTTTCTGACCGATGTGCGGCGCGCGGCAGGGGGCAGCCGGGGCGAGGATGACGTCCACCTCCTCGAACAGGCGGAGCACCTGCTCGCGGTACCAGCGCCGGAACTTCTGCGCCCGGCCGACCCAGGCGGCCGGCACCATGGCCCCCGCGATGAGGCGGTCGCGCACGTCGGGGTCGAAATCGTGCGGGCGGGTTCTCAGACGCTCGAGGTGGAGGCTCGCACCTTCGCTCGTGGTGATGACGAAGGCTGCGGCCCGCGCCCGCCCGGCCGCGGGAATCTCCACGGTGCGCGAGGCGTCGAGCGCCCGGGCTACCGAGGTGACGGCCGCGAAGGCCTCCGGCATGGCCCCGGTCGCGAAATAGCCGCCGGCCACTGCGATCCGCAGGCCTCGCAAACCTTCGGGCAGGAGATGCGCCACCGGTTCGGCCGGCCCACTGCGACACACCGGGTCGGCGGGATCGGCACCCTGCACCGCGTCGTAAGCCGTCGCGAGGTCGCGCGCCGAGCGCGCGAGCGGACCGAGATGGTCGAGGCTCGCCACGAAGGGAAATGTCCGGGCGCGGCTGAGGCGGCCGTAGGTCGGCTTCAGGCCGAACAGGCCGCACAGCGAGGAGGGCACGCGGATGGAGCCGTTGGTGTCCGACCCCAGGGCGAGAGGGACCATCCCCGCCGCGACCGAGGTGCCGGAGCCGCCCGAGGAGCCGCCGGACATGTGGGCGGGATCGTGCGGGTTGCGCGAGGGGCCGTCATGGGCGTTCTCCCCCGTGAAGTCGTAGGCGTATTCGCCCATGTTGAGCGCGCCGAGACAGACGGCCCCGGCCGCCTCCATGCGCGAAACGAGCGTGGCGTCCTGCGCCGCGGGCGGATTGTCCCGGTTGATCTTCGACCCTGCCAGCGTGACGACCCCCGCGAGATCGAAGAGGTTCTTCACGGCGAAGGGCACGCCGGCGAGGGGAAGCGAGCCTGAAGGCTCGCGGTCCGAAGAAAGACGCGGCTTGGACCGCGAGCCTTCAGGCTCGCCCTTAGAGCCCGTCCGGTCTGCGCTGCAAGCTTCATCCACCGCTGCGGCCCTGGCGAGGGCGCGCTCGGCCGTGACCGTCGTGAAAGCCCCGAGGGCGGGGTTCAGCGCGGCGATGCGGTCGAGATGCGCCTGCGTGATGGCCACGGCCGTGGTTTCGCCCGAGGCGACCGCGGCGGCGATGGCGGCGGCGTCGGCGCGGATGGGATCGAAGGTCATGGCCTTCTCTCGTTGCAAGCGTGCTGCGGAGCCGCCAGGCGCCTCATCCTGAGGAGCCCCGGACATTGTGTGGGGCGTCTCGAAGGACCGCCGACGGTCCGGAGCATTGGATAAGGCGACGAGCGCCCCGCCGGTGGCCGTCCTTCGAGACGCCGGCTTCGCCCGCTCCTCAGGGTGAGGGCCATGGGAGGCTCCAGGCCAGAGCAAACACAGGGCAAGGAGGCGCTCATGGTTCGAACACCGGCGCGGGCTCCTCGCGCTCGTCGAGCGGGAGTTCCAGCACGAGGGCGGACAGGCGGAGGACGACCTGGAGGTTCTGCACGACGCCCGGCCGGAAAGCGGGATCGAGCGTGATGCCGAGCACCGGCATCATGGCGTCGATCCAGGCGTCGAGGTCGGGGGCGGGCGTTTCATGCACCATGGGCGAACCTCTCTACGGTCATCCCCGGCCGGAGCGGCGAAGCCGCGGAGGGGAAGGGGATCCAGAGTCTGGGAGGCCGCCCCTGGATCCCCTTCCCGCGCCTGCGGCGCGCCGGGGATGACAGGGACGTGGCGTGGCCCGGCGATCACCCATCCACCGCCTCCTTCAGCTTGGCGAAGGGCGTGGTCCAGCCCACGATGCCGCCCTGGGCGCGCACCATGTCGAGCGTCGCGGCCTTGAACGCGGGGAAGTAGCTCTCGGTGGCATCCTCGACCAGCAGGCACTCGAAACCGCGATCGTTGGCTTCCCGCATCGTGGTCTGCACGCAGACCTCCGTCGTGACGCCGGCGACAACGAGATGGGTGATTCCCCGGTCCTTCAGAAGCTGGCCGAGCGGCGTGGCGTAGAACGCGCCCTTGCCCGGCTTGTCGATCACCACCTCGCCGTCCACAGGCGCGACGGCGTCGAGGATCTGGTTGCCGGGCTCGCCGCGCACCAGAAGCCGGCCCATCGGGCCGGGATCGCCGATGCGCTGGGGCGTGTCCCCGCGGGCGCGCTTGGCGGGTGGGCAATCCGAGAGGTCCGGCAGGTGCGCCTCGCGCGTGTGGATGACCAGCCAGCCCTTGCGCCGGAACAGGTCGAGGAGCGCGGCGACCGTCGGCACGATGGCCTCCAGCCGAGACACATCGTTGCCTAGCGCCTCGCCGAAGCCGCCGGGCTCGATGAAGTCGCGCTGCATGTCGATGACGATGAGCGCCGTGCGCGCGGGATCGAGCGGATAGGGGTAGGGC
>JAEWBW010000311.1 GCA_023390955.1 Pseudomonadota bacterium
CGATGGCGAAGATGAAGTCGATCCAGCCGCAGCTGCAGGCGCTCAAGGAGCGCTTCCCCGACGACAAGGTGAAGCAGCAGCAGGAGATGATGGAGATCTACCGCAAGGAGAAGATCAACCCGGTCGCAGGCTGTCTGCCCGTGGTGATCCAGATCCCCGTGTTCTTCTCGCTCTACAAGGTGCTGTTCGTCACCATCGAAATGCGGCACGCGCCGTTCTTCGGCTGGATCAAGGATCTCTCCGCGCCCGACCCGACCAACCTGTTCAACCTGTTCGGCGTGATCCCGTTCGACCCGACCACGATCCCGGTGTTTGGCCACTATCTCTGGCTCGGCGTCTGGCCGATCATCATGGGCATCACGATGTGGTTCCAGATGAAGCTGAACCCGACGCCGCCCGATCCGACGCAGAAGATCATCTTCGACTGGATGCCGCTGATCTTCACCTTCATGCTGGCGGGCTTCCCGGCGGGTCTCGTGATCTACTGGGCCTGGAATAACCTGCTTTCGGTGCTGCAGCAGAGCTACATCATGCGCCGCAACGGCGTGAAGGTGGAGCTGTTCGACAATCTCAAGGCGACGTTCGCGAAGAAGGCGACGTAGGCCTCCGTCATTCCGGGGCGATGCGCAGCATCGAACCCGGAATCTCGAGATTCCGGGTCTGGTCCTTCGGACCATCCCGGAATGACAGCAAGCAAAGAGCTTCGCATGACCGACGACAAAGATGCGAAGCTGATCGAGACCGGGCGAAAGCTGTTCGCCCGCGACTGGCAGTTCATCTGGGCCTCGCCCTCGGTTGAAACGCTGCCGCCGATGGCGGGGCTGGAGATCGCCTTTGCCGGCCGCTCCAATGTCGGCAAGTCGAGCCTGATCAACGCGCTCACCGGCCGCAACAACCTCGCACGCACCTCGCACACGCCGGGCCGCACCCAGGAGCTGATCTTCTTCGAGGGTCCGGCCAAGGAGTTGCGGCTCGTCGACATGCCCGGCTACGGCTATGCCAAGGCGCCGAAGTCGCAGGTGGCGTCGTGGACCGAGCTGATCCACAAATTCCTGCTCGGCCGCGCCTCGCTTGCGCGTGTCTATCTTCTGATCGACGCGCGGCACGGCTTGAAGGACGTCGACCTCGAAATCCTCAAGACGCTCGACCGCTCGGCGGTCAGCTACCAGATCGTGCTGACCAAGGCCGACCAGATCAAGGCCTCGGAGCTCACGGAGCGCATCGCCGAGACGGAAGCGGCTCTGGCAAAACATCCGGCTGCGTTTCCGCACGTGCTGGCGACCTCGTCGCGCTCCAGCGCCGGCATGGCGGAGCTGCGCGCCGCGATGGCGAAGCTGCTGGAAGAGCGCAGCTCGTGACGGTGCCGTTCCGCCTGCTGCTTGGGCTTGCCGGCCTGATGGGCGCCGCCGGCGTCGCGCTGGCCGCCGCCTCTGCTCACGGCGCGGATGCGAGCCGGCTGCTGTCGGCCAGCTCGATGCTGCTGTTTCATGCAACTGCCATATTGGGCTGCGTCGCCCTGCTCGCGCGTGGGCTTCTGCATGGCGGAATTGGACTGGTCGCCGCATTCGGCTTCGTGATCGGTGCGGCACTGTTCGCGGGTGATTTGACGCTACGCCAATATGCCGGGCACGGGCTGTTTCCCTATGCCGCTCCGACCGGCGGCACGCTGATGATCTTGAGCTGGCTGGTGGTGAGCCTCGCGGCGGTCGTGGCCCGGAAATAGCGTCTCTTCCTTCTCCCCTTGTGGGAGAAGGTGGCGCGAAGTGCCGGATGAGGGGTTTCCATCCACGCAAAGGCCGCATCAGGGTCATTCGCGGATAGAGACCCCTCACCCGCCTTCGCTTCGCGAAGCCACCCTCTCCCACAAGGGGAGAGGGAAGAAAGCGCACTTTGCGCCCGCCCCGCCAATCAGATAGAACGCGGCCCGAGTATCCCGCCAGCGAGATCCGCCTCATGACCGAAATTGCTCCGCTCGATCAGGCCCGCATCCTGTCCGAAGCGCTGCCGCACATGCAGCAATATGACGAGGAAACCATCGTCATCAAGTATGGCGGCCACGCCATGGGTGACGAGCAGACCGCCAAGAATTTTGCCCGCGACATCGTGCTGCTGGAGCAGACCGCGATCAATCCGGTGGTGGTGCATGGCGGCGGACCGCAGATCGCGACCATGCTCAAGCGCCTCGGCATCGTGTCGGAGTTCGCAGCCGGCCTGCGCATCACCGATGCAGCCACCATCGAGATCGTCGAGATGGTGCTGGCCGGCTCCGTCAACAAGCAGATCGTCGGCTATATCAACGAAGCCGGCGGCAAGGCGGTGGGGCTGTCCGGCAAGGACGCCAACATGGTGAAGGCGACGAAGACGACGCGCACCATCATGGATCCGGACTCGCATATCGAGAAGGCGGTCGACCTCGGCTTCGTCGGCGACCCCGAGAAGGTCGACCTCACGCTGCTCAACCAGCTGATCGGCTACGAGCTGATCCCGGTGCTGGCGCCGCTCGCGACCTCGAAAGAGGGCCAGACGCTCAACGTCAACGCCGACACCTTTGCCGGTGCCGTCGCCGGCGCGCTGAAGGCCAAGCGCCTGTTGCTGCTGACCGACGTGCCTGGCGTGCTCGACAAGTCGAAGAAGCTGATCCCGCAGCTTTCGGTGAAGGACGCGCGCAAGCTGATCGCCGACGGCACCATTTCCGGCGGAATGATCCCGAAGGTCGAGACCTGCATCTACGCGCTCGAGCAGGGCGTCGAGGGCGTCGTCATCATCGACGGCAAGATGCAGCACGCGGTGCTGCTCGAGCTCTTCACCAACCAGGGCACGGGAACGCTGATCCACAAGTGAGGCGCAACACGACCAGCAGGCATGTCGCGCCCGGGGAGTCCCCGGGCCTGATGTCCTTGCTGTCCCGGCCGCGCACAGCCGACGGCGACGCGCACGATTTCTACGCGCGCAAGCGCGCGAGGTCGCAAGGTAAGGCCGAACCGGCGCGCCGGCGCCCGGCCCTGACCCGCTTCCTGATGACGCTGCCGGCAGCAGTCATCTCGTTCCTGTTCTCATCCGGGCAGGCTGTCGCCGATCTCAAGATCTGCAACCGCATGTCCTATGTCGTCGAAGCCGCGATCGGCATTGACGACAAGGCGGCGACCGCGACGCGCGGCTGGTTCCGGATCGATCCCGCCACCTGCCGCGTGGTGGTACAGGGCACGCTCACCGCCGACCGCATCCTGCTCAACGCCCGTGCGCTCGGCGTCTACGGCGCCTCGCCGATCCCGCAGAACGGCAGCGACATGCTCTGCATCGCGCAGGAGAATTTCGTCATCGCCGCGGCCCGGCAATGCCGCAGCGGACAAACCCAGGTGCCCTTCACGCAGGTGACGCCGACGCAAGGCAGCGACGGCCACCTCGTCGCCTACCTTGCCGAGGACAGCGAGTATGACGACGAGCAGGCGCGGCTCGCCGGCATCCAGCGGCTGCTGGTGATCGCCGGCTACGATGCTGCTCCGATCGACGGCGTCGACGGGCCGAAGACGCAAGGCGCGCTCGCCGCATTCCTGAAGAGCCGGGGCCTGCCGTCCGACCTCGCTTCCTCGCCGAACCTGTTCAAGACAATGGTGGACGCGGTGCAGACGCCGTCGGCGAGCGGGCTCACTTGGTGCAACGACACGCCGCACAAGGTGATGGCCGCGGTCGCGACCGACGACGGCAAGGCGGTGACGAGCCGCGGCTGGTATCGCGTCGATCCCGGCAAATGCCTGCATCCCGACGTCACCGGCCAGCCCAGGCAGATCTTCAGCTTCGCGGAAGCCGTCGATGCCGACAACCGCGCCATCAAGCTCAAGGACAAGCCGCTGAACTGGGGTGGCGACAAGCAGCTCTGCACCCGCGAGACCAAGTTCGAGACCAATGAGCAGAGCGATTGCCCCGCGCGCGGATTCGCGGCGACGGGCTTTGGCGCGGTGGACATGTCCAGCGGCGGCAAGACGCTGCGCTTTGCAATGCCGTGATGAGTGACGCGATGACGGCGCAACAAACACCAGCGTCGTCCCGGCGAAGGCCGGGACCCATAGCCACGCAAGTCGTTATGGCGCGAGATTGTGGTTGCGAGCCTTCGCCAAATTCTTCCCTGGGGTTATGGGTCCCGGCCTACGCCGGGACGACGAGTTGAGAGAGTTGCGATGACATCCCCCCGCGCCTTCGGCCATGTCGACACCTGGGTATTCGACCTCGACAACACGCTATATCCGCATCACGTCAATCTGTGGCAGCAGGTCGATCTGCGGATCACCGAGTTCGTGTGCAACTGGCTGAACGTCACGCCCGAGGAAGCGCGAAAGGTCCAGAAGGATTATTACCTGCGCTTCGGCACCACCATGCGCGGCATGATGACCCTGCATGGCGTGCGCGCCGACGACTATCTCGCTTACGTCCACAAGATCGACCATTCGCCGCTGGAGCCGAACCCGGCGCTCGGCGCAGCGATCGAAAAGCTGCCGGGGCGAAAACTGATCCTGACCAACGGCTCGGTCGATCATGTCGACGCGGTGCTGGCGCGGCTCGGCATCGCCACGCATTTCGACGGCGTGTTCGACATCATCGCCGCCGAGTTCGAGCCGAAGCCGGCGCGGCAGACCTACGAGAAATTTCTCGGCCTGCACGATGTCGATCCGACCCGCGCCGCGATGTTCGAGGACCTCGCCCGCAACCTCACCGTCCCGCACGATCTCGGCATGACCACGGTGCTGGTGGTGCCGGACGGCACCAAGGAGGTCGTGCGCGAAGACTGGGAACTGAAGGGCCGCGGCGAGCCCTATGTCGACCATGTCACGGATGATCTGTCGGGATTTTTGAGCGGGCTGTTGCGAAGCTGATCTTAGTTCGGAAACCCAATCAATCCCCGTCACCCTGAGGTGGCCGCAAAGCGGCCCTCGAAGGGCGACGGCCCGGCTGTATCTCGGCCGTGCATCCTTCGAGGCTCGCTGCGCGAGCACCTCAGGATGACGGAACTGGCAGGCCATCGAACCCCGTCTCCCTTCATCGCGACAAATATCCGGGCGGCCCGCGCCGCCCGGAGTTTTGCCATGGACTGGACCTGGTATCTGTTCCGCTTCGACGGCCGCATCAATCGGGCCTTGTTCTGGTGGGGCCAGGTCAACATCCTCTGCGTCATGCTGCTGACGCTCCTGCTGATCGGCGTCGTCAGCATACTCGTCGGCAGCCGCGGACCGTTCAGCCTGGATGCGGACGACATCTTCAAGATTGTCGATCCCGCCACCTATCGCTGGTCCAATTTCGACAAGCTGCTGCCGGTCAAGCTGGCCGCAATCGCCCCAGTGCTGTGGATGCAACTAGCGCTGTCGATCAAGCGCCTGCATGACCGCGACCGGAGCGGCTGGTGGATGCTGGCGTTCTTCGTCCTGCCCGGCCTCTATCACCAATTCGAGGATCGTCTCCCCGATTCCTACTGGATGCTGCCGCTCTCGCTGGCGGCCGGGATCCTCTATCTCTGGGGCTTCATCGAGATGGGGTTCTTGCGGGGCAACGCCGGCAACAACCGGTTCGGCGCCGATCCGCTGGCCGAGGAGAAGGTGGAGCCGCGCGGCGCGCCCTGGGACCAGCAGCGCGAGCTCGAAATTGTGCCGCCCAGCGCTAGCCCGCCCGGCGGCATGCATGTTAAGCGGGGATCATGACCGATGCCCTTTCCATTGCCCGCGACCTCATCCGCTGCCCCTCCGTAACGCCGATCGACGCCGGCGCGCTGGGGGTGCTCGAAAAGCTCCTCACGGACGTGGGCTTCACCTGCCACCGCGTCACCTTCAGCGATCCCGGCATCGCCGATGTCGACAATCTCTACGCACGGATCGGCACCGAGGGGCCGCATATCAGCTTTGCCGGCCACACCGACGTGGTGCCGCCCGGTGACGAAAGCGCCTGGAGCGTCGGTGCGTTTTCAGGCGAAGTGAAGGACGGCTTTCTGCACGGGCGCGGCGCGGTCGACATGAAGGGCGGCATCGCCTGCTCCGCGGCCGCCGTGCTGGAGCATCTCGCCGCCAATGGCGGCAAGCCGCGCGCGGACGGAACGGGCTCGATCTCGTTCCTGATCACCGGCGACGAGGAAGACGTCTCCATCAACGGCACCATCAAGCTGCTGAAATGGGCCGCCGAGCGCGGCGAGAAATTCGATCACTGCGTGCTGGGCGAGCCCTCCAACGTCGAGACGCTCGGCGATACCATCAAGGTCGGCCGCCGCGGCTCGCAATCCGGCACGCTGTTCGTCGATGGCGTGCAGGGCCACGTCGCCTATCCGCACCGCGCCGCCAATCCGGTGCCGGACATCTCGCGTTTGATCGTGGCGATCTCCGACGAGCCCCTCGATCATGGCAGCGCGCAATTCCAGGCGTCCAATCTCGAATTCACCTCGGTCGACGTCGGCAACACCGCCAACAACGTCATCCCCGGCCAGGCGCGGGCCAAGTTCAACATTCGCTACAACGATAATCACACCCAGGCGAGCCTGCGCGACCTGGTCGAGACGCGGCTGGCAAAAGCCTGCGGCAACCGCATCAAGGCCCGCATCGTCTGGGAGCCGTCGAACTCGAACGTGTTCGTGACCAAGCCCGGCCCCTTCACCGATCTCGCTGTCTCCGCGATCGAAGAGGTGACGGGCCGCAAGCCGGAGCTGTCGACCTCGGGCGGCACGTCGGACGCGCGCTTCATCTCCAGCTATTGCCCGGTGATCGAGTTCGGCCTGGTCGGCCAGACCATGCACCAGGTCGACGAACGCACGCCGGTGAAGGATCTGGAGCAGCTGACAAAGGTGTATCGCGGGATTCTTGCGCGGTATTTTGGGTAAGCGGCGAGGAGCGCCTGCTGCGCAGCGCGCTCTAATAATCCACCTTCATCAGGTACAGCCCGTCCGGCGGCGCGACGATGCCGCATGCGGCGCGGTTGCGGGCGGCTAAAGCTGCGGAGAGATCGTCCGCGGTCCAGCGGCCCTCGCCGACCCAGACCAGCGATCCCACCATCGAGCGGACCTGGCTGTGCAGGAACGAGCGCGCCGAGGTGACGATCGTGATCTCGCGGCCGTCGCGCAAGACGTCGAGCTGGTCGAGCGTCTTCTCCGGCGATTTGGCCTGGCACTCTGTGTCGCGAAAGGTCGTGAAATCGTGCTTGCCGAGCAGGCGCTTTGCAGCGACATGCATGGCGTCGCTATCGAGCCGGCGCGGCACACGCCAGGCATGGCCGGCATCGAGCGCAAGATTGGCGCGGGTGTTGACGATGCGATAGCGGTAGTGCCGCTTCACGGCCGAGAAGCGCGCCTCGAAGGTTTCAGGCACGATCTCGGCATCGAGCACCGCGACCGGGTTCGGGCGCAGATGCGCGTTGAGCCCGTCGCGAAATCGGTCGGCGCGAAACTCCTTGGCGATATCGACATGCGCGACCTGGCCACGCGCGTGCACACCGGAATCGGTGCGGCCGGCGCCGTGCACGCGCACGTCCTGGCCAGTCATCGCCTTCACCGCCGCCTCGAGTGCGCCCTGCACCGATGGCAGCGTCTCCTGCACCTGCCAGCCGCGGAACGGCGCGCCGTCATATTCAATGGTGAGCTTGTAGCGCGGCATCAGACGAGCCGCATCGGCGGCTTCAACGGCACGCCGCGCAGGAAATCCGCGGCCTGCATGCGGGCCTTGCCCTCGCGCTGCAGCTCGATAATGCGGATCGCACCATCGCCGCAGGCGATGGTCAGATTGTCGTCGAGCACCGCGCCGGGCGCGCCGGAGCCTTTTGCAAGCTCGCAGCGCAGGATTTTTACGCGGGCATTTTCGCTGACGTCGGCGAGCTCGGCCCAGGCGCCGGGGAACGGCGACAGGCCGTGGATGTGGCGCAGCACCGCGCGCGCCGGCTTGCTCCAGTCGATCCGCGCCTCCGCCTTGTCGATCTTGGCGGCGTAGGTGACGCCGTCCTCGGACTGCTTCTTCAATTGAAGCCCGCCGCGGCCGAGCGCGGCCATCGCGCGCACCATCAGATCGGCGCCGAGGCGGGAAAGGCGATCGTGCAGATCGAGCGCAGTCATGTTGTCGACGATGGCGAGACGTTCGGCCATCGCGACGTCGCCGGTGTCCAGACCGACATCCATCTTCATGACCATCACGCCGCTTTCGGCGTCGCCGTCCATGATGGCGCGATTGATGGGGGCAGCGCCGCGCCAGCGCGGCAAGAGCGAAGCGTGCAGATTGTAACAGCCGAGCTTTGGCGCATCGAGGATGGCCTGCGGCAGGATCATGCCATAGGCGACGACGACGGCGGCATCGGCCTCGAACGCGGAAAACTCCGCCAGTGCTTCCGGCGTTCTCAACGTCTTCGGCGTCAGCACGGGAATGCCGAGCTTTCGCGCGGCCTCCTCGACCGGGGTCGGCTGCAACTGCAGGCCGCGCCGTCCGCCCGGCTTCGGCGCGCGGGTGTAGACGGCGACGATCTCATGACCGTGCGCGACGAGCTCCAGCAGCGTCGGCACGGAGAAATCGGGCGTGCCCATGAAGATGAGGCGGAGGGGCATGACAAGAACTCGATGCGTTCCCTCCCCCCTTGCGGGGGAGGGTTAGGGAGAGGGGTGCCACACGACGCGCTCTCGCGGATTGAGCGCTCGTTGCCCTGATAGATTTTTTGCTGGGCTACCCCTCTCCCCCGCCCTCCCCCGCAAGGGGGGAGGGAGCACAGGGGAGAATGCGGCGGCGCCAGTCGCCAACTAACTCACTCAGCGCGCTTGGCGGCTTTCTCGAACTTCTTCATCACGCGGTCGCGCTTGAGCTTCGACAGATAGTCGACGAACAGGACGCCGTTGAGATGGTCGATCTCGTGCTGGATGCAGGTGGCGTAGAGGCCTTCGGCATCCTCCTCGTGCACCTTGCCGTCCAAGTCAGTGAAGCGCACGCGCACTTTTGCGGGCCGCTCGACTTCCTCGTAATATTCGGGGATCGACAGGCACCCCTCCTCGTAGACCGACAATTCCTCGGACGAGGCGACGATCTCCGGATTGATGAAGACGCGCGGCAGCGGCTTGGTCTCGCCATCCTGGTCCGGCTTGGCCAGGTCCATGGTGATGAGACGCAAAGGCTGCGCGATCTGGATCGCGGCGAGCCCAATGCCGGGCGCCTCGTACATGGTCTCGAACATGTCGTCGGCGAGCTTGCGGATCTCCGAGGTGACCTTCTCGATCGGCTTGGAGACCAGACGCAACTGCTTGTCGGGCAGGATGATGATTTCTCTGAGGGCCATGGCCGCGATTTAAGCCCCATGCCGGATGCGGTCAATGCGGGGAGGAACCCCGTTAACCCCTCGCTAACCATAAAACTTT
>JAEWBW010000326.1 GCA_023390955.1 Pseudomonadota bacterium
GGCGTCAGCCACTTCCCTAAAAGTCGCAACGCGTGTTTCCGGGCGGGGAAGCTCGGAGAATAGGGAAGGAACGACACATGACTTTCATTAAGATGCTCAAGGACGAGTCGGGCGCATCGGCGGCCGAATATGCTCTGATTCTCGCCATTGTCGGCACGGCGATCGCCATTGCCGCCGTCCTGCTTGGCAACTCGATCAGCGGCGCGATGAACGAAGCGCGTGGTTGTATCGATAGCGCCACTTCGGCTGGCTGCGGCACGACCGGCGGCGCCGGCGCCTAAGCCAAAAATGGGGCCGTCTTTTCGGAGGCGGCCCCACTATCTTCCGAATTGCAAAGGTGGCATCATCCACCAGACATAATGGCGGGGGCGCCACATGAGACGGACGACGTTGATCGCACTTGGGGCAGCGGTCATTCTGGGCTTGTTCGCGGTCTATCTCGCAAACGTCTTCCTGACGTCGACCGAGAAGAAGGCGGAGGCCCAAAAGGTCACGTTCACTAAGGTCGCCGTTGCAGCCGTCCCGCTCGATTATGGTACCGACCTAGGCCCGGAAAAGGTGAAGTTCGTCGACTATCCGTCGACCAGCGTCCCGCCGGGCAGCTTCGCTCAATTCGATCAACTGATGCCTGCCGGAAAGCGCCGGGTGGTCATCCGCCCCATGCAGGTTAACGAACCAATCCTCGCCGCCAAGCTCGGCGGTGAAGGCATGGGCCCGTCGATCGCCTACCAGCTTCCGGACGGAATGCGCGCGGCGGCGGTCGGCATCAACCAGGTTTCCGGTGTGGCCGGTTTCATCCAGCCGAACGATACCGTTGACGTGCTGATCACGCGCGATGTCGGCGGCCGTTCGATCACCGATGTCCTTCTTCAGAACATCCGCGTTATCGCACTCGACCAGAATGCGACGGGCGCCGACGGGAAACCGAACGTTGCACGTACGGCGACACTGGAAGTCTCGCCGACGGATGCGCAGAAGCTCGCACTGTCGCAGCAGGCCGGCGCTCTCAGCCTGGTCCTGCGCAAGCCCGGCGTCGAACAAAACATCCCGGCGATTCAGACGGTCGACACCGCGGACCTCCGTTACAGCTATTATAGCGCCGGTGTGAACCAGCGGCCGGTCAGCCTCGCGGCTGCCCCGGTGACGGTGCGCAAGCCGGTCGCGCGCGTGTCCGCGCCTCGCCGTACGGCTCCGCGGCCTGTTGTGCGCACTGTGCCGGCGCCGCCGCCGACGAACAATGTTGAAGTTGTCCGGGGGACCAAGGGCAGCAATTACGAGGTAGGGGGATATGGCTCGTAGAAACTTGCGGAGGCTTTCGCTCGCCGCTGTCGCTGTATTGGCAGTCGCGGTGGCGGCTCCCGCCGCTGCTCAAGTCAGTGCCGTCAGCGTAGCGGACAACGTACACGCCGGCGAAGTCGCCGTGCCGGTGAACAAGAGCCAGGTGATCCGATCCGACCGGCCATATTCAAAGGCCCTGATAGGCAATCCGGATGTCGCCGACGTCCTGCCTTTGACCGACAGCTCGCTCTATGTGCTCGGCAAGAAGATGGGCACGACCAGCCTGACCCTCTACGACCGGTCGAACGCCTTGATCGCGGTGGTCGATGTTGTCGTCGGCCCGGACGTGATCACTCTACGACGCCAACTTTCCGAGCTGATGCCAATCCAGGGAGTGGGCGCGCGTATCTCTAACGATTCGATTGTCCTTGAAGGCGTAGTGCCGGACTCCGTCGCGGCTGACCGCGCGGTGCAGATTGCCGAGAGCTATGCGCCGGGCAAAGTTATCAACCTCCTCGCGATCGGATCGTCCCAGCAGGTCATGCTTGAGGTCCGCTTCTCCGAGGTGAAGCGCTCCGCGCTCAAGCAACTCGGCATCGGCGGTTTCCTGAGCGGAAGCGGCAATAACGGCTTTCAGGGCGCGATCGGCGGTGGCGCCGCTCTCTCGGGGAACGGCCCGCCGACCCTCGGCGCGATCGGAGACAGCTTCGGCATCCTGTCGCGCAATTTCAGTGTGCTTGGTTTGAACATCTCGGCGACCCTCGACGCGCTCGAGCGCAAGGGTGCGGTCACCACATTGGCCGAGCCGACGCTCGTCGCACTTTCGGGCGAAACCGCAAGTTTCCTGGCCGGTGGCGAATTCCCGGTGCCAGTGGCGCAGAGCGCGGGTAGCGGGAGCACGACCGGCACCTCATCCGCGATCACGGTTGAATGGAAGCCGTTCGGTGTCAGCCTGGCGTTCACGCCGACTGTTCTTGCTGATGGTGTGATCAACATGTTGGTCGCGCCAGAGGTCAGCTCAATCGACTCAAGCGCTTCGATCACCATCAACAACCTGACCATTCCAGGCCTTCAAACCCGCCGCGCCAAGACCGTCGTGGAGCTCCGCGACGGAGAAAGCTTTGCGATGGCCGGTCTTCTGCGCCGCGATTTCCAGACCACGGTGCGCCAATTCCCGATCCTCGGCTCAATCCCGATCATCGGCACGCTTTTCCGGTCGAGCAGCTTCAACCGTGACGAGACGGAACTCGTGATCATCGTCACGCCGCATCTCGTTCGCCCGGTTCGCGCTGCCAATCTCAAGATCCCGACCGATCGCGCGGGTCCGCCGGCGGAAGCCGACCTGTTCCTGCTTGGACGCACTGACACGGGCATCGCGCCAGCGACCGAATTCACACAGCCGCCCGTGCTAACGCCCAAGCCTGTCCTGGTTACGCCGGCCCGCCCAGGCGGTTCGGCCGAGAAGAAGCCGATCGGCTTGGAAAAGGATTACGGCCATGTCCTCTAAGCTGCTGATCGCCGCGCTGTCGCTGGGCATCCTGACGGGCTGCACTCAGTTATATCCGGGGTCCTTGTCGGCAGACCGAGGCTTCGGCGAGGCGGTGAAATACGACATCGCCGTCCAGACGATCGATCCCGACCCCGTCTATGGACCGGAATCAGCGCAACCGGGCGATCATGGCGAACGAGGTCAGAAGGCGGTCGATCGCTATCGTAAGGGGGCGGTGAAGGAAGTTCAGCAGATGGGAACGCGTTCGGCCAGCGGCGGCGGCGGCGGCCCAAATTGAGGATGATCGATGCGACGAAATGTCCGGAGGCTTGCGCGTAGTAACGACGGCGCCGTCGCACCGACGGTGGCGCTTTCGCTGGTCGCGCTAATTGCCGCCGGAGGCATCGCATTCGACTACGCCCGAATGGCGGCCCTGGACACGGAGCTCCAGAGTGCTGCTGACCAAGCGGCTTTGGCAGCAGCCGGGCAGCTCGACGGTGAAAGCGGCGCTTGTTCGCGAGCCGTGGAAGCCGCCCGAACCCTCCTCACTAACGACACGCGATTTGCGAACGACGGCCAAGGCCTCGACGTCACGATCTCCGATTCAACCGTGTGCGATGCCGATCAGGTGGGGATTACCGACAACACGGCCGCCAGCATTCGCTTTTTCACCGACAAGGCCGCAACAGACCCAGCCAACAACAATGGTGAAGCCCGCTATGTCCAAGTAACGGTCGATACACGCGAAGCTCGTTACGCGCTGACTCCCATCGTGGGCGCCTTGTCGTCGGGGGATCTCAAAGCTTCCGCACGGGCCGGGCTCGGCACCGCATTGTGCAAAGTGCCGCCGTTGATGGTCTGCCCGCCGTCGGGCGCGGCCGTCGATTGGAACGCGCTCAGAGGCCACGGAATAAGGGCGGTCTCCAACAGCGGTCCGACGTGGTCCCCAGGCAACTTCGGCTTTCTTGGGCCCAACGACGCGAACTCAACCCAGATCGGTATGGCATTCGAGAATCCCGTGTTCCAATGCCAGCAGATCAACGGATCCCAGAACGTGAACACCGGCGGAGAAACGCCGGCCATCGTCGCCCTCAACACGCGCTTCGACATTTATGGCATGAGCGGGGGTACTGGAAACGTTTTGACCCCGTGCCTGGGTAGCGCCTGTCCACCAGCGCTGAACGTCACCAAGGACCTCATCAAATCCCCAGGCGGTTCATGTGGGACTCGGAACGGCCACAACAACAGCAACGACGCTTGGCACCTTCCGACCAACCGCTTCAGGCCCGTGCCGACCGCCGGCACCGATCCGATGCGGCGGTTCCAAGCTGCCGGCCAAGCCATAGACGCCATGGGCCTGCCGCGGGACAATATGCATTATTGCAGCAGCTACGCGGGCGGGAATTGCCCGAGCAACTTGTCGCGGTTTGGTGACGGAGTGTGGGCGCGTGGCGACTATTTCAACCGATATCATACAGGCCGGATTCCGAGCAACGCGGCGACGATGACGCGCTACGAAACCTACCTGTGGGAGATTCAGAACAAGGCGCTCGGCTATATTCCCAGCGGTGCAGCAGGGACGGGCACTGACCGTCAATATGGCGCGCCGGTTTGCAACTCCACCGTTCCCGACTCCACACGCGACCGTCGGGTTCTGACGGTTGCCGTAGCGAGCAATTGCAGCGCGCTTCGCGGCAGCTCTGTTCCCGCGCAGATCGATAAGTGGGTCGAAATGTTCCTTGTCGAGCCTGGCGTCGCCCCTCCGGGTCGCGGTAATGGCGACGGTGGGAACGAGATCTATCTCGAAATCATTCGGGAAGTGGATCCGGGCGGTCAGAACGCACAGGTGGTGCGTCGCGACGTGCCGTTCCTGGTGCGCTGATGCGAAAGTTCGATAATCTTTGCGGCGATCGCAGTGGCACAGCGGCCGCCGAGATGGCGCTCGTCGCTCCGTTCCTGCTCGTCCTGATGTTCGGGGCGATGGAAATGGGGAAGTACTTTCTTGACGACCATCTTGTCGTGAAGGCGGTTCGGGATGGCGCGCGATATGCTTCCCGGCAAAGTTTCGCTTCCATGCCATGTGGTGGAACGGCCACCAACGAAGCCGCGATCAAAAACGTCGTTCGCTACGGGAAGCCCAATCCGGCTACGACTGACAAGCCCCGTCTATACTATTGGACGGACCCGGCGACGGTCACGGTCTCCATCACATGTTACAGTAACGTAGGGACCAACGGTGCTCGAGTTTACAACGGCATCTATACCTCCAGGGCGAACGTCCCGCGCGTGTCGGTGTCGGCAACGGTCCCCTACGTGCCCCTCCTCGGCGCGATCGGGTTCAATAGCATCGGAGTCGCTCTGCGCGCCCGGAACGAAGCAGCGGTCTCAGGACTATGATGAAGCGCCCAGCATTCGTCGAGGACCAAGGCGGCGCGACGGCGGCGGAATTTGCACTGGTCCTGCCGATCTTGATCCTGTTCCTGCTCGGAATGATCGATGTCGGTCGTTTCATGTGGACTTTGAACCAGGCTGAAAAAGCCACTCAAATGGGAGTACGCTATGCTGTCGTGAGCGATCCCGTTGCGAACGTCGTCAACACCGATTTTGTAACGAACTACAGCATACCCGGCGGTGATCCCGTTCCGACGAGCGTGTTCAATTCTGCAGAGTGTCACAATACCGGGAATTGCACGGTGACAGGCACCGCGAGCACCGTGAACGGCCGAAACAACACGGCTTTCACCAACATCGTCAATTGGATGCGCAATTTCGACCCATCCATCGCTGCTTCGAACGTCTATGTGACCTACCAGAACGCCGGCCTCGGCTATGCCGGCGATCCGACTGGTCCGGATGTCTCACCGTTGACGACCGTTGAGCTGCGCAACCTCCAATTCCAGCCGCTTTTGCTGTTCGGAGGCACAATTACGATCCCGGCGGTTAAGGCGACCTTATCGCTTGAGGACGGCGAGTGCTCCACCACCGGCGATTGCGGGAGCTCGAATTGAATGTGCCAGCCGTGTCATCATTCCGTGCAAAAAGCAGTTTGGTCGCAAAGGCCGTCATCAGAGGTGTGAAGTGAGCGTGATCAACCCGAACGAAACCGCCGCGACCTGGAAGGCGCATCGCCGCGATGCTGCCGTTCAGTTGTACCTGAGCGGCGCAGAAGGGGATGCGGCATCGCTCATCAATGCGCGCGTTGCAGGTTTTCCGCTGAGCTTGAGCCTGGGCGCTCTGACGGACGCCATCGACCCTGAGGAATTAGCTGGCGCAGCGGCGGCAGTCGTTCAGGTTGACCCAGCTGTTCCCGCGTCGCTGAAGCGCTTCGAGAATCTGGCTGCCGCAACCCGAACACCGCTCATTGCTGCAGCTTACGAGCCGCCGCTGGCCTTCGTGAGGTCACTCGTTCGCGCGGGTGCGCATGACGTCGTACCGCTGCCACTTGAGCTTGCGGATCTGGAGACCTCGCTCGCTCCAATCAGCGATGAGCTAGCCAAGCGGACGGACGAAGTCGCCGCTGCGAACGGCCGTCTGGTCTGTGCCATCAAGGGCGTTGGCGGCGTCGGCGCAACGTCGTTGCTTTCGCAACTCGCCATTCGCGCTGCAGAGACCGAGGCGAATTACGGACGCCATGTGTGCCTGCTCGATCTCGACGTTCAGTTCGGAGACTCGGCGTTCCAATTGGGGTTGAGCCCTAATTTAAGCGTGCTCGAC
>JAEWBW010000343.1 GCA_023390955.1 Pseudomonadota bacterium
CAGACCGCGACACGATGGCCGGCGCTGATCAGGCGATGCAGATAATCCTCGGAGCGCTCGACCGGCACGCCGCACATCGGGATGTCGTTGCCCTGATGCTTGCCACGCTTGGTCAGGACGATGCCGAGCGTCCTGGAGGCGATCTCGGCGTCCTCGAAGAACAGCTCGTAGAAATCGCCCATCCGGTAGAACAGCAGCAGGCCCTGATGCGCGGCCTTGATCTCAAGGTATTGTTCCATCATCGGCGTGACGCGCGCGATGGCTTCCGCCTGCGGCGCGGGGGTGGGTTCAGGCTCTGGCGCTTGGATCGGCTGTTGCATTGTCATGGGCGGCGCAACCTACAAAATTTCGCCCCCTGCTCCTATCGCTTTGGCCGGGGAGGGCGGGTTTTCCACGTTGTCCGCAGCGCGGCATGCGCCGGCGGCGTGGATACCCCACGGAACACGCGCGAAACCGTCAATTGACCTGCCGCGGGCGCCCTCCTAAAACTCCGCCGACATTGAAGAATTTTCGCCGGACCGCGGCATTCAGGGAGAACAACGATGCGTGACGTCTTTATCTGCGATGCCGTGCGGACCCCGATCGGCCGTTTCGGCGGCTCGCTCGCCAAGGTGCGCGCCGACGACCTCGCCGCAGCCCCGATCAAGGCGCTGATGGCCAAGCACCCCAATCTCGACTGGGCGCAGGTGGACGAAGTCTTCTTCGGCTGCGCCAACCAGGCCGGCGAGGACAACCGCAACGTCGCGCGCATGGCGCTGCTGCTCGCGGGCCTGCCGGATTCGGTTCCCGGCCAGACCCTCAACCGCCTCTGCGCCTCCGGCCTCGACGCGGTCGGCGCTGCGGGCCGCGCCATCCGTTCCGGCGAGATCGAGCTTGCGATCGCCGGCGGCGTCGAATCCATGACCCGCGCGCCCTTCGTGATGGGCAAGGCGCAGGAAGCTTTCTCCCGCTCGGCCGAGATCTTCGACACCACGATCGGCTGGCGCTTCATCAATCCGCTGCTGAAGGCGCAGTACGGCGTCGACGCGATGCCGGAGACCGGCGAGAACGTCGCCGAGGAATTCCAGGTCTCGCGCGCCGACCAGGACGCCTTCGCGATCCGCTCGCAGCAGCGCGCCGGCAAGGCGATCGCTGCCGGCTATTTCGCCGAAGAGATCACCCCGATCACGATTCCCGGCGGCAAGGCCGGCCCCATCACGGTCGACAAGGATGAGCACCCGCGTCCTGAAACCACGCTGGAAGGTTTGGCAAAACTGAAGCCGATCGTGCGCAATCCCGGCACGGTCACCGCCGGCAACGCCTCGGGCGTCAATGACGGCGCCGCCGCGATGATCCTCGCGTCCGAACCCGCCGTGAAGAAGCATGGTCTCACGCCCCGCGCCCGCATCCTCGGCCTCGCCTCGGCCGGCGTGCCGCCGCGCATCATGGGGATCGGCCCGGTGCCGGCGACCCGCAAGCTGATGGAGCGGCTCGGCAAGAAGATCACCGATTTCGACCTGATCGAGCTCAACGAGGCCTTCGCCTCGCAGGGCATCGCCTGCATGCGTCAGCTCGGCGTCGCCGATGACGCCGATTTCGTCAATCCGCATGGCGGTGCCATCGCGCTCGGCCATCCGCTCGGCATGAGCGGCGCGCGCCTCGCGCTCACCGCCGTGCACGGCATGGAGAAGCGCGGCGGCAAGCTGGCGCTCGCCACCATGTGCGTCGGCGTCGGCCAAGGCGTGGCGATGGCGCTGGAGAAACTGAACTGATCGCCAGCACGCCGCCGACGGATCAAGAACAATAGGCCGCCGCCGGATGGGCGTCGGCGGGAGGAGTAGGGATATGACGCTGATCTATCCGCAAGAGAGCAACGCCGCGCATCCGCCGCGGTTGTTTCCCGGCTACAAAAGCACGCCGAAGCGCGCGCCGCAGAAGCCGCTGATCCTGATGCGGCAAACGCTCTCCGAATTGACCGGCCCGGTCTACGGCCATGAAACGGTGCGGCCGAACGATCATGATCTGACTATACAGCACAAGGGCGAGCCGCTCGGCGAGCGCATCATCGTGCACGGTCATGTGCGTGACGAGGACGGCCGCGGCGTGCCGAACACGCTGTTGGAAATTTGGCAGGCCAACGCTTGCGGCCGCTATATCCACGTCGTCGATCAGCATCCGGCGCCGCTCGATCCCAACTTCACTGGAGCCGGCCGCGCGCAGACGGACGCCAACGGCTATTATCGCTTCGTCACCATCAAGCCCGGCGCCTATCCGTGGGGCAATCACCCCAATGCATGGCGCCCGGCGCACATCCATTTCTCGGTGTTCGGCCACGCCTTCATTTCGCGGCTGGTGACGCAGATGTATTTCCCCGGCGATCCGCTGTTCGAGTTCGATCCGATCTTCAACTCGGTGCCGGATGAGAAGGCGCGGATGCGCATGGTGTCGAGTTTCGACCTCGAGAACACCAAGCCCGATTGGGCATTATGCTATCGCTTCGACATTATCCTGCGCGGTCGCAACGCCACCCCGATGGAGACCAAGTAATGGCCGGCCTCACGCCATCGCAAACCGTCGGTCCGTACTTTGCTTACGGGCTGACGCCGGGCAGCAAATACGAATGGAACGACGCGTTCAGCAAC
>JAEWBW010000358.1 GCA_023390955.1 Pseudomonadota bacterium
GCATCCGCTGCGTGATCTCGACCTCGTTCGGCGACATCTTCTACAACAACTGCTTCAAGAACGGCATTCTGCCGATCCGCGTCAGCCAGGAAGACCTCGACAAGCTGTTCGACGACGCCGAGCGCGGCGCCAACGCGACGCTGACGATCGACCTGCCGAACCAGGAGATCCGCGGTCCCGACGGCGGCAAGGTCAAATTCGAGATCGACCCGTTCCGCAAGCACTGCCTGATCAACGGCCTCGACGACATCGGTCTCACGATGGAGAAGAAGTCCTCGATCGACACCTATGAGGACAAGCTCAAGCGCGAACGCGCCTGGGCGTAAGTCCCGTCTCTCATTCAAGCCCCGGTGCAACCCGCGCCGGGGCTTTTTCTTTGCCTGTTTTGCCCCTAATAGCTGATCCATGTTGCCCGAGATCGTCACCTTCTGGCATGGCCCGCTCGACACCTTGCGCCAGACCTGTCTGCGCTCGCAGGTCGCGGCCGGCCACAAGGTCACGGTCTATAGCTTCGACACCATTCGCGGCCTGCCCGCGGGCGTGCAGCACGCCGATGCCGAGACCATCGTGCCGCATGCGTTCTCCGAGAAGCTGCGGCCGCCGCAGCCGGACGGCAGCTGGCGCGACTGGACCACGCTGCAATTCAGCGACTTCTTCCGCATGCGGCTGATGTCGCTCGGCGCCGGCCTCTGGCTCGATGCCGACGTGCTGCTGCTCAAGCCCATCACGTTCGACCGGTCGCGGCCCTACTTCGCCTGGGAGCGCTCGCGCCGGCTCGGCAACTCCGTTCTCTACCTGCCGCAGGACCATGCGATCGTGCAGTCCTTCGAAGGCCTGATGCAGCAGGACGAGCTGACGCCGGAATGGCTGTCGCTGAGCCATCGCCTCAGCTTTGCGATGAAGCGCCTCAGCGGCGGATCGCAGCGCCTCTCCGACCTGCGCATCGCCATCTATGGACCGCCGGCGCTGACGATCCTCGCGCGCCGCTCGGGCGATCTGCCGAATGCACTCCCGAAGAGTTCGTTCTACGCGGTGCATTCCGAGCCAAAGCTGTTCTTCGATCCCAGCGATTACAGCGCACTGATCAGCAATCCCGAGGTCAGCGGCTTCCACATCTCCGGCAAGGGCCGATCGCTGCAGCCGCCGATCCCCGGCAGCCTGTTTGCCTGGGCGGTGGAGAAGTTCGCCTAAGCTGGCGCGCGCCTCGAGCGACGTTCTCGTGCCCCGGACGCTGCGCAGCACGTCAGTGATGCGCTGCTGAGCCGGGGCCCATAGTGCTCTCAGAAGATTTCTGGGTCCCGGCTCTGCGTCGCGTCATTTCATGCCGCGACGCGTCCGGGACACGAGACCGCCGGCTCAATAATTCCTGTTTGATCCAGCACAAAGCGCGCGCGGCACCATAGTGCTCTATTCGCGGTCAGATACGCCCGAATGGAGTTTTGCCATGAGCACCGCGAGCAAACCCTATCCCGTCGTGCACGACCTCATCGCGTTGTTTGCCGGCTGGCTGAGGCATCGCCGCGAGCTGAGCGAGATCCGCAAGCTCGACCGCTCCGACTTCAACCGCATTGCAAGCGACCTGCGGATCGCGCCGGACGATCTCGAAGATCTGGTTCGTCAAGGCCCCCATGCCGCCGACGAGCTTCCAAAGATGCTGGCGCAGCTCGGCATCGACAGCAACAGGATCGACCGGGCGCAACCGCTGCTGTTCCGCGACATGGAGCGCGTCTGCGCGCTGTGCAATCACAAGGTTCAGTGCGACCGCGAGCTGACCGCCGGCACCGCGGCGCAGACTTATCAGGATTACTGCGGCAACGCCGGCACGCTGGAATCGCTTGAGCGGACCGGCGCCGCGAACTAGACCGGCGTAGTCGTCTTTACGCCTTGCCCATCGCGGCGATGGCGTCCGCGATCTCGATCGTGCGCCGCGCCATGTCGGCGTGCAGACGCTCCACCATCGCGCCGTCGAGCCGGATCGCGCCGCGCGAGACGTTCTCCGGCAGCTCGAACGCCGCGATGATCTTTCGCGCGCGCGCGACTTCCTCCGCCGGCGGCGTGAAGATCACGTTGCAGGCGTCGATCTGCGAGGGATGGATCAGCGTCTTGCCGTCGAAGCCGAGATCGCGGCCCTGCGCGCATTCGGTGGCGAAGCCGTCGCTGCTGGCGATGTCGCCATAGGGACCGTCGAGAATTTCCAATCCGTGCGCGCGGGTCGCGAGAATGCAATGCGTGATCATCGGGATCATCGCGGCGCGGCCCGGCAGCATCTTGATGCGCGTTTCCCGCGAGATGTCGTTCGGTCCGAACACGAAGCCCGACAGGCGCGTCCTGGGATCGTGCGAGGCCGCAGCAAGCTCTTCCGCGTGAAGCACCGCGCGCGCGGTTTCGATCATCGCCCAGACCCTGACGGTCGGCGCGGCGCCAAGCTCGGCGAGACGGGCTCCGATCGTCTGGAGGTCCTCGATGCTGGAGACCTTCGGCACCAGAATTCCGTCCGGCGAGGCTTTCGCGGCCATGGCAACGTCATCGGCCCACCACGGCGTGTCCAGGCCGTTGGTCCGGATCAGGATTTCGCGACGGCCAAAACCCTTGGCGGCGATCGCGGCGGCGATCTGATCCCGCGCCACGGACTTCGCATCAGGGGCAACGGAATCCTCGAGGTCCAGGATCAGGCCGTCGGCCGCCAGATTGCGGGCTTTTTCCAGCGCGCGGGGATTGGAGCCGGGCATGAACAGATGGCTGCGGCGCGGGCGGGTCATGCGAGCGTTCCTTCCGGTTCCCTGAAATCAATTCTGACCGAGGCGATAGCATCCGGGATGCCTATTCGAAAGGCTTGTTCGCCCCTGCGGTCTATGGTTAGGCATTGCCATGATCACATTCCCGAAGTCCTTGCTGGAAGGCTACAACGCCTTCGCCACCCAGCGGCTGCCGACCGAGCAGAACCGCTACCGCGAGCTGTCGGTGAAGGGCCAGTTTCCGGAAACGATGGTGATCGGCTGCTGCGATTCCCGCGTCGCGCCCGAAGCGATCTTCGACGTGGGCCCCGGCGAGCTGTTCGTCGTCCGCAACATCGCCAATCTGGTGCCGACATATCAGCCCGACGGCAACGCCCATGGCGTGTCGGCCGCGCTGGAATATGCGGTCACGGTGCT
Source organism: Pseudomonadota bacterium (assembly GCA_023390955.1). Taxonomy (GTDB): domain Bacteria; phylum Pseudomonadota; class Alphaproteobacteria; order Rhizobiales; family Xanthobacteraceae; genus Bradyrhizobium. The sequence continues at coordinate 3,153 of JAEWBW010000358.1, forward strand.
CAAGGTGAAGCACATCGTGATCCTCGGCCACGCGCAATGCGGCGGCATTCGCGCCTTCGTCGACAAGATCGAACCGCTGACGCCCGGCGACTTCATCGGCAAATGGATGCAGATGTTCATCAAGCCGGGCGAAGTGGTCGAGCAGCGCGACCACGAGAGCATGGCGCAATTCGTCGAGCGCATCGAGAAGGCCGCGGTGTTCCGCAGCCTGGAAAACCTGATGACGTTCCCGTTCGTGCGCAAGGCCGTCGAGAGCGGCCAGATGCAATTGCACGGCGCCTATTTCGGCGTCGCCGAGGGAACGCTGTTCGTGCTGGACAAGGCGACCAAGGAGTTCAAGAGCGCGCGCAGCGTGGCTTGAATTTGCAGGGTGGGTTAGCCGAAGGCGTAACCCACCACCTCTCTCAACCTGGATCGGTTACGCCCAGCGACCGCGCTTCGCGCCGCCGCAGGGCTAACCCAACGCGGCGGTTACGCCGCCTTCTGCTTCGCGGTGATCAGCTTGCGGTTGATCAGCACTTCCGCGATCTGGATCGCGTTCAGGGCTGCGCCCTTGCGCAGATTGTCCGACACGCACCACAGCACAAGGCCGTTCTCCACCGTCGCGTCCTCGCGGATGCGGCTGATGTAGGTGGCGTCCTCGCCCGCCGCTTCATACGGCGTGGCGTAGCCGCCGGGCTCCTGCTTGTCGATGACGAGACAGCCGGGCGCCTTGCGCAGGATATCGCGCGCTTCGTCCGCGGTGATCGGGGTCTCGAACTCGATGTTGACGGCTTCGGAGTGGCCGACGAACACCGGCACGCGCACGCAGGTCGCGGAGAGCTTGATCTTGGGATCAAGAATCTTCTTGGTCTCCGCCATCATCTTCCACTCTTCCTTGGTGTAGCCGTCCTCCATGAAGACGTCGATGTGGGGAATGACGTTGAAGGCGATGCGCTTGGGGAATTTCTTACTGACCAGTTCCTGGTTGGTGTAGACGGACTTGGTCTGCGCGAACAATTCGTCCATGCCGTCCTTGCCGGCGCCCGACACCGATTGATAGGTCGAGACCACGACGCGCTTGATCTTCGCCTTGTCGTGCAGCGGCTTCAGCGCGACCACGAGCTGCGCGGTCGAGCAGTTCGGGTTGGCGATGATGTTCTTCTTCTTGAAGCCTTCCGTCGCAGCAGCGTTCACTTCCGGCACGATCAGCGGCACGTCCGGATCCATGCGCCAGGCCGAGGAATTGTCGATCACGACGGTGCCGGCGGCGCCGATCTTCGGCGACCATTCCTTCGACACCTCGCCGCCGGCCGACATCAGGCAGATGTCGACGTCGGAGAAATCGTAATGCTCGAGCGCCTTGCACTTCAGGGTGCGGTCGCCATAGGAGACTTCGACGCCGACGCTGCGGCGTGAAGCCAGGGCCACCACCTCGTCCGCGGGGAATTTGCGCTCATCCAGGATGTTGAGCATTTCCCGTCCGACATTGCCGGTCGCGCCGACGACTGCGACTTTGTAACCCATCGTTCACTCTCCGATGAAAAAGGCCTTCCTCAAGCGCTGCGCTTAGACAGGAAGAGCAGCGCTTCTATGCGAGAACCGGCCGCAAGACAACGTTTGACCGTGCCAGAAGGCGTCGGATGCAGCCGTACCAGGCCGAAACGGCCGCACTCCCTACCCGGACCGCAATCCATCTGGCGCTCCTCGGCGCCGCCGACGAAGTCGTCGGCACGCTGGCGCGTCTGTTCGCCTATGTGGGGGCTTTGGCGCTGCTTGCCATCCTCGGCCTTTACGGCCTCGGCCAGCTGCCCAGCCTCGAGGGCGACGAGCCGGCAACCCGACCGGGGTGGGGTGAAGCCACCCGCTCGCATCCGGCCTTCGCCCTCAGCCAGCCAACTTCTGCAGACAAAGCAATAGCTTATTCGATCCTGAGGCACCCCGAGGGCGGCCGCAGGGACGTCCTGCGCTGGGCCGGCGACGACGGACGGGCGGTCGCGGAGCTCGAGATCTACCATACGGGTGGCGAGTTCGACCTGGCGGCAAGCCTGTCGGCCGATCTGGCGGCACGGATGGGCCTTGGGGCGGCCGCACCACTGGAGGAAGCCGGCCTGATCGACACCAAGTTCGGGCCCGTGGCCCTGATCCGTCCGAGCGGCGGGGCCGGGACCTGCCTCGGCTATCTCAAGCGGGTCGAGGAGCCGTTCCTGGTGATCTCCGGCTGGTCCTGCCAGGGCGGGGCGCTGCCGGCCCGGCGCGCCGCGGTCGCCTGCACGCTGAACCGGCTGACGCTCCTGACCTCCGGCAACGAGCCAAGACTGGCGGAATTGTTCGCCCGGGCCGAGCTCAAGCGCCGCGCCTGCGGCCCGCCCGCCTCCGCGGACTGGCTGACCGGCGCCGATAACGCCCAATTGCGCGGCGCGCTCTGAGGAGCGGGAGCCCAAGTTGCTGTTTCCGTGCAACTTTTGCCAGATCGCGCGATTATTCCGGGCCGGTGTGACCCAATAGACCTAGTTCCGGGCATCCCCGACAGGCTAGTATGGGGTGAAATTGAGTGGCGGCTTGCCGCTAAAGGGGACCTGATGAGCTCGAAATTTTCCGCCAAACTGGCGATCTGGCTTGCGGCTGGCGCCGTCGCGGCGATCGGCCTTGCGACCTCGGCCGAGGCCAAGAAGCAGCAGCCGCGCTATGACGATCGCGGTCGCGTCTATTACGGCCCGAGCGGCCCCAACACGGTCTATCAGCAGGGCCGCACCCGCATCTACGTGTCGAAGCGCTCCTGGCTGGACGGCGGTACCGAGGTCAACCCGGGCGACCGCAAGTTCACCGACTACGCCTTCCCGCCGGCAATCGGCTATCCGACCTTCGCGCGCGAAAATCTCAACCGCCCGATCGATCGCCAGCCGCTCTCGACGCCGGCCGATCTCGGCGGCTACCCGGCGAGCTTCCCGCTCTACTGGTGAGCTGACGATCCGACGGAATCAAAATGGCCGGGCGAGAGCCCGGCCATTTTTTGTTGGAGGACCGATCAGGTGACGCCTCCGATATGCGCTGCCGCTACGGAAGCGGAAAATCCTTCTTCACGATGGGACGCAGCATCGAATAGGGAATCGTGCAAGTACACATGCATTGCCCATATCCTCCGAATGCGTAGGCGCCATAGTCAACTTCGGCCGTTGCTGAACCGAAGCTCCAGCGTTTGAGGTCTTTTGAAATATCGCTGACTTCCAGCAACTCGACATCATCCTTCCACTGATCCGGGTGATCAGACCGTTCCTTTTTCTGCTTTACGACTTCCAGTCGGCAGAATTCGAGAATCGGCTTCGTGCTGACGTCGTCGAGAAGGTCATCGAACCTCAATTCTCGATTTAGCGTCCTGTCAAAATTGAAATTGTAGCTACCCCAATCCGGGTGCGCCTGCCCGAGATAGCTTCCTACACTCGCCTTCACCGAAACCAACCGCGAGGACGCGTACGTAAGGTCCATCTCAAGACCAACGTAATAGTCGCGATGGCTTCCTGGATTGTCTCTTCCTGCGTCGGCATCGAACTTCGCCCTCTCGACTTCGGCGTCGATCAAGGAATTCAAACGCGACTTCCAATCGCCGGCGCCGATGAACTCGAAGCCAACGATAGAGAGGTCTGCCGATCCGTTCTTCGCCGGCCGAGAGATGAAAAACGGCCGAAAGAGACGGTCCGACATATCGCCGGCCCGCGGCCTTCCGTCCAAAAATCTCTGTCGCTCGCTGGATTGCACGGCAAGGCACTCGGACAATGGCTTGACTGCGGCGGGACCAGTGCAGCTCCCGTCTCTTGATCGTATCCATTCCGTCTGGGAGCGTCGCAATTCGTCGGCCGCATTGGCGGACAACGAGCTGCGAAGCCTGTTGTATACCTTGCCAAGCGCTTCGTCAGCGCTGCGAGCTTTTGGATCTGAACAGATCGCCTTTTCCGCAGGGCTCTTGGCCGCCGCGCAGTCAATCGCGAGGGCTGGATGTGCAAACATCACCGATGCAATGGCAATACCAACGCTACGCACTTGTCCCCCCGGGATTGCCGGCACCACATGTTCACTTTAGTGCTGAAGCGGACGGATCGCGAATCAAAACGGCCGGGCTCACGCCCGGCCATTTTTTATTGTGACGTAGCTGCGCCTGTCTCCCCGCCGTCATTGCGAGCGCAGCGAAGCAATCCAGAATCCCTCTGCGGAACGATTCTGGATTGCCTCGTCGCTTCGCTCCTCGCAATGACGGCTGAGGCTTACGAATTCGCGGCGGGATCGTAGCGCCTGCAAAATTCTTCGATCGCCTCGGAGCGGAAATCGGCGAGGCGTTCGAAGATGAGCTCGTCCGCCCAATCCCACCAGGCAATGCGGCGCAGGCTGTCCGCGACTGCTGCATCGAAGCGCTTGCGGATGGCGCGCGCGGGGACACCGCCGACGATCGTGTAGGGCTCCACGTCGCGACTGACGACGGCGCCTGCGGCGATCACCGCACCGTCGCCGACCGTGACACCCGGCAGCAGGATCGCGGCGTGCCCGATCCAGACATCGTTGCCGACGATGACGCGGTCGCTGCGGCGATCCGCGAAGAAGTCGCGGTCACGGGTCGCCGTGCCCTCATAATATTCCGGGCAATAGGTGAAGCGATGCTGGGACGCGCGTCCCATCGGATGGTTCGGCGCGCCGATCCGCACCGAATTGGCGATGGCCGTGAATTTTCCGATGACCGCGTCGGCGACGTCGCAGTTCTCGCCGAGATAGGAGTAGTCGCCGAGCGAGGCATATTCGATGCGGGTGTTGGCGAGGATCTCGCAACGCCGCCCGATCTGCGCTTCATGCCGGCGCACCGTCTCGTGGATGAAGGTGTCCGCGAGTTTTGGGCGATGCGAGGCGTCCATGAAGCGGGTCCTGAAGTTTCGTAAGGTGAGCAAAGGCGCGAAGCGCCGTGCCCACCGGCCTTGCACCGTCATTCCGGAGCGATGCGCAGCATCGAATCCGGAATCTCGAGATTCCGGGTTCGGCTCTTCGAGCCGCCCCGGAATGACGGAGAGATTTTTACGCGTGCAGCTTCTGCAGTTCCTTCAGGATCGCTTCGCCCATCTGCGTGGTCGAGGCGGCCGTGGTGCCTTCCGACTTGATGTCGGCGGTGCGCAGGCCGCTGGCCAGCACGGCGGCGATCGCGGCGTCGACCTTGTCGGCGAGCGCGCCCATGTCGAAGGAGTAGCGCAGCGCCATGCCGAACGACGACAGCATCGCGATCGGATTGGCGAGGCCCTGGCCGGCGATGTCGGGCGCCGAGCCGTGCACGGGCTCGTACAATGCCCTGCGCTTCTGGGTCTTGGCGTCGACCTCGCCGAGCGAGGCCGAGGGCAGCATGCCGAGCGAACCCGTGAGCATCGCCGCGATGTCGGACAGCATGTCGCCGAACAGATTGTCGGTGACGATGACGTCGAACTGCTTCGGCCATTTCACCAGCATCATGCCGCCGGAATCGGCGAGCTGGTGCTCGAGCGTGACAT
>JAEWBW010000384.1 GCA_023390955.1 Pseudomonadota bacterium
CGGTGCCGCGCCAGCGAGATCACGGCCGACGGCAAGCTGGGCTGGAAGATGCGGCTCGCCTGCGAGGGCGAGGGCGAGAAGTTTCGCTCCAATCCGCGGGTGTCGATCGCCGCGGATGGCAGGCTGGTGATGGACAACGGCCCGGTCGGACAGGCCAAGCGCCAGACCTATGTGCGGTGCGAATTGCCCAAATCATCGAAGGCGCGCTGATCGCGCGATCAATCCTTCCCCGGCCATTTGGCGCGGTAGCGAATCTCACTGCCGTCATCGAGCCGCTGCCAAGGTCCGAACGCGGCCGTGTGCGGCGCCCTTGCCGACAGGTCTATGGGGTAGGTCCTCTCGGGCTGACCTTCGATGGTGACGGCGACCTGCCGATAGCGCGTTCGAAACGCCAGCTCGACCTCGCCGGCGATGACGAACTTGTCGCCGTCGCGATGAAAGAGACCTGGTTTGACCTCGCCCGGCATGGTGTTGAGGTCGGTCTCCAACTCGACCTTGATGCGTTCCGCCTGCGGGACCGCCACTCCGGCTGGTAGCCGAACCTCGAAGATCAGAAGAGGCGTGCCGCCGTTCCGGTTGAGCCAGGGTGTGGCCGTCGCATAGGCGTAGGCAAGGTAGGCGCCGATGCCGGCGACGCAGAGCAGGACGACCACGCCAAGGGTCTTCAGGCTGTTGCGAGCGAGGCTGCCCGCGTTCTCGCTGCCTGATCGCATTGCCAGCTTCGTCGCCAGCACCAGGCCGGCGATCGCGCCGATGGGGGAGTAGACGAACAGTGCCACCAGGCCCGAGGTGATCGGATCCGCGCGGTTGCCGAGGTCGAGCAGTGCGAACGTCGCAAAGGTCGCGACAAAGCCGGCCACTGCACCGGCAACGCCGGCAGCTATCCGCAACGAACTCCGCATGTCCCCCTCGATGCTCCAGCACTGCTGCCGCCGTCACGGCTGCGTGCATTAGACGCCACAGGCCGGTGAGGCGTTCAACGCCGGTCGGGAAACAGGCGGATTTGGTTAGCCGGTCGTGTTGGCGATCGTCCCCTGACGCGCCTACTTGGCGACGATCTCCGGCACGCGACCCGCGGGCGGCGTGTTGCGGCTGCGCTGGGTCCGGACGATGCCGTCGATGATGGTCATGCCGATGCCGGGGAGGTCGCCGAGCTGCACGCTGTGCAGGATGTTCTTGCCCGGCGAATGCTGAGCCATGTCCATCAGCACGAAGTCGGCGGAGCGGCCGACCTCGATCAGGCCGCAGTCGAGCTCGCGCATCCGCGCGGTGTTGCCGGTGGCGAGGCAGAAGGCGATCTCGGCCGGCAGTTCGCCGAGCGAGGATAGCATCGAGACCATGCGCAGGATGCCGAGCGGCTGCACGCCGGAGCCGGCCGGCGCATCGGTACCGAGGATGACCCGGTGCAGATCGCCCATCTCGCGGGCGGTGCGCAGTGTGTACAGGGCCGAGCGTTCATTGCCGTTGTGCACGAGCTCGAGGCCGCGTTTGCAGCCCTCGCAGATGCAGCGGATCTGGTCGTCGGGCAGGGCGGTGTGGCCGCCATTGATGTGGCCGACGACGTCGGTGTCGGCTTCCAGCACCACGTCCTTGTCGATCAGGCCCGAGCCGGGGATCGACGGACCGCCGGTATGGATGGTGCTCTGGATGCCGTATTTGCGCGCCCAGCCGACCATCTTCCGCGCGGTCGGACCGTCCTTGACGCCGCCCAGGCCGACTTCGCCGAGCAGCTTGACGCCGTTGGCGGCCATCTCCTTGAAGTCTTCCTCGACCATTTCGCATTCGATCACCGGAGCGCCGGCGTGAACCTTCACGCCGCCCGGCCGCAGCGTCCAGAATGCCCGCTGCGCGAACACCGCCATAGCCTTCAGTCCGACGACGTCGCGAGGGCGGCCGGGCATATGCACTTCGCCAGCCGAGATCATGGTGGTGACGCCGCCATGGAGATAGCTGTCGATCCAGTTGATCTGGTTCTGCCGCGGCGTCCAGTCGCCGGCGACCGGATGGACGTGGCTGTCGATCAGGCCCGGCGCGACCGTGGTGCCGTTGGCGTCGACGATGGTGGTGGCACCTTCGGTGTTGAGGTCCTTGTAGCGGCCGATGGCTGTGATCTTGCCGTTCTCGGCGACGATGGTGTCGCCATCCAGGATCGGCTTTTCCAGGGCGCCCGACAGCATCAGGCCGATATTGCGGATTACGAGCTTCGTAGGCCCGCTGGCCTGGGGTGCGTCATGCGCCATGGAAGGGCTCCTTATTATTCTTTGACTGCAACCGCGATCTTGAACCGCGATCCTGGGCGGTCAAAGGCGTGGCCCGCGAGCGCCGCAAGATCGGATGGAGCCCGGCGGTCGAACGCCGGGCTCCAGAGTAGAGCAGGGTAGTCCTACTTCTTGTAGGTGCTGATCACGGCGGCACCGTCAGCGCCCGCCCTGGTGAGCCAATCGGCCGTCAGTTGCTCGCCGATCTTCTGAAGGCCGGTCTTCAGGGCGGCCGGCGGCGGCAGCACCTTCATCTTGTTGGCCTGGAGCTGGTCGAGATACCACTTCGCCTTTTCTTCGGCGAGCTTCCAGCCGCGCTCTTCGGCGACCGCCGCGGCCTTGAGGACTGCCTCCTGGGTCGGCTTGTCGAGCGCGTCAAATGCAGCCTTGTTCACGAAGGTCACGTTCTTCGGAATCCAGGCCTGCACGTCGTAGAAGTGGGTCATGGTTTCCCATGACTTGCTGTCGTAGCCAGTCGAGCCCGAGGTCATGAACGCGTTCACGACACCGGTGGCCAGCGCCTGCGGAAGCTCCGCGGCCTGGATGGTGACGGGCTGCGCGCCGACCAGTTCGGCGATGCGCGAGGTGCCGACATTGTAGGCGCGCCACTTCAGGCCCTTCATGTCCTCGACGGTGTTGAGTTCCTTCTTGGCATAGATGCCCTGGGGGCCCCACGGCACTGCGAAGAGGAGCATCAGGCCCTGCGCGGCGAGCTTCTTCTCGATCGCCGGCTTCGAGGCGAGCCACAGTTTCTTGGCTTCCGGATAGCTCGTCGCGAGGAACGGCACGACGTCGATGCCGAACATCGGATCTTCGTTCTCGTGCAGCGAGATCAGAACTTCACCCGCCTGCGCCTGGCCGGTTGCGACCGCGCGCTTGATTTCGGGCGCCTTGAACAGGGACGCCGCGGCATGCACGGTGATCTGCAGCTTGCCGCCGGTGGCGTCGCCAACGTCCTTGGCAAACTCGATCAGATTGACCGAATGCGGATTGTCCGCCGGATAAGCTGCCGGGAGATTCCACTTCGTCTGCGCCATTGCCGGTGTGGCAAGCGCCGCGACGCAGGCGGCTGTTGCGAATGCTTTTAAAAGACTGAACATGACTACCTCTTTCTAGCCGGGGAACGCCATTTGCGGCAGCAACATCACGATGACGGGGAATACCGTGATGATGGCAACCGCGAGAACGAGCAAAAAGAAGAACGGCAGCGAGGCTTTCGCGACCGTGTTGGAGTCCTTGCCGCTCATGGTTTGCAGCACGAACAGATTGAAGCCGACGGGCGGTGAGACTTCCGCCATCTCGACCACAAGCACCAGGAAGATGCCGAACCAGACGAGATCGAAGCCGGCCTGCTTCACCATCGGAATGACGATGGCGGTCGTGAGCACGATCATGGAGATGCCATCGAGCGCGGTGCCGAGGACGATGTACATGACGGTCAGCGCCGCGATCAGGGCGTAGGGGCTCAGCTGCAGGCTGTTCACCCAGGTCGCCAGCGCCAGCGGGATGCCGGTATAGGCCATCGAGGTGCCCATGTAGGAGGCGCCGGCCAGGATCAGCAGGATCATGCAATTGACGCGGGTCGCGCCCATGACGCTCGCCCAGAACGATTGCCAGGTCAGCGCGCCCTGCCACCAGGCGATCGCGAGCGAGCCGAACACGCCCCACGCTGCGCATTCCGTCGCCGTCGCCCAGCCCATCAGCAACGACAGGAAGACGAAAGCGATGAGCAGCAGGCACGGAATGAGGTTGAGCGACTCCGAAATGCGCATGCGAAGGCTCATCGGCGGATCGGCCGGTGGCGTGCGCTTCGGATTGGCGAGTGACCAGATCGCGATGTAGCCGGAATACAGCACCATCACCAACAGCCCCGGCAGGAACCCGGCGAGGAAGACCTGGATGATGGAGACGTTGGCCTGGACGGCGTAGACCACCATGGTGATCGACGGCGGGATCAGAATGCCGAGCGTGCCCGCGCCGGCGAGAGAGCCGAGGCTGAGGTTCTCGTCATAGCCGCGCTTTTTGAGCTCCGGCAATGCGATCTTGGCGACGGTGGCGCAGGTCGCGGCTGACGATCCCGACACCGAGCCGAAGACACCGCAGGCGAGCACGTTGACGTGCATGAGCCGGCCCGGGAGCCAATTTAGCCAAGGGGCAAATCCGCGGAACATCTCTTCCGAGAGCCGCGTGCGGAAGAGGATTTCGCCCATCCAGATGAAGAGCGGCAACGCCG
>JAEWBW010000465.1 GCA_023390955.1 Pseudomonadota bacterium
ACATCCGCCGCGAGAAGGCGACCTCCAATATCTGCACCGCGCAGGTGCTGCTTGCCGTGATCGCCTCGATGTATGCGGTCTATCACGGCCCCGAGGGGCTGGCGCAGATCGCGCGCACGGTGCATCGCCGCGCCGCCGTGCTGGCCGCCGGCCTGCGCAAGCTCGGCTTTGCGCCGACTTCCGAGAACTTCTTCGACACGCTCAGCGTGGACGCCGGTGCCAAGCGCGCCGAGATTGTCGCGCGCGCGGCCGCGGAAAAGATCAATCTCGGCATTGGCGAAGCGGCGCTCCGCATCGCGCTCGACGAGACCACGACGCCGGCGACGGTGGAGGCGGTGTGGCGTGCCTTCGGCGGCAAGCTCGCTTATGCCGAGATCGATGCCGAGACGCGTGAGGCGCTCCCGGACGCTCTGACGCGCACGACGGCCTTCCTCACCCATCCGGTGTTCCACGCGCACCGCTCCGAGACCGAGATGCTGCGCTACATGCGCAAGCTCAGCGACCGCGACCTCGCGCTCGACCGCGCGATGATCCCGCTCGGCTCCTGCACGATGAAGCTGAACGCAACCACCGAGATGATGCCGCTGACCTGGCCGGAGTTCGCGACCCTGCACCCGTTCGCTCCGCGCGAGCAGGCCGCCGGCTACCATGCGCTGTTCGCGCGGCTGGACAAGTGGTTGTGCGACATCACCGGCTATGACGCGATCTCGCTGCAGCCGAACTCGGGCGCGCAGGGCGAATATGCCGGCCTGCTGGCGATCCGCGGCTATCATGCGGCGCGCGGGCAGAGCCACCGCAAGGTCTGCCTGATCCCCTCCTCCGCCCACGGCACCAACCCCGCCTCTGCCGCGATGGTCGGCATGGACGTGGTGGTGGTCGCCTGCGAAAAGAACGGCGACGTCGACGTCAACGATCTCCGCGCCAAGGCGGAAAAGCATTCGAACGACCTCGCCGCTGTCATGATCACCTATCCCTCGACACACGGCGTGTTCGAGGAGCACATAAGCGAGATCTGCGACATCGTGCACACTCATGGCGGCCAGGTGTATCTGGACGGCGCCAATCTGAACGCGCAGGTCGGCCTGTCGCGGCCCGGCGATTACGGCGCCGACGTCAGCCATCTCAACCTGCACAAGACCTTCTGCATCCCGCATGGCGGCGGCGGCCCCGGCATGGGTCCGATCGGCGTGAAGGCGCACCTCGCGCCGTTCCTCCCCGGCCATCCCGCGACGCAAGCCGACGCACCGGTCGGTCCGGTGTCGGCCGCGCCGTTCGGGTCGGCCTCGATCCTCACGATCTCTTACATCTACATCCTGATGATGGGCGGCGAAGGATTGAAGCGCGCAACCGAGATCGCGATCCTCAATGCGAACTACATCGCGGCGCGCCTCGATGCGCACTTCCCGGTGCTCTACAAGAACGCCAAGGGCCGCGTCGCGCATGAATGCATCGTCGATCCCCGCCCGCTGAAGACGACGTCCGGTGTCACGGTGGACGACATTGCGAAGCGCCTGATCGACTACGGCTTCCACGCGCCGACCATGAGCTTCCCGGTGCCGGGCACGCTGATGATCGAGCCGACCGAATCTGAATCCAAGGCCGAACTCGATCGCTTCTGCGACGCCATGATCGCGATCCGCAAGGAGATCACAGATGTCGAAGGTGGCCGCTTCAAGATCGAGGCGTCCCCGCTGCGCCACGCCCCGCACACCGTGCACGACATCGCGGATGATGCCTGGGCCCGCGCCTATACCCGCGCCGAGGGCTGCTTCCCGGCAGGCACCTCGCGCACCGACAAATATTGGTGCCCGGTCGGCCGCGTCGACAACGTCTATGGCGATCGTAATCTGGTGTGCTCCTGCCCGCCGGTGAGCGACTACGCACAGGCGGCGGAGTAACGCGCCTAAAGCACCTTCACCTCTCCCCGCTCGGGGAGAGGTCGAACTTTGAAAACAACCCCATGCACAGTAGCCGGTGAAAATTGGCGCCGTGCCCGCTGATCTGCTCTAACCCATTGTTAGACCACCAAGAATGAGCGGCATCGCGCGATCATCGCCGCAAGTCGGAAAATCAATTCGACTCGCTAGGGCGCGATCAACAAGCGGGCTTCCGAGTCCCAACGCCAGAGCCGGTCATTGGTCAATTCGGTACCGCCCCACCAGCGGCGGGCAGTGTTGTGACGCCAAAAGTCGTCTTCACGGGCGACAATTGAGCGGCCGAGTTCAGTCAGCGTCACCTTCCACTCGCTCTCGCCACGGTAGCGAGCCTCATTATCAAACGCCGGATCACCCAGCAGGATCAGCGGGACCGGGAATTCCGCCAGTTCGAACAATGCGTCGTCCGCGTCGCCTATATCGAACACCTCTCTAATCCACCTTGCCTCGCACACCTGCTTCGGCACGGTGTGGCCATCGTTCACACAATCCAGCATGTCCATCTCGGTCGCGCCGAGACCAGTTACCTTGTCAGGCAGTTCTTCAAGCATCGCAATCAGGGCTGACCGAAGCCTTGGCAGGATCATCAGATCCGTCATCAGCAGGTCGAAACAGGGCTCTGGCGTCGCGGAGCGATAGGCGCGCCAGGCGCGGCCTGCCATTAACAGATGGTTCTCGGTCACCTTGAAGGCCGGTAGCTTCCATTTCTTCACAGCTTGCGGATCGTAGTACGAGGTCACCGCATCGGTCTGGATCAGCGTGAGCTTCGAGGTGATTTCCTTGTAGGGACGGAGAAGATCGAGCAGCCAGACGAGCACGAGTTGATCATTCGGCAGAGGATCCGCCCACAATTCGATCGAATCGAACCTCTCGCAAAACTTGAAGAAGCCCGCATCCCGCGTACCGAAATCCTTCATCGAGCACCGATCAGTGCCATCGAGCCAGTGATCGCCGCTGTTGCAGTGCTTTGCCGAGCGCGGCTCCAGTCCCATCCGAAGCTGCTCATCCGACGGCAATTGCCCCCGGACGAAGTGCATGCCAAAGGCGATCGCGACGTTGGCGAGGCCGGAGTGACGAAGAACGTCTGCCGCTGGATCGTTCGTGGTGAGGATCAAATGAGACACGGTCGCCTCTCAATCAAAAAACGATAAGCAATATCCGGAGTACTTATAACGACACCCGCACATCATCCGGGCGCGATCAAGAGCCGCGCTTTCGAGTCCCACCGCCAGAGCCGTTCATTGGTGAGCTCGGTGCCACCCCACCAGCGGCGGATCGTATTGTGACGGCAGAAGTCGTCCTCCGCCTCCACGACCGCCTGTCCGAGTTCGGTGAGTCCGACCTTTGCCTTCCGGTAACGTTGGTGGCGGGTGTGATAGCTTGGATCGAAAGGCCCCTCGCCGAGGCCGAAGACGAGCGGAGCCGGACATTGCGCAAGTTCGTCGAACAGCGCACCCGCCTCATCTTCATTGACGACGTCACGATCCCGGGTCGCGTACAGCGCTTCGCCAGGATCGGTACAGCCATAACTCAGGGATTCCAGCATGAGCTGTTCGCTTGCGCCGAGACCGTTGAAGCTGTCTGGAAGCTCCTCGAGCAGACAAATGATCGCCGGCCGAAGCCGCGGCAGGATCGTGGTGTCCTGCATCAGGAGGTCAAACCAGGCTTGCGGCGTTGGCGCGCGAAAAGCCTGCCAGGCCCGGCTGGCGAGAGCGAGATGACGGTCCGTAATCTTGAATACCGGCAGTTTCCACTGATTCAGCGATTCCGTTCCAAAATTTGCGATTCCCACATCGGCCTGCACCAAACCGAGTTTCGACGTGACTTCCCTGTAAGGACGGAGAAAGTCGAGCAGCCAGATCAGGATGAGCTGATCGTTTGGTCCCGGGTCGACCCAAAGCTCGATCGAATCGAACTTGTCGCAGAACTTGAGCAGGCCGGAGCTTCTGTCGGCGGATCGCCCGATCCCCATTCGCAGGAAATGATCGAGCCAGTGCGTGCCCTCGCGGTCATGCTTGGCTGAGCGGGGCTCCAGGAACGTGACAAGCTCGGCCTCCGAAGGCAACTTCCCCATCACGAGGCGAAGGTCAAAACCGACGACTTCGTTCGCAAAATGCGCCGGCCGCAATTGGTGGGCGGCGATATCGTCTGTCGTCAGAATCAAATGTGACACGGCAATATCTCACTCAAAATCGATGTGCAGATCAGGAATGCCTTTCGCAGAACAAACGGATCAGCCGGGCGAGATCAATTCGCGCGTTTCACTGTCCCAACGCCAGAGCCGTTCGTTGGTCAGATGGGTACCGCCCCACCATCGATCGATCCGGTTGTGGCGGCGAAAGTTCTGATCGCCTCCCAGAACCGCCTTGCCGAAATCCGTGAGCGACAAGCAAGATGCCTTGTATCGCGCGAAGCGATCAGCATCGTTGTGCATGTCCAGGGAAAAGGGACCTTCATCGAGCCCGGTCACCGCTGGTCGCTCACACCGCGCAAGCCCGTCAAGCAGGGCTCCGATTTCCCAGTACTCGTAGACGTGCGGCCCGTAGCGGTCGCGATGGCCCAGGATATCGTAGGGACGCATGCCGCCGCGCGCCACGAGCTTCAATATTCGCTTTTCGGTGGTCCCAAGGCCCGAGGCCGGGCTCGGAAGTTCATCAAGGAGTTCTCTCACGCAACGACTGAGCTCCGGCACTGAAACCAAATTATGCTTGAAGAGATCGCGCCAGCTCTGTGGCGTCCGCGCACGATAGGCCCGCCACGCACGGTCGGCCAATTTGAAGTTATAGGGTGAGATCTCAACAACGTGCGGGTACGGCTTGGCAAGTTCGCGCGGATCAATGTCACCGATGGCCCCATGGAAGGGACGCACCACGAAATTCGACTTCGCAGTGCTGCCGCGGCGCCAATGATCGAGCAGCCAAAGAAGGAGCAATTCCGCGTTTGGCCCTGGTCCTCTCCAAAACTCAAAAGACTCGCATTTTGCGAACAGTTCGAAAAACCCGAGGTCCTTCACACCCCATTCGTCGAGGCGCCACGCCGGCGTGTCGTCCAGCCAATGAAGGCCCGATGGTTGCGTCGTACGCGGGGCAAAGTAGGCGTCGAGCTCCGCTGTTGAGCGTAACGGCCCCCAGACCAGCCGGCGCTCGATCGCAATCACGATATCGGCAAGGCCGGCACGCTGGATGGCGCCGGCTGTTGACGAGTCGGTCGTGACGATGAGCCGCGTCATGCCGCCACCTCAGGGCTTGGTCAAAACAGAGCCATAACGCCTGAGCCGATCATTGGTCAGGTGCGTGCCGCCCCACCAGGCGAAGACAGCGGCCCCCACATGAATCGAAAAAGAACAGGACGACGATCTGAGCCAACCCTGATTTGGTGAGATCAGCCCCGGACGACTGGTCAGGATCAGACGCTTCATCGCCCCACCCGCTCACTGTCACGCCACACATGAAAACGGGCGCTGACGACGTCGGCAACTCAACGTCCTCAGCGCCCGCGTCTCGCGGAAACTCTACTCTTACGTCTACTCGTCCGCGGGTTCTTCGCCGTCGGCGTCGCGCTCGGGCGTGCCGGCCAGAATCTGCTCGGCGATCAGGCCGGAGTTCTGGCGGATCGCGGACTCGATCTTGGCAGTGATGTCGGGGTTGGCCTTCAGGAACGCCTTGGAGTTCTCGCGGCCCTGGCCGAGACGCTGGCTGTCAT
The DNA here is from genome assembly GCA_023390955.1 of Pseudomonadota bacterium. Taxonomy (GTDB): domain Bacteria; phylum Pseudomonadota; class Alphaproteobacteria; order Rhizobiales; family Xanthobacteraceae; genus Bradyrhizobium. Next base: position 5,637 of record JAEWBW010000465.1, read on the forward strand.
AGGAGAACCAGGCGCCGGACTTTTCGACGATGCCGGCCTTGACGCCGAGATCGAGGATCTCGCCCATCTTGGAGACGCCTTCGCCGTACATGATGTCGAACTCGACCTGCTTGAAGGGCGGCGCCAGCTTGTTCTTCACCACCTTGACGCGGGTGGTGTTGCCGACCACTTCGTCGCGCTCCTTGATCGCGCCGATGCGGCGGATGTCGAGGCGGACGGAGGCATAGAATTTCAGCGCGTTGCCGCCGGTGGTGGTCTCGGGCGAACCGTACATCACACCGATCTTCATGCGGATCTGGTTGATGAAGATCACCATGGTGTTGGACTTGTTGATGGAGGCCGTGAGCTTGCGCAGCGCCTGGCTCATCAGACGGGCCTGCAGGCCCGGCAGCGCATCGCCCATCTCGCCCTCGAGCTCGGCCTTCGGCACCAGCGCCGCGACCGAGTCGATCACCAGCACGTCGACCGCGCCCGAACGCACCAGCGTGTCGCAGATCTCCAGCGCCTGCTCGCCGGTGTCGGGCTGGGAGATCAGGAGGTCATCGAGGTTGACGCCGAGCTTGCGGGCATAGACCGGATCGAGCGCGTGCTCGGCATCGATGAAGGCGCAGATGCCGCCCTTCTTCTGGGCCTCGGCCACCGTATGCAGCGCCAGCGTGGTCTTGCCCGAGGATTCCGGCCCGTAGATCTCGACGATACGCCCCTTCGGAAGACCGCCGATGCCGAGCGCGATATCAAGCCCGAGCGACCCGGAGGACACCGCCTCGATGTCCATCGAACGGTCGTTCTTGCCGAGCTTCATCACCGAGCCCTTGCCGAACTGGCGCTCGATCTGGGAGAGCGCGGCGGCCAGAGCTTTACTCTTGTCCATGGAAGATCCTTCGACGATACGCAGGGCAGTGGCGGACATTGGGTCGTGCTCCTTATGGCGAGGATTCGGCGTTGCGACAAACGGTTGGCGGGGCGATCCAGCGATAAAAGCTGTGTACACTATCTGTTCTATGTTCGCAATATGTTCTTTTGCTTGTTCGCACGGTTTTCCGGCCGGCGGCACCCGCGCCGGCTTCGACAGAGCCGAGATTTCGTTACTGGCCGGGCTCGAAGCGCGCGAGCAGACGTGGGCCATCCCAAAGCTCCACCGGGCAAGTCTCATCCGGCTGGATCAATTGCTCGACGCGCGCCCTCGCGTCGTCATCGGACGCGCAGGGCAGGTCAATCGCCTGGATGACCTCCCCGTCGCGCGAGAGGGTGAAGACCCGATAGAGGTGCATCGGGACTGACTACCACTTTTTCCCGATTGATTGGGAGCCCGTAGTTCTCCGTCCGAGAACGAAGTTCCTAACATAGGTTAGTTCCATCAACGGCCTACAGCCGCTTATTGCAGCTCAGGGCTCGCGCGTGAGCCGGAGCGAGACGGCCCGGATCGCGGGTGCGGCGACCAGCACGATCGGCAGCATCATCGTCCAGGAAATCAGCCACGACAGCAGCCAGTGCTTGATGAAGACGGGACCGGACGCGGGCAGGCTCGCGATGCCGGCCGCGATCAGGCAGGTCAGGCCGGACTGGATGACGCCAAACACGAAGTGGCTGTAGCGGCGGGGAATGCCCACGAGGGATGGCCTCCTGCTTGTCGGTTCGACGAAGCAAGGCATGTGCCGCAGGCTTGGGCTTGAGGACGTGGTTAGGGACTTGATTAGGGACTTGGGTAACACGGGAACTTTAGTCCCGGCCCGGGGTTCTCCGACCGTGAACAAAGTTCCTGCCCGCGCCGATCACATTAGCGGGGCCCGGTTGGATCCTGATCATGAGT
>JAEWBW010000469.1 GCA_023390955.1 Pseudomonadota bacterium
CTCGTATCGTCCCGGGGGGTCGGGTCTACAGGGAACAACACGAGGTTAAGCAATGAGTGACATTGGCGAGCGGGTTAAGAAGATCGTGGTCGAACACCTTGGTGTTGAACCCGAGAAGGTTGTCGACGCTGCGAGCTTCATCGACGACCTCGGCGCCGACAGTCTGGACACCGTCGAGCTGGTGATGGCGTTCGAAGAGGAGTTCGGCTGCGAGATTCCGGACGACGCCGCTGAGACGATTCTCACGGTCGGCGACGCCACCAAGTTTCTCGAGAAGAACGCGAAGAGCTGAGGCTCTTTGATTTTTCGCGGACTAACGTGGAAACCGGACGGGCCGCTGGCAGTGGCCCACCGGTTTCTTGTTATTGTTGGCCGCGATTCCTGAAGACCGGAGTTTCTGGATGAGACGGGTTGTCGTCACGGGCCTCGGCATGGTGTCGCCACTCGGCTGTGGTGTCGATGCGACCTGGCAGCGGATCCTGAAGGGTGAGAGCGGCGCGCGCCGCATCGAGACCTTCGACGTCTCCGACCTCCAGACCAAGATCGCCTGCAACGTGCCGCGCGGAGACGGGTCCAACGACACCTTCAACGCCGACCAGTGGATGGAGCCGAAGGACCAGCGCAAGGTCGACGACTTCATCATCTTTGGGATGGCGGCGGCCAAGCAGGCGCTCGACGACGCCAACTGGCATCCGGAGTCCGAAGAGGACAAATGCGCCACCGGCACCCTGATCGGGGCCGGCATCGGCGGGCTCAACGGCATCGCGGAGACTGCGATCCTGCTCAAGGAGCGGGGACCGCGCCGGGTGTCGCCGTTCTTCATTCCCGGTCGTCTGATCAATCTGGCCTCCGGCTATGTCTCGATCGAGCACGGGCTGAAGGGACCGAACCATTCGGTGGTCACGGCTTGCTCGACCGGCGCGCACGCGGTTGGCGACGCCGCCCGCCTGATTGCGCTGGGCGATGCCGACGTCATGGTCGCCGGCGGCACGGAATCGCCGATCGGCCGCATCGGAATTGCCGGCTTCAACGCCGCGCGTGCGCTGTCGACCGGCTTCAACGACACGCCCGAGAAGGCCTCGCGCCCCTATGACAAGGACCGCGATGGATTCGTGATGGGCGAGGGCGCCGGCATCGTGGTGCTCGAAGAGCTCGAGCATGCGAAGCGCCGCGGCGCGAAGATTTATGCCGAGGTGATCGGCTACGGCCTGTCGGGCGATGCCTATCACATCACCTCGCCGTCGCCGGATGGCGATGGCGGCTTCCGCAGTATGTCGGCGGCGCTCAAGCGTGCCGGTCTTTCGCCGTCAGATCTCGACTACATCAATGCGCACGGCACCTCGACGCCGCTCGGCGACGAGATCGAGCTCGGCGCTGTGGAGCGGCTGCTCGGCAACGCCGCTTCGAAGGTGGCGATGTCCTCGACCAAATCGTCGACCGGGCATCTGCTCGGCGCGGCCGGTGCGATCGAGGCGATCTTCGCGATCCTTGCGATTCGCGATAATGTCGTGCCGCCGACGATCAACCTGGATAATCCCTCGGTCGAAACCGCGATCGATCTCGTGCCGCACGTTGCGAAGAAGCGCGAGGTCAACGTGGCGCTGTCGAATTCCTTCGGTTTCGGCGGGACCAACGCTTCGGTGGTCGTCCGGCGTTTGGCCGATTGACGTGCATTCGAATCGAATCCACCGTTTTGCCGTATTCGGCGATAGTCATAGTTGCGGGCGTGTGAATTGGGCCGGGCGGGCGAGCGCCGGGCCAAGATTGAACCGGCAGGATTCAGGTTGCTGCAATGAGTGAGAGGCCGCCCATTTCGCCCCGGAGTCCGCGTGCTGCGCTGGAGCCCGAGCAGTTGCCGCCGCCGCCGAAGCGGTCCGATCGCGCACGCAATCCCTTTGTGGTGGTCGGCAATGCCATCATCACCATTCTGCTGATCGCAATGCTCGGCGCCGGCGCGACCTATTACTATGGTCGGCAGGTGCTGGAGACCGTGGGTCCGCTGAAGGAAGACAAGATCGTCAACATCCCCGCCCGCGCGGGCAAGCGGGACATCGCCGACACGCTGAACCGCGAAGGCGTGACCGACGTCAATCCGTGGGTCTTCATTGCCGCCGTGTTTGCGCTGAAGGCCAGCTCGGACCTGAAGCCGGGCGAATATTCATTCCAGAAGCACGCGTCCTTGCGCGACGTCGTCGCCACCATCGTCGAGGGCAAGGTGGTGCAGCACGCCGTCACGATACCGGAGGGCCTGACCTCCGAGCAGATCGTGGCGCGCTTGTCCGACAACGACATCTTCACCGGCAGCGTTCGTGAGCTGCCGCGCGAGGGAACATTGCTGCCGGAGACCTACAAATTCCCGCGCGGAACGCCGCGCGACCAGGTGATCCAGCGCATGCAGCAGGCCCACAAGCGCGTGCTGACCGAGATCTGGGAGCGCCGCAACCCGGACATTCCGATCAAGTCGCCGGAGCAACTGGTGACGCTCGCTTCCGTCGTCGAGAAGGAAACCGGCAAGGCTGACGAACGCAGCCGCGTCGCCGCCGTGTTCGTCAATCGCCTGAAGCAGAAGATCAAGCTGCAGTCCGACCCGACCATCATCTATGGTCTGGTCGGCGGCAAGGGCACGCTCGGGCGGCCGATCAAGCGCAGCGAGATCACCCAACCGTCGCCCTACAATACCTATGTGATCGAGGGCCTGCCGCCGGGACCGATCTCCAATCCCGGCCGCGCCTCGCTGGAGGCGACCGCCAATCCGGCCCGTACCCGCGACCTCTATTTCGTCGCCGATGGCACCGGCGGTCACTCCTTCACCGAAACTTACGACGCCCATCTGAAGAACGTCTCCAAGCTCCGGGCGATGGAGAAGCAGATACAGAACGACACGGTCGAGCCGGCCGACGACGCCCAGGCGCCCGCCGCCGCGGCACCGGCCGACAACGCACCGACCGCCACCACGAGGCCGCCCGCCCAGCAAAAG
>JAEWBW010000487.1 GCA_023390955.1 Pseudomonadota bacterium
CATCGGGGCCGTGCATCCTTCGAGGCTCGCTGCGCGAGCACCTCAGGATGACGGTGTCGAAAGTGACGCTGTCGCAACGCGTCGGGGACACGTGAGTGCAGAGCGAACGCCGCAGTGAAGCAATCCTCCACGCGAGCCGCTCCCTCTGTTGCACGCCCGACGTGTTTCTGATACGTATGAGGTGCGTGCCTCATGACACCTCTTGCAAATCGGGAGGGGGATAGCGGCATTTGCGCAGGCGATATGAAGAGTTGGCCGCACAAATGGCCGACCGCATACAGGGAGGATGTCATGCAACGTATGTTGGTTGCCGGTGTGTCCGTTGCGTTCGCGGTGGCACTGGGACTGGGCTCGGTGAACGCGGCCGACAAGAAGACTTTGGCCTTTGTCGTCAACGGCGCGTCCGACTTCTGGAAGATCGCCGAAGCCGGCGTGAAGAAGGCGCAGGGCGAACTGCCGAACTACAATCTTCAGCTCAAATATCCGGAACAGGCCGCCGCTGCCGTGCAGCAGCGCGTGATGGATGACCTCGTCGCGGCCGGTGCCGCCGGCATCATGGTCAGCGCCGTCGATCCCAAGAACCAGACCGAGCACCTCAACAAGATCGCCTCGCAATCCCTGCTGTTCACCACCGATAGCGACGCGCCGAACTCGAAGCGTATCGCCTATATCGGCTCGTCCAACGTCGACCTCGGCAAGGACGCCGGCAAGATGATGCTCAAGGCGCTGCCGAACGGCGGCAAGTGCGTCGGCTTCGTCGGTCTGCCCGGCGCCGACAACGCCCGCGAGCGCATCGAAGGCGTCAAGGCGACCATCAAGGGGTCGAAGATCGAGCTGGTCGACGTCCGCGGCGACGAGATCGACCAGACCCGCGCCAAGCGCAACGTCGAGGACATCCTCGCAGCGATGCCGGACGTGAGCTGCCTGGTCGGCTTTTACTCCTACAATACGCCGCGCATCTACGAGGTGCTGAAGGAGGCCGGCAAGCTCGGCAAGATCCAGATCATCGGTTTCGACGAGGATCCGATCACGCTCGGCGGCGTCAAGGAAGGCGCCATCGCCGGCACCGTGGTGCAGCAGCCGTTCGAGTGGGGCTATCAGGGCATGAAGCTGATGGCCAAGTACATCGAGGGCGACAAGTCCGGCGTCCCCGCCAATGGCATCATCATCGTGCCCGGCAAGGTCATCGACAAGTCGAACGTCGACGACTTCATGGCCTCGATGAAATCGATGCTGAAGAAGTAAGGGCTGTTCGCAGCCGTCAATGTCCGAGCCGTTTCTCGAACTGGTCGATATCAGCAAGAGCTATCCCGGCGTGGTCGCGCTCGACCACGTCGGCCTTGCCGTGTCACCGGGTGAGGTGATTGCCCTGATCGGCGAGAACGGCGCCGGCAAGTCGACCCTGATGCGCGTGCTCGGCGGCGTGGTCGAGCCGAGTGCCGGCACCATCCGCGTCGACGGCACCGAGCGCCGCGCGCTCACGGTGGCTGACGCGATCGCGGCGGGCATCGCCTTCGTCCACCAGGAACTCAATCTCTTCGACAATCTCGACGTCGCCGGCAACGTCTTCATCGGCCGCGAGCCCGTGCATGGCGGGCCGCTCAGGCTGATCGACCGCAAGGCGCTGTACGCGAAGACGCAGCCGCTGCTCGACCGCCTCGGCGCCGATTTTCCGCCCGACGCGCCGCTCGCCGACCTCTCGCTGGCGCAGCGCCAGCTCGTCGAGATCATGAAGGCGCTGTCGCTCGATGCGCGTCTCGTCATCATGGACGAGCCGACCTCGAGCCTCACGCTGTCCGAGACTGATCGCCTGATGCGGGTCGTCGCCGGCCTCAAGGCCGACGGCGTCAGCATCATATTCATCACCCATCGCCTCAACGAGGTGATGCAATGCGCCGACCGCGCGGTGGTGCTGCGCGACGGCCGCATGGTCGGGGCGCTGACCCGCGCCGAGCTGTCGCCGGCTGCGATGATCCGGCTGATGATCGGGCGCGACCTCAAATCGCTCTACGTGCCGCCCGCAGCACCTCCGGGCGATGCCGTGCTCGACATCGTCGCGGCCGTCACGACCACCTATCCCGAGCGCGCGGTGAGCCTGTCGGTCCGCCGCGGCGAGATATTGGGGCTCGCCGGCCTCGTCGGTTCCGGCCGCACCGAGCTTGCGCGTGCGATCTTCGGCGTCGATCCGCTAAGAGGCGGCGCGATCAGGCTGAATGGCGAGGCCATCCGCGTGGCGAGTCCGCGCGCGGCGATCGATCACGGCATCTATCTGATCCCCGAGGACCGCAAGGGCTGCGGCCTGCTGCTCGATGTCTCCATCGCCGAGAACATCTCGCTGCCGGACCTGTCGTCCTATCTGCGCCTGTGGCTGGTGGATACGGCGAAGGAGGCGGAGAACGCGCGAGCCCAGCGCGAACGTCTCAAGATCCGCGCGCCCGACGTCAGGACCTCGGTCGGCTCATTGTCCGGCGGCAATCAGCAGAAGGTCGTGCTCGCCAAATGGCTGTCGATGCGACCGAAGGTGCTGATCTTCGACGAGCCGACCCGCGGCGTCGATGTCGGCGCCAAGCAGGAGATCTACGAGATGCTGCGCCGTCTCACCGATTCCGGCGTCGCGGTCCTGATGATATCGAGCGACATGGAGGAGGTGATCGGGGTCAGCGACCGGATCGCCGTCATGCACGAGGGCGCGATCTCGGGCTTCCTTGATCGCAGCCAGTTCAGCGAGCACAATGTGCTCCAGTTGGCCGTCGGCCACGCGGTTGAGGTGAGGGTGCCTTGAACAAGAAAGATCTCAGCCTGCTGGTCCTGATCCTCGTGGTCGGCACGGTCGTCGCCTTCATCAATCCGCGCTTCCTCTATGTCGGCAATCTCTCGAACACCCTGAACCAGGTCGGGATGTTCGGCATTTTCTCGATCGCGGAAGCCTTCGTCATCATCATCGGCGGGATCGAGCTGTCGGTTGGGTCGGTGATCGCGCTGCTCGGGGTGATCTTCATCGACCTCATCGTCAATCACGACGTCAACTGGGTCGTCGCTTTCGCCGCCGTCATCGCCGGCGGGCTCGTGATCGGCCTTCTGCACGGCGTGCTGGTGACGCGGATGCACATCCAGCCGTTTGTCGTGACGCTGTGCGGACTTCTGATCTATCGCGGCGCGGCGCGCTACTACACCGAGGATTCCACCGCAGGCTTCGGTTTCGGCGCCAGCTTCCCGACGCTGGAATGGCTGACGGCGGGGCGCACCAACGTACTGGGCTTTCCGCTGCCGCACAGCGTGATCGCGCTCATCATCGTCGCCACCGTCGCCTGGGTGCTGCTGCACCGCTCGGTGTTCGGCCGCTATCTCTACGCCGTCGGCAAGAACGAGGAGGCCGCGCGCTATTCCGGCATCCGCTCCGGCCGCGTGATGATCTCCGCCTACATCATCTGCGGCGGCCTGACCGCCTTCGCCGCGATCCTGATCGCGATGTACCCCCGCTCGATTTCGCCGGCGGTGCACGGTGCCTTCTACGAGCTCTATGCCATCGCGGCCGCCGTGCTCGGCGGCTGCTCGCTCCGCGGCGGCGAGGGCTCGATTATCGGCGTCGTGCTCGGCACCATTCTGCTCCAGGTGCTGCAGAACCTGGTCAATCTGCTCGGCATCCCGAGTTCGCTGAACTTTGCCGTGATGGGCACGGTGATCCTGATCGGCGTGCTCGCCGACCAGTACCTGGTCCAGCGCCGCAGCCACGCGGCTCCGGCGAAGGGTGAGCCGAAGCCTGTTGCTGCTGCGTCAATGGGGCAGTCGAGCGCGGAGTAAGCGGAGAGCGCCTACACCCAGCCGCCATCCACCACATATTGCTGGTTCGTGCAGGCCGAGGCTTCTTCGGATGCCAGAAACAGCGTCACCCGCGCGATCTCGTCGGGCATCAATTTGCGTTTGAGGCATTGCCGGGTCATCAGCTCCTCAACGCCCGCCGGCGTCAGCCATTTCGTGATCTGCCGCTCGGTCATGATCCAGCCGGGCGCGATCGCGTTGACGCGGATATTGTAGGGGCCGTAGTCGCGCGCCAGCGAGCGGGTGAGGCCGAGCACGCCGGACTTGCTGGCGGTGTAGGCGGCCATGCCGCCCTGGCCCGCCATCCACGACACCGAGCCGAAATTGATGATGGAGCCGGCGTTGGCCGCCTTCATGTCGGGGAGCACGGCCTGTGCCGCGAAGAACTGGTGCTTCAGGTTCACTGCGATGCGGTCGTCCCAATATTCCGGCGTCATCTCCTCGGTCGGATGCCGCTCGTCATGGGCGGCGTTGTTGACGAGGACGCTGAACGGTCCATGTGCCTTGCGGGCTTCCACGACGCCGGCGCGAAGCGCGGCGATGTCGGTGAGGTCGACATCATAGAAGTGTGCAGCAAGACCCTTGCCCTTGAGCTCGCCGGCGAGGCGGGTGCCTTCTTCCGTCTTGATGTCGAAGAAGACGACGACGGATTTCTGCTCGGCGAAGCGGCGCACGATCGCCTCGCCGATACCCGAAGCTCCGCCCGTGACGAGAACGACTTTGCCGGCAAGGTCCGGATAGATGGCGGCCATGGTTTTTCCTCCCGACTGTTGTTGCCGGGCGAGGCCCGGGGCTGCTTACCCCCAAGGTAGGGCGGTACGGTCATGAGGTATACAGGTCAGAATTTTAGTTGCGTACCTCAAAATTCGAAGGCAGGATCGCGTCAAGAACATAAGCAAAACCAAAATCGTCGGGAGGACTGCTGATGAGGCTGCTCGGCAAGCTGGGACTCGCCGTTTCCGCATGGTTGCTTGTATCCGGCGCCGCCAGCGCCGACACCACGGTGAAATGGCTGCACATCGAAGCCAATCCCGCACAGGTCAAGATCTGGGAGGAGGTCGCCCGCAGCTACGAGGCGTCGCATCCGGGCACCAAGATCGAGATGCAGTTCCTCGAAAACGAGTCCTTCAAGGCCAAGCTGCCGACCATCCTGCAATCCAAGGACCGTCCCAACATCATCTATAGCTGGGCCGGCGGCGTCCTTAAGGCGCAGATCGAGGCCGGCGTCCTCGACGACATCACCGATCAGGTGAAGGGCTACTCCGACACGCTGACCCCGGCCGCGCTCGCCGCCTTCAGCAAGGACGGCCGGGTCTACGGCCTGCCGACGGCGCTGTCTCAGGTCGGATTCCTCTACAACAAGGAGCTGATGGCGAAGGCCAATGTCGATCCCGCCAACATCAAGACCTGGGACGACCTGCTCGCCGCGGTGAAGGCGATGAAAGCGGCAGGCGTGACGCCGATCGTGGTCGGCGGCGCCGACAAATGGCCGCTGCATTTCTACTGGACGCACCTGGCGGTGCGGATCGGCGGCAAGCCCGCCTTCGATGCGGCGCTGCGCGGCGAGAATGGCGGCTTTGCCGGCGAGACGTTCCAGAAGTCCGGCGTAGCGTTCAAGCAGCTCGTCGATCTCCAGCCGTTCCAGAACGGCTTCCTGGGCTTCAAGAACCCGCAGGCCGTCGGCTATTTCGGCGACGGCAAGGCGGCGATGACGCTCGCGATCAGCACGGTGTATCACCTGCAGCGTGCGCTCGCCGCGGACAAGGCCGGCCTCTCCGAGGACAAGATCGGCTGGTTCGATTTCCCGACCGTTGCGGGAGGCAAGGGCGCGCCGACGGATACGCTCGGCGGCATCACGGGCTGGCTGGTGACAAAGGGCTCGCCCAAGGAGGCGGTCGACTTCCTGAAATTTTTCATCTCCAAGGACGTGCAGACCCGCCTTGCGGCCGGCAATTTCATCATACCCGTCGCCAAGGGCGCCGAGGCCGGGCTCAACAACGCCTTCATGAAGCGCATCGCGGACAACCTCGCGAAGTCGAACTACCACCAGAACTTTTATGACCAGAGCCTCGGCCCCTCGGTCGGCCGCGTCGTCAACGACGTCACCGCCGAGATCGCGGGCGGCAGCATGAACCCGCAGGATGCGGCCAAGGCGATCGAAGCGGCGTGGAAGCAGGGCAACTGAGTTGGTGACGCGGCGGATCGCAAGCTCCCCGGCGCTTGGCGTGGTGGAGCCCGCGCCGACGTCAGTTGCGGTCCGCGGCCCGAGCTGGGACAGCCGCTACACGGTGCTGGTGCTGTTCCTGCCGCCGGCGCTGCTACTGTTCACGCTGTTCGTGGTGCTGCCGATCGGGGAGGCCGCCTGGTATTCAGCCTTCAACTGGAACGGCTTCGGCCGGCCGACCAACTGGATCGGGTTCGACAATTACCGCTTCGTGCTGGAGACAAGGGCGTTCTGGCTGGCGCTGCGCAACAATGGCCTGATCATCGCTGTCTCGCTGCTGGTCCAGCTGCCGCTGGCGCTGACGCTCGCGCTGATGCTGGCGGAGCGTTTCCGCGGCGCGGTGGCGCTGCGCATGCTGTTCTTCCTGCCCTATATCCTGGCCGAGATCGCGACCGGGCTGATCTTCTCCTTCGTCTATGACGGCGACTATGGGCTCGTTGCCTCGATCTGGCGCGCCTTCGGCGCCGAGGCACCGCATCTGCTCGCTTCGACCGACACCGCGATGCTGGCGGTGCTGATCGTGATCGTGTGGAAGTACTTTGGCTTCCATATGATGCTCTTCATCGCCGCGCTGCAGGGGCTCGACAAGAGCCTGGTCGAGGCGGCGCGGATCGACGGCGCGACGCGGTCGCAGGCGCTGCGCCATGTCGTGATCCCCTTGCTCCATCCGACCATCCGCCTGTCGGTGTTCTTCGCCATCGTCGGCTCGCTGCAATTGTTCGACCTGGTGATGCCGCTGACGCGGGGAGGGCCGGCGGACTCATCCAATACGATGGTGAGCTTTCTCTACAACAACGGCATCTCGCGGATGCGGGTCGGTTACGGCAGCGCTATTGGCGTGATCCTGTTCATGATCTGCGTCACCTTCGCCTTCACCTACAAGCGATGGTTCATGCGCGATGAGTAATGTCGAGGTGACCCGCGCACCGTTCGATCCCGCAAACGTCTACCGCGGGCTGTTTCTCTGCCTGGTCGCGATCTTCGTGCTGGTGCCGCTGCTCGCGACTGTGCTCGGCGGTTTCAAGACGCTCGGTGAGCTCCGCGTCAATCCGTTCGGGCTGCCCAGCCAGTGGGAATGGCAGAACTATGCCGAGATCCTATTCTCGCAGCGTTATTGGCAGCTATTGTGCAACTCCTTCATCATCTCGACGCTGACGGTGACGCTGACCCTGATCACGGCCTCCATGGCCGCCTTCACTTTCGCCCATGTCAGGTTCTTCGGCAGCTCGATGCTGCTGAGCTATCTGACGCTCGGCCTGCTGTTTCCTGCGGCAACCGCGGTGCTGCCGCTGTTCATCAAGGTGCGTGACCTCGGGCTGCTCGACACTTATTTCGGCGTAGCGCTGCCGCAGGTCGCCTTCAGCCTCGCCATGAGCATTCTGCTGCTACGGCGCTTCTTCAAGGACATTCCCTACGAGCTGCTGGAAGCCGCACTGGTCGACGGCTGCAGCTACATCAAATTCTTCCGCTACGTGACGCTGCCGCTGTCGCGGCCGATCCTGGCGACCGTCGGCACCATCACCTTCGTCAACAGCTGGAACGCCTATCTGCTGCCGCTGGTGATGCTCAACACCGACGCGCTCTATCCATGGCCGCTCGGCATCATGGTTTACCAGGGCGAGTATTCGTCGGAATGGCATCTGATCCTCGCCTTCATCACGCTGACGATCCTGCCGACGATCGTTCTCTTCCTGCTGGCGCAGAAGCATATCGTCGCGGGCCTCACCGCGGGCGCAGTCAAGGGATGAGCCTTAACGGAGACATCATGAGAAAAGTCGGTATTGGCATCATCGGGTGCGGCAATATCAGCACCGCCTATCTCAAGGCGGCGCAGCGCTTTCCCGTCCTCGACATCAGGGCGCTCGCCGACATGCGCAGCGACGCGGCGGAAAAGCGCGGCGCCGAGTTCAATCTGCCCGCAATGCGCGTCGACCAGATGCTGAGGCGGGACGACATCGAGATCGTGATCAATCTCACGGTGCCGCTCGCGCATACCGACGTCAGTCTCGCGGTGCTCAATGCCGGCAAGCACGTCCATTCGGAGAAGCCGCTCGGCATCAATGTCACGGAAGCCCGCAAGGTCATGGACCTCGCCGCGCAAAAGGGCCTGCGCGTCGGCTGCGCACCCGACACCTTCCTCGGTGGCGGTCACCAGACCGCGCGCAAGCTGATCGACGATGGCGCGATCGGAATGCCGGTCGGCGGCAGCGCGTTCTTCGGCTGCCCCGGTCACGAACGCTGGCATCCCGCACCTGGCTTCTATTATTTGCGGGGCGGCGGACCGATGCTCGACATGGGGCCGTATTACATTACGGACCTCGTGCAACTACTCGGCCCCGTCGCGAGCGTGATGGGTTCCACGGCGCGGCCGCGATCCGAACGTCTCGTTACCAGCCAGCCCATGAACGGGCAGCTGATCCCGGTCGAGGTCGCGACCCATGTCGCGGGCACGCTGGAATTCGAGAGCGGCGCCGTGGTCTCCATCGCCATGAGCTTTGACGTGCCGAAGCACAAGCATGCGCCGATCGAGATCTATGGCGACAAGGGCAGCATGCTGGTCCCGGACCCCAACCGATTCGGCGGCGAGGTGCAGGTGGCCAAGACCGGCGGCGACTGGGAGGCGGTGCCGCTTACGCACGGGCATGTCGAGGGCGAATTCCGCTCGATCGGCGTCGCTGACATGGCAACCGCGATCGTGACAGGGAGGCCGCATCGCGCCTCCGGGGCGCTCGCCTTCCACGTGCTGGAGGTGATGGAGGCATTCCAGATTTCGGCTGACGAAGGCCGCCGCGTCAAGATCGAGAACCGCGTCGAACGGCCGGCGGCATTGCCGGCGGGGCGCGAGACCGGACAGATCGACTGAGGACAATGACCATGCGCAAGGCGATGATTGTATGGGGCGGCTGGCCGGGACACGATCCGGATCTCTGTGCCTCGATGATGCGGGGCTGGCTGAAGCAGGAAGGCTTCGAGGTCCGCATCGAAACCAACACGGCGGCATTCGCGGATCCCGCGATCCACGATCTCTCGCTGATCGTTCCGATCTACACCATGTCGAAGATCGAGAAGGCGGAGGCGCTCAACCTCTGCGCGGCCGTGCGCGGTGGCGTTGGCCTTGCCGGCCATCACGGCGGCATGTGCGATGCGTTTCGCGAATCGGTCGACTACCAATTTCTGTGCGGCGGACAATGGGTCGCACATCCCGGCAACATCATCGACTACAAGGTCGACTTGACGAAGCCGGATGACCCCATCATGAAAGGCCTCAAGAGTTTCGAGCATCGGTCCGAGCAATATTACATGCATGTCGAC
>JAEWBW010000232.1 GCA_023390955.1 Pseudomonadota bacterium
GATTGGTATAGGCCTGCGAGAGATTGCCCGAAGGTTGCGGGAATGGCTTGTAGCCGAGGTCACGCGCCGCCTTTCCAAACAAGGTATGGCTGAATGGCTGGGGCTGTGCCGGCGTCGGATAGGGCCGCGATCGCGGTCCCTCGAACGGATTGCCGCCCTCCTGGATCTGGCCGCGCAGATTTCCCGCCGTGCCCGAGGTTCCGCACAGATATTCGAAGCGATCGTAGTGCGGTTCGAGGTCGTCATAGGTGACGCCCCAATCCTGGATTGTCATGTCGGCCGGCAGAAACGCCGCGCCATAGCGTTCGGTCAGATGCGTTCTCAGGACGAAGTCCGACGGCAGGAACCGCCACATCTCGCCATTCCAGTGCACGCCGCCACCCCCGACGCCGTTCGGCGGCATGAAGGCGCCCCAGCTTCGGATCGGCAGTGCCGTCTGCCCCAAATTGTTGCGGAAGGTGAATGTCAGCTGATCCGGACGCAGGAACAGCTCGTGGCGCACACGATAGCGCAACTCGTCCTGCATGTAGCCCGGCGGAAAATCCGTCGGCGAATCCCGCCAGGGACCGCGCTCGAATGCGATGACGTCGAGACCTTCGTCGGTGAGCTCGTTGGCCATGATCGCACCGGTCCAGCCGAAACCGACGATGACGACATCCTTCCTGGGAAGCCTGCGGGTCATGTTATGCCCTCGTCCATTGCGCGTTGCCGGTCATGCCTACAGGCGGCAGCGGGAAGCGCTCGTTGTGGCGATTGACCCAATCGAGGTAGTTGTAGCGCGCGCCGGGATAGCCGATCATCTTCCATCCGGCCATGTCGCGATTGCCGCCGTAGAGCGGATCCGCAAAGAAACCCATCTGCACGTCCTTGACGACCTGAGCGAAGAACGCTGTGCCGTCGACGCTGTCGAGCTTCAGCTCGCCTTTCTCCAGCGCTTTCAGCAGGACGACTTTCTCGTCGCCTGACAGATCGGCAAACGGCTTTCCGCCGTGACGCGCCCGGCACGAACGATCGAGCGCCGCCAGCCCTTCCCGATAGGACAGCGCAGGCCCCTTCTCGGACTGATCGCCCTGGTTCTTCGCCCCTGCTTGAAACGGTGGACGGAGATAGAGTCCTTCCTGTCGGCCATAGGGGCCGGCCAATTGCCGGTCGACGAAAACGGCACAGCCTGCATCCTTGCCTCCGGGCGTCTCCGCATCCGGCGGAATGATGCAGTCCGCGAGCGCATCCATCGCACGCCCCTCGTCTCCGTCGAAGAATTCCCACGGCCCAAGCCGGACCTGCGGCGGCGGATTTCCGGCGTTCGGCACCCACGGCAATCGCCCGGCGATCGTCGCAGCCCTGACCGATGTCCCCGTGAATATCAGCGCGGCCGTTCCGGCCAGAAGGTCTCTTCGACGGAGATTGATCATGGCTCTATCGCCTTTCCTTGTTCACTGCCGGGTCAATCGCGTGTGGCTTCGTGCAGCAACCAGATCCGCCGCTCGCTCCAGTTCGGTGCTCATGGCGATGTCTCTTTCAATATCTCCGCTTGATGTCCGTATGAGCCAATCTCCGAAAGCTCGGAAGTGAAACTCCTTCACGGACCGGATGAGCAAGCTGCAGGTGGTCACTTGCTCCGATCATGCACCGACGGTCGCACGAGGCGGCGATGGCAGCGCCGGGGCCAGCACCACACTCTCGGCACTCATCGCCGCCGGGCGGAGCGATGCGGTAGCCTCCGTCAGAATTCCGCGAAGCCAGTCTTGCGCAGCATCTCCGAAATTGCGCTCGGGCCACAGGACGGCGACGTCCATGACGGCAGCCTCGTACGGCAACTCGTGAATCGACAGCGGATGAACGCGCGCGAGCAGCACGGCCAGCGGCCGCGGAACGATGGCAGTCAATTCGCCATCTTCGAGCAGAGGAGGAAGCGCCAGGAAGTGCGGCAGTGACAGCGCAAGATGCGGCTTGCGCTTCGATCCGCGGAATGCCTGCTCCAGACCCGCCCGATCGAACATCTCCGACCGCCGGCCCAGCCCATGTGTCGAGATGAACCCATCGGCTCCCCTGCCGCCGCCATGGATGGACACCGTGGCGACCGAGAGCGTCGCCAGTCGTTCGCGTGAGAGACGCCCGAGCCGGCGCGAACGATGAGCCAACAGGACGTCGTCACACGCGAACAGGGGGGTCGACCGATAGCGGTCAGGTATGTCGGAGAACATTCCCACCGCCACGTCGACCTGGCCGAGATCGAGCTGCTCGATCAGATCGAGGCTGTTGTCCGATCGAAGGGCGAGATCGATCAGCGGGGCCTCGCGCTTCAGGCGACCGAGCAGATCGGGTACGATGACGCTTGTCACGAAATCGCTCACCGCGATGGTGAAGCGCCGGGTTGAGCTGCGCGGATCGAACTTCGGGCGCTCGATCGCAACCTCGAGCGATTTCCAGGCATCCCGGATGAGCGGCGCCATCTGCAGCGCGCGGGCCGTCGGTTGCATGCCGGTGGTCGTCCGCACGAAAAGCTCGTCACCGATCATCTCGCGGAGCCGTCCCAGCGCATGGCTGACCGCTGATTGGCTGAGACAGACCCGCTGGCTGGCGCGCAGGACGCTGCGCTCCTCCATGACCGCATCGAAGACGCGCAGGAGGTTCAGATCGAGCCGATTGATGAGCGTGGACATGGGCGAAACCCGCGATTGGCAGCATTGCCATCGAAAGCTAGGCCTTCGCGCGCGCGGGCACCGGTTAATAACTGAAAATCGTTGTTAACACCCGCTGGGCGGCGCGGCCTCTCACACGGCTTTGCAGCGCTAGCCCATTGGGAACAGGCAGGATTTTGGCGGAACCCACGCGCGCTTCAGCGCGCCGGCTTGGTCCGGCCCGGCCGCACCGGGCCTCCGCTGCGCGCCACGTCGTTGCTGCTCGACATCGACTGAACAAGCTGCTCCGCTTCCACGAGGTCGGCGGTCTCGAAGCCCTCCGTAAACTTGGAGAGGGTGCGCCGGAGGCGCTCGGCCGCATCAGACCGACGCCCGAGCCATTGCCACAGCCGCGCGCGCGACAACGCAGCACGAAGCTCCCAACCGAGCGCTCCGTCCGCCTCGGCCTGCCTGATTGCTTGCAGGTAGAACGTCTCGGCCCGCTCGCAATCCTTGGGATGTCCGGCAAGCAGGATGTCGCCCTGGGTCCGCAAAAGTTCGGGCAACAAATAGGTCGGCGACTCCCTCGCCTGCTCCAGAAGGTCCGCGATCACGGTCTGCGCCTGCTCCACCTGGCCCACACGCGCGAGACCTTCGGCGTAGGCGCGCAAGGCCGGCGTCCGCATGATCGTCAATTGCTCCGCCCGAAGCGGATCAAGCACCCCCTCGAGCACGGCTACGGCAGTCCTGACTTCGCCTCGGGCCAGCAGCAATTCGCCCTTGAGCGCCATTCCGCCGGTCCGATAGGGGTTCAGCTGATGCTTGGTTGCGACATCGATCAGGGTTTCGCTCAGCCTCTCCGCCCAATCCAGCTCGCGCGCCCAGAGGACGACGATCGTCGTGTAGAGATAGGCGATGCAGGACGAGACGGGATGATCTTGTCCACTCGACGCTTCGATGACTTCGGCCGCCCGGCGCATCGCCGTCTCCGGCAAGCCGCACAGCCATGATGTCCATACACGCCCGATCGTGCCCCTGCCCTTGTTGTCGAAGCCGAAATAATAGGTCTTGCCGATCCCGAGCGCATCAGCCCGCGCGAGGCCTCTTGCGATCAACGCCAGCCCGAGCTGTTGGTGACCGATGAGATTGTGCGTCGACCCCAGCATCCAATCCGAGGCTGCGATCTCGACGGGGTTCTGCGAGGCATGCGCCAGATCTTCGAAACGCTCCGCGGCAGCCAGCGCTCCCGTGTAGTCCGCCCGCCGGGTCAGGAAGAGATTGAGGCCTGCGAGCAGATGCAACTGCGACTCGCGCTCGTTGAGCGCGACGGCCAATTCCAGCGCCCGCCTGATCGTCTGGTCGACCTGGTCATCATTGGCCATCAAATACATGCGGCACAGCGCAAGCGCCTCGTAAAGCCGCAGCGTACACATCGGCGACGCGTTCGTTTCGTCGACATGCGCAACCGCAATGTCGCACCATCGGAGGCATTCGCGCAGCATCGACTGGTCGAGCAATATCCGCGACGAGAACGCTGCGAGCGAGACGCCAAGCTGCCGGTCTCCCTGATCCGAAAAGCACCACTCCAGAGCGGCGCGGAGGTTTCCAACGTGAAGACTGTGCTTGCGGTCTGACTGCGCGATCACGTGACGCGCGGCAGAGACGGCCCGATGCGAGACATCGACGCAGAACCGGGCATGCCGGCGCAAGAGTTCCTGACGCCCTCCGCTTTCCGCAAGCTTCATCTCCGCATAGAAGCGCGTGATGTCCGGCATCCGGTATAGATGCGCATCGTCGGCAGGCAGGACCGCAATCAGAGACTTGTCCGCGAGTTCCTCGACCGCTCGAGCCACCGCCCATTCATCATCGACGGCATCCACCCCAAGGGCCCGAGCGGCCTCCATGGTGAAAGTTCCGATCATGACGGAGAGGCGGATGAGCACGCGCCGTTCGACGTCCGAGAGCAACCGGAAGCTCCAGTCCAGTGCAGTTTCCAGCGTCCGGTGCCTGGTCTCGTGACGTCGGCCGGGCCAGTG
>JAEWBW010000525.1 GCA_023390955.1 Pseudomonadota bacterium
GCAGAATGGTGCTCACGAAGGCGAGCATGGCAATATAGCCAAGATCGCGGGCGACGCGCCGCTCCGTTGACGAGATGGGAACGGTGCGCAGAATTTCGTAGGCTCGAGCTGCAAGGCATCCTGCCACGAACTCGAAGAAGTGAGGATAGGGCGCGTAGTATCCAACCCATCCCATAGCGTCGGATGGGGAGAGTGTAGGCGCAACGAACGCGCCGACGGCGACTTGTTGGTAAAGCAGATGACGGTGCAGCGCAGCGGCCAATCCCAGATTGACCAAAGCAACGCAGGTGACCGCTGCAACGTTCCGAAGCCGGGATATCGGAATGCAAAGTAGAGGGAACAGCGCATAGAGAAACATCTCTGCGCTGACAGACCAAAGATGGGCGACAAACGGAAGCGTGAACGTCGCCATGGTGTTGCCGATCGCTGGAATCCAGCCCTGCACTCCGAGCAAGAACAGCAGCGTCCCCTTTGGCGGGATCGGCTGGCCGAGATAGAGCATAATCGCCAAGGCGATCAGAACCGTGACGGTGTACATCGGCCACAGCCGAGCGAAGCGCGCGACCACAAACGTCTTCATGCGCCAGGCGCCAACGCGGCCGACGAACGACTGTGAGTAGTTCAGCCAGATCACAAAGCCGCTGAGTACGAAAAACGGCGGCATCGCGGCGCCGGACAGCGGCATGAGGAAATTAACGAGGTTCGGCATACCGACGATGAGCGGGGCGCCGTGGCCGATGACGACCATCATTGCGGCGACGAATCTCAGACCGGTCAGGGCGGGAATGTTCGTTCGGGTTTTGGAAAGGACGTCGGCCGGGGCGTGCATCTAGGCGTTATCTGCCTCGAAAGGGGTGGATCTCTTAGCAAATCAGTGAAAGCATGTCAGCACCAGCCCCAATAAGGATCGCGACACCGTCACCGACGTGGCCGACGAGGTGATGGCCGCGGCGATGGGCGAGCTTTCGAAGACCGTTCCGACGTCGCTCCCGGGGCTGCTGATCGACTGTTTCATTTCCAGACTGGCGCGCCTGTCGGAGCACGCTCGTTCCGCGCAATCTCCTTAGCGATCTCTTCGGCCTCGGCCTTGCTCGGAGCGCCCGTCACCGAGCGCCGGCCGGGATTGTCGTCAAACTGGACGAAGGTCGAGACGCGGATTTCGTAACGCTGGTTGAGGCGCCCGTCGTCGCTGCAAATGAGCCGGACGTGGGTGTAAGGCTTCTTCTCTGGCATGTCGCATGATCGCGCCGAATCTCGGCTGAGAGAAGCCGCTAGAGCTCGGCACCAAGCTGCGTTGAGCTACTGTGGCTTGGTCAACGGGCCAACGGGTCGCTGTTCGCCGTTGCGGACAGGTCGTGGCGACGGGCTGCAGACCTATAATTCTCTGCGATCTCGAGAAGCCCTTCGCGCGCCTCGATGAGGTCGCTATTCGCTGCCCAACAGCGTGCAACCCGCTCTAAGGCGCGCATTTCGTCAACGCCTCCCAGATGCTTCCCAGCGCGAAAAAGCTGGGAAACGAAGCGTCCAAGAACTAATATTAGGACTTTGATTTCATTGGCGCGCTCGGAAGGATTCGAACCTCCGACCCTCGGAATCGAAATCCGATGCTCTATCCAGCTGAGCTACGAGCGCATCCAGGCCCGGGGCGTCGGGCGTGGTGACGGGGATACCGCTCGGCGAAGGCCAACGCGTATCCCTTGGACGGGGTGGGATTAGCAGAGAGGATTGGTCAGCAAAAGCCCCACCTGCTCGATTTGAGCAGGTCGAGACCGCTTACCAGGTGTTGCCGAACATGCCGAAATGCGGTTGCTGGGCGACCCGCATCGGGCGGCCGTATTGCTGGCGGCCGTATTGGGGACCGTACGAATAGTACTGCGGTCCATTGTAGTACTGGGGTCCGTTGTATTGCGGCTGGGCGTGCGAGCGTGCGACCTTCCGCTTCGGCTGGGGCGCTGCCACCGGCTTGGCTTCGATCGGTGTGGCTTCAGCAATCGTGGGCTCGGCGGTCTTGGCTTCCGCTGTCTTGGCTTCGGCTGTCTTGGCAGGCGCGGCGCCCTTCGGCTCCGGCGCGAACTGCGCGAAGGTATCTCGAACGCGCGCCTTGGCGGACATTTCGGCGAGCAGCGGCGACGGGGCGACATCAGCCTGCGGCTGCGCGGCGGCAACGACCGACCGGCTCGCGGGCTGGCTGGTGTCGAGCACGACGCGTTCGGGCAGCTTGCGGTCGGAGCGGATCCGGATCATCGGCTGATCATTGCTGGCGGGCGTGGCAGCCTCGGCGGCCTGCGTGACAGGCGCCTGCGTGAGGGTCTGACCGACCAGAACGATCAGCGCCAGCAGCGCGCCACCGACGAAAATGAAGTACCTGAGGATGGGCATTGGCATCGCGCTCCGCCCGCGCATTGGCGCGTTGGCTCTTCGCCATAACCGGCGATACCTTGATTTGTTCCTGAGCCCGTGCGCGCGGTTCAACGGCCGCACGAAGATTCTTGGCGATCGCGCGCGCTACGGTAACTTTTCTGCTACCGGCGTCGTCCCGGCGTTTACTAGGCGCGCCGCGCGGAGACGACCGAACACCTGGCCTTGTCGGCATTCACGTTAACGAAGCCGACCTGCACCTGCGCAAACGTCTTTCGGCTCTTCATGTTCACGGTTTCGGGAACAAGCCGCTTGCGGTCGGTGAGATGGCTGCCGTCGCGGCGCGTGAACGCGCAGGCAAGCTCGAGATCCTTCACGGCATAGTCGTTGTCGTTTCTCAGCGTGAACGTCACCAGCGCGCGCGATCCGAGGCCGCCACGGCGCCAGGTCTGTGACGAAATCCGCATGCGGCCGAGCTCGGCCGCCTCCGCCGCGGGCGTCGCCGCCGGGGTGTCGGCGGGTCCCGGCTCGACCGCGGCGAGCGACAATTGCTCGGTGCCGCTGCCTTCGGACGGCGGCATCAGCAGCCACACACCGCCGCCCACCAGGAGCGCGGAGGCGAGGCCGAGGCCGGCCCGCTTGAACAGGAAAGAGGGCTTGGACAGGAAGGCGGGTTTGGGACGCGCCGGGACCGCGCCTGTCTCGGCGGCGCCGATGGGTTCAATACGGTCTGAGCCTGTGGTCATGGCAGCATCACCGATACCGGCAAGGCCCATGGCGGCGCTTGCCGTCCTTCCTCCCTATGGCTCCGGTGCGGCCGGTTTACGGCGAAGCACCGGTCTGTTTCTCAACCCGCCCGGGGCGCGCCAGTTCCCACAATGGCACAGGCCCGGCCAACGGCGGCGCGGGTAGCGAGCCACCGCGCGGCCCGCTAACATGTCCCGCAATGCCGCAAGGCGTGTTGAGAACGCTTGTTTGGGAGGAATGAAATGCCCGTCGTCACCTGGGACCACGTCCATCTGCGCTGCCCCGATCCGGAAGCCACCGCGGCCTGGCTCCGCGATATCTTGGGCGGCGAGATCGTGCGCGGCTCTGGGCGCATCGACGTCAAGCTTGGCGGCGCCAACGTCTTCCTGATGGGGCTCGACCCCGGCAAGCCGATGAACCCGCCGCCGGCCCACCCCCATCAGGGTCTCGACCATATCGGGCTGACCGTGAAGGACATCGACGCGGTCGCCGCCGAGATCAAGGCCAAGGGCGTGGAGTTCACCCGCGAGCCGACGACGATCCGCCCGGGCGTCCGTGTCTGCTTCATCCGCGGCCCCGAGAACATCTCGGTCGAGCTGCTCGAGCGCGATCCCAAGTACACCTGAGCGATCCGCTCGTCTGCGGCGCAGCCTGCGACTGTCATAAAACTGTCATCTCACGCGCGGGCCCTGCCGCATGGGCCGCTGCCGGCGCCGGCGAACTGCCGCGTTGCGCCGGCTGTGACGCTTTGGCATAAAAGGTCAACCGGCCCGCCTTGGGCGAAGGCAGCCGGCCACGGGACGCTATGAGAAACGGGCTCTACTCGATCCATGTGACGCTGCTGGATGGCCGCGCCGGCAAGGGCAGCGGCGTGATCCTGTTTCGCGACGGCAAGATCCTCGGCGGCGACGCCTATCTCTATTACACCGGCAGCTACACGGTGAAGGACAACACCTTCAAGGGTGAGGTGCTGGTGCAGCGTCACACGTCGCCGCGCAACGACGACAACCCCCTGTTCGGCGGTCCCGCCGCGGTCGGCATCGGCGTCAGCGGCACCTTCACAGATACCAACGCCCAGATGACGGGGACCGCATTGGTCGGCAAGGCGAGCCAGATCTTTGGCGCCACGCTGCGCCGGCTCGCCGACACCGACTAGCTTATTCCGCCGCCTGCTCGAGCGGCGCCACGCGCGGCAAAATCATCTGGATGCGGGTGCCGCCGCCGGGCTCGGAGTCCAGGTCAAGCCGTCCCCCCAGCCTGTTGGTCACGATGCTGTAGACGATGTGCAGGCCGAGGCCGGTGCCGCCCTGGTCGCGCCGCGTCGTGAAGAACGGATCGAAGGCGCGACGGCGCACGTCGAGCGACATGCCGCAGCCATTGTCGGAGAAGATGATCTCGACATTGTCCTTGCCGGACTCGCGCGCCTGGATGTCGATGAGACCGGGCCGCCCGTCCGGGAAAGCATGCGCGACAGCGTTGAGGAACAGATTGGTCAGCACCTGGCCGTACGGGCCGGGGTAGCTGTTCATGATCAGGTTCGGCTGGCACTCGACGTTGAGCGTGAGGTTGTGTTTGCGCAAGCCGGGCCGCAGGCTCATCACGACCTGCTCGGTGAGGTCAGCCAAGTCAAAGTTGCGCTGGTCCGAATAGTTGCGATCGGCGGCGACCTGCTTGAACGACTGGATCAGCTCGGCCGCACGGTTGAGGTTGGCGACGAGCTGCGCGGAGGCATCGCGGCTGGTGCCGAGATAATCGTTGAGCGTCGAGCGCCGCAGCTCACCCCGCTCGACCTCGGCGGAGAACATCGCGGTCTTGCGCTCCAGCGCAGAGGCCACCGTCAGGCTAATGCCGACGGGATTGTTGACCTCGTGGGCGACGCCGGCGACCAGCCGCCCGAGGGCCGCAAGCTTCTCCGCCTCGATCAGCGAAGCCTGGGTCTCGCGCAGATTGCGCAGTGCCGTCTCGGCGGATTCCTTGGCCTTGCGCATCTCCAGCTCGCCGCGCTTGCGCTCGCCGATGTCGAGCGCCACCGTGACGATCCGTTCGATCTCGCCCTCGGTGTCGAGCAGCGGCAGCTTGTTGACCAGCCACTGCCGCATATTGCCGGAGATGTCCTTGTACTCTTCCTCGTAGAAGCCGAGCCCCTTGCGTAGGGTAAGCACGCGCTTGTCGTTCTCGTCGGTCTTGGCGGCGCCGTAGCGCGACATCAGATCGCCGGTGGTGCGCCCGATGGCATCGCCAGGCTCGATGCCGAAGATGCCCGCCATGTAGCGGTTCATCAGGACATAGCGCAGGTCGCGGTCCTTGACGTTGATGACTGCCGGCACGGTGTCGATGACCTGCTGCAGCAGGCGACGGCCTTCGGCGATGGCATCTTCCGCCCGCTTCTGGTCGGTGATGTCGCGCAGCGTGCCTTCGTAACGGAGGATCCTGCCCTCCTCGTCCCGCACGCCCGTCGCGCTGTCAGAGAGCCACAGGATGTTGCCGCCGCGCTGGCGCACCTGGTACTCGAATTCGCGCACGATGCCGTCGCGCTCCATCAGCCGCTGATATTCGACGCGGGCCTCGGGATGGAGGTAGATGGTATGGGCGATGTCGTTGATGCTGGTGATCAGCTGCTGCGGGCTGTCATAACCCATCATCCGCGCCAGCGCCGGGTTGGCGTTGACGAGGTCGCCGGCCGGCGTCGTGACGTAGATGCCGTCGACCGAGCCCTCGAACAGCTTTCGGTAGCTTTCTTCCGCCAGCCGCTGCTCGGTGAGTGCGCGGACCGCCGCTTCGCGCGCGGTGTCGGCTTCCTCCAGCGCGCGGCGGAACACTTCCGCGGCACGCGCGATGTCGCCGATCTCGTTGTCGAGGTCGGCGGAGGGGATCGAGGTGTTCTTCTCGCCGGCCGCCAGCGCCCGGATCGATCGCGCGATCTGGGCCAGCGGCCGCACCGTCCGGCGCACCACGAACCAGGCCGCGCCGATGCCGATCAGCACGCCGATGGTGCCGAGCACGATGCTCTGCCAGCGCGCTTCCAGAAGCGTCCGGGCAAAGTCGCGCGACAGCACGTGGCCGCGCCGGTCGCTGACTTCGCGCAACAATTCGGTGACGCGGCCGATCAGCCGTCCCTCGGTGCCGAGCACGTCGCGATCGATATCGGCGATCTGCCGCTCCCGCACCGCCACGGTGACGATGGCGTCGGCATAATTGGTGACCGCCGCTTTCAGCGCGGGATCGTCGATGGCGAGCGTCCGCATGCCCTGCGCGGCCTGCTCGGCGGCGGAGGGATTGCGCGCCAGCCGCCCGAGCGCGATCCGGCCCTGCGCTTCGGACAGGCGGAACGCTAACTCGCGATCTCCGGATGCGGCAACCGCCGCGTCGAAACGCTCGCGCAACGGCGGCAGCCCGGCCAACAGTTGGGCCCGGCGGTCGATCAGAGTCGAAATCCGCTCCAGCCCGCTGCGGTAGGTTGCGAGGCGCTCGGTGACGCCGTCGATCATGTCCTGCTGCTCGGGCGCGAGCTCGATGCGGGTCTTCTTCAGGATGTCCGACAGGGTCGAGGCGGCATCGCCCACCTGCTTGAACTGGATGCCGGCGCCGGGATCCGTGACGAAGTCACGCGCGGCGAGCCGCAGATCGTTCATGCGGCGGTCGATGTCCTCGGCGAGGTCGCCCACGCTCTGCAGCCGCTGCAGCTCGGCAAAGGTCGCGCCGATATGGCGGATCGCGATCACGCTGGCGGCGGAGGTGACGATGATGACCGCCAGCACCAGGATGAAGCTGCCGAACGTCATCTGGCCGATCGACAGCGAAAACGATCGCTTCGGTGGCGTATTCGGCGGCATTTCGGCAGACATTGTGGCGGGACCGGACTCCATACCTCCCCAATATACGCTGTATCCGCCCTCCGGGGGAACCTGGTATACGGCCACCGACCTGACGATCCCTAGGTTTGGTCAACCAGGTGGCTCAAGGCGCTTCAAGAGCTCGGACGGCATCGCCCCGAACATCTCCCGGAAGGCGCGGGAGAAATGCGCCGAGCTGGCAAAGCCGGCACCATGGGCCGCGTCCGTCAGGGATTGTCCCTGCCTGACGGCGCCGACCGCCGCCCCCATCCGGTTCCAGAGCCGGTAACGTCGCAGCGGCACGCCGGTCTCGGCCTTGAACAGGTGCAGGAAGCGCGACGGCGACAGGCCGGCCCGGGCGCCCAGCTGCGCCAGCGAATGCACGCGGTGCGGCTGCGCGCTCATCCACTGCAGCACCGCCACGATACGGTCATCCGTTTCGGTCCGGCCGCCGATACCGAGCTGCCCGACCAGCGCCCGCCACCCGTCGCGGCGCGCGATGTGCCCATCCGCCACACCAGTCAGGATCTCGATGACGGCCCCCTCGCCTTCGAGATCAAAACCCGCGCGCGGCGTCATGGTCGTCATGCGGGAGGAGATCGCGGCGAGGTCGCTGCTGAGCGGATCGAGATAGAGAAACGCCATCCGGCCGGATGCGATCCGCAGGTGATGCAGGGTGTTCGGCGGGATCAGCACGCTCCGGACAGAGCGGTATGCGCCACCTTCCGTCGTGGGATCATCGGCGACATCAAGCGCGCCATCGAGCCCGATCGCGAGCACGGCCGTCGCATTCCGATGCGGCGTCAGGCCGAACGCCGGCCCGAGATAGAGCACGCGCGGCCCCCACCCCATCAATTTCGCGGGCCCAGCCGCGACACAGCCAGTTTGTGAAAGCGCCGCTGCTGCCACCGGTTCTATTGGCACGAGTTCCGGCAAGGACTCACTCAAGGAAGGACCGATCGATGGATCATCAGGTATCGCAATTCTCACCGGCCAGCGAGGCCATCCGCGGCGCGGTCTCCCGTTACGCAGCGGCGTGGCGCGCCGGCGATCGCGCGGCGCTGGCGGCATGCTACCACGACGATTTCACGCTGCACTATGGCGGCAACAACCCGCTTTCCGGCGTGCATCGGGGCAAGGCCGTAGCACTCGCCGTGCTGGGCGAGGTCACCCGCCGGACCAACCGGCGGCTTGTCGGCATCGACGACATGATGATCGGCACCGAACGCGGCGCCTTGCTGGTGCGCGAGATCTTTGGCCGCGACGGCGACAACGCGGAGGTCGAACGCCTCCTGGTCTATTCGGTACGTGACGATCTACTGTGGCAGTGCTGGGTCCACGATACACAGCAGGCGATCGTCGATCGCTTCCTCGCGGACGCCCAGAGCCCCTAGGCACGCGCCGGGATGGTCATGGCGGCAACGCCAATGACGACACAGCCGAGCCCGATCCACGCGGTCTGGCTCAGGCTTTCGCCTAGGAATCCCACGCTGAGCGCCACCCCGATCGGTACACGCAGATAGGCCTGCGCGGTGGTGCCGACCGAGCCCAGCGTCTGGATCAGGCGGAAGTAGATCGCGAAGGCCGCCGCGGTCGAGAAGATCGCAAGGCCCAGCAGCGCCAGGATCGAGCTCTGCGACGGCGCCAGCGTCCAGGGCTGCTCGAAGGCCAGCGACGCCGGGATCAGCACCGCGGCTCCTGCCAGCAGCGAGCCCGCGGCCGGCGCCATCGGGTCGAGGCCCTTAAAGCTGCGGCCGAAGATCGCGGCGCAGGCATAGCAGATCGTGGCGGCAACGATCGCCGCTTCCGCCAAGAGACCGCTGCCGATGTCGTGGAACGCATCGACGCCCACGATCAGCAGGATGCCGGCCATGCCCGCGACGACGCCGAACAGTTTTCGTGCGCTGGTCGCTTCGTGGCGTGTCACCATGGCGGTGAGCAGGAACGTGAAGATCGGCCCGGCCGAATTGAGGATGGTGGCGAGCGCGGCATCGACATGACGCTCGCCCCAGGCGATCAGCGTCCAGGGGATCACACTGTTCAACACCGCCTGGAAAGCGAATTTTCGCCAGGTCGCAAGATCCGTCGGCATCGTGATGCCGCGCATCCGCATCACCGCCAGCAGCAGCAGGCCCGCGATCGCGGTCCGTGCCGCGATCAGCGTGATCGGCGGAATGGTGGCAACGCCGAGCTTGATGAAGGTGTACGAGCCGCCCCATAGCGTTGCCAGCAACAGCAACAGCGCGAGCTCGGTCGCGATGGATTCCCGTTGAGTGGCCTGCTGGGTCCCTTGCATCGCCCTGCTCCGTCCGTGTCGGAGCGGAACTTACAGCGACTACGACGCTGATAATTCGCTCAGCGTCGAACTGTCCTAACCGGCCGCGCTGACGTCGAACACCTCGCCGTCGTAGTCGGCTTCCTTCGGAATGCGCAGCTGGCGGCCGCTCTCGGTCTTGGTCATGACCGGCAGCACCGTGACGACGGTCATGCCGCGGGCATGATCCATCGCGGACTGCACATTCGGCTGCTTGGCGAGCCGGATCAAATTGCGCGTGGTCGGGAACGGCAGCTTGAAGCGGCCGCTGTCGCCGCCGGCCACCGCCTCGCGCGGCGAGACCCAGATCGAGTCGGTCGACTCGCGTCCATCGTGCGCACCGAGCTGATCGGGCGGCGCGGCCGCGAGGAAGAACCAGGTGTCGAACCGCTTCGGCATGCCCTCCGGCGTGATCCAGTGCGCATAAGGCACCAGCGTGTCCAGCGCGAGCTGCAGGCCGTTGTCCTCGAGGATCTTCAGGAAGCTGATCTTGTGCTCGTTGAGCGCGACGCGGTGGGCGTTGGCGATCTCGCCTGCGCGCTTCGCGTCGACCGGCGCGGTCGAGCCCTTGAGCCGCGCCAGCAGGATGCCGCTCTCTTCAAACGTCTCGCGGATCGCAGCGATGCGAAAGCCGCGATCGGAATCGCTCAGGCCCTCGCCGCCCGAATACAGGTCGGACCGCGCGACGATCTCCTGGTCGCCGGCGTCGACGCTGCCGCCGGGAAACACCAGCGCGCCCGAATTGAACTCGATCTGATG
>JAEWBW010000589.1 GCA_023390955.1 Pseudomonadota bacterium
TCGCGCCGTCTCGCCCTTCTTGACGAAGCACCAGTCCTGGGCGGCAATGGCGCCGGCGTCCATGCGGTCGGCGAGGTGATAGATCGTCCCGCCGGCGATCGGATCGCCTTCCTTGATGGTCCATTCGATCGCCGCCTTGCCGCGGTGACGGGGCAGCAGCGAGGGGTGGTAGCCGATGCCGCCCATTTTTGCGGCAGCGACCGCGTCCTTGCCGATGCGGGCGTGGCTGTGCGCGGTGATGATCAGGTCGGTGTCCGGCGCGATCTCGGAGGCTACGACCAGCTTTGGGTCAGCCTGGACCACCACATCGATGCCGGCGGCCTTGGCGGTCGCGGCCAGGCGATCCTCGGCGTCGGCCACGACGACCCGCGCAATGGTCACGCTGTGCTCCCGGAGCATGTTCAGGGTGGTCACGCCGAAATGGCGGGAGCCGACAAGGGTGATGCGCATGGTCTGGGATCCGTCTCGAGAGCCGTGTTGCCCCCGGATAACACGTCGCAGGGCCCTGTCACACCCCGCCGGCCGTTTGCGCCGGTTATCAACAGTGCGATCGAACCCGCGGCTGTCCGGTGGCGTTGAGGCGAAGCCATGCCGGCCATTGCATCGCGGGCCCGTTGGATGTTTCCATGGGGTCGGGTGCAAGCCTGCGGAGGTCTCGAATGCGAAACATGATCCTCGTTGCCGCGCTTCTTGCTGCTGCGCCAATCGCTCCGTGCGCACAGGCCGGTGAGCTCTGGCCCGCGATCCCGCCGGAGATCGGGTCCGCGCCGCGCATTGGTCCGGTCTGGACCGATTATCGATGCAGCGCCGGACCGGCCTACAATTTCTACCACGACGCCTATTACGGCGAAGAACCGCCCGCACTCAGGCGCGGCTACGCCTACCGGCCGTATTACCGCTACACCGCCTATCGCAAGTTGCCGCGAACGTATTTCTGTGTCGAAGACTGACGAATGGGGGACGAAATCGGTTCCTCTGTACATATCTGAACCACGGGAACCTTTGAGCTGCGCTAGGGATCGCTCGACCCGGGGCTGCTATCTTTCATCCCGCATTCGTTTTCAAACCCGGCCGCCGCTGGCGATCTCGCCAGCGGCTTTTTCATGCGCGCATCGTCGCGGTAACGGCTTCTCAACCGCCTTGGCGTATCGACGAATCCGTCGCGGATTTGTATTGCGTACCGCGACCCCTGAGTTGGCCCGCCGGGCCCGAACCGGCGGGCCGTCCTCCTTGGGTGTGTGATGCCGAGCGCGATTGAGCAGATCGTCGATGCCTATGTCAGGCTGAACAACCGTCGCGGCCTGGATCAGCTGATGATGCACAGGCAGCGTCTCGCGGTCGATCTGAAGAGCCGCTCCGGCTACGACCACAGTCTGACGATCCGCCAGGTCGACGAAGAGATCGCAGTCATCGAGGCGGGTCTCAGTCGCCTGAAATCGGCGAATTCTCCGGAGGGTTAGCGAGCAGCGTCATTCGCTCTTGCCGCCGTCGATCACCGTGAACAGCGGCCGGGCCTTGGTCGGCTCGACCAGCAACTCCTCGACCATGGCGCTCGCAGCCTCGACGTATTTTCGCGTCGGCTTGTCCAGCTCCCGCAGCGCTTCGTCGTCGAGCGCGACCTTTGCCGTTTCCACCAGCTTGCGCATGCGTCCCGCGTGATCGTCGCCGGCCGTCAGCGTAGCCCTCGCCAGCGAGCGCAGCACGAACAATTCGCCCTCGAGCCGCAGCAGGCGGTCGTTGAGCTTGGAGAGCACGGCATTGAGGTCCGGCATGGGCTTGGTCCGGCGGAAAATTGCGGGAGCTTCGGTCTAACCGCCGAGGAGTGAACGGAGTGCAAACAGCACATTTGCACATTCGCACGACAGATACCGTCAAATTGAACGATCGTGAGGGCCGCGACGTTGCGGAGCTGCGATCACGCCTCACATGGAGCGCATGGAGCTACTTCGATGCGCAATCTGTCGTCCCTTGTTGTCCGTGAGCCTCGTGATCATCATGACGAGCCCGGTCGCAGCTGCGCCGGCGCATCGCGCCAAGCCTCGACACGACGTCGTGCGTCCGCATGTGGAAACGACAGTCCCGCCCGGCTGGTACAAGTTTCCCGGCTATCCGCCGATCCCGCCGGAGCAGAACAGGAATCTCGACCCGTCAAATTACGGCGGCGGTTGAGCGGGAACTAGCCGGTGACGCCGGCCCAGCGGCGTCCGAACACCGGCGGCCTCGTCTTGACGGCTTCCCAGCCGAAGAAATGATGTTTTGCGGACCAGGAGTGGACCACCGACTGGCACACAACGCATTTGAAGTGGCCGACATGTTTCGCCGCGTGCTCTTCGCGTGTCGCGGTGTAGTCCATGCCGCAACTCGGGCAGGAGAATTCTTCGATCGTCCAGATGCTGTTGGCCATTGCAAGGATCGCCTGACTGAATACGCGGACAGGCTAGGGACGGGCGCTTGCATCGGAGTAAATCGATCCGCGCAAATCCGGTTAATGGCGGTTAGGCAAGCCGGGTTCCGGATGCCGCATGTCGCGGTCGATGCGCATCGTCACGCGCCGCACCGCAAGCTGCGGCAGGCGTCCCTGTACCCGTCCGCAGCGGACATGGTCGTCGATCGCATAGGCATAGCGCCAATAGCCCGGCGCGGAATTCCGCGTCATCGCGTAGTGGACGCCGCGGTGCATGCCCGCGTACTCGTCAGGTCCGTTGTTTCGGCGCGACATCGGGGCGCAATGCGCGCCAGTTCGATGCGTTCCTATCGGCATTGGCCTGGTCCCCGCCTGACGTCGCCTTGACGCCCGTGCCGGGGCTGGCAATAAACTCTGGGTTCCCTCGTAGCGTAGTACCGCAAGGAAAGCGTGCCCGTGAAAAGCCTTCGCCAGCTCCTGACCGGAGAGGACATCATCCAGCTTGTGATCCGGCTCGGACTCCTGACGCTGCTGGTCATCTGGACGTTCCTGATCATCCGGCCGTTCGTGCCGATCCTGGCCTGGAGCGCGGTGCTCGCGGTCGCGTTCTATCCGGCATTCGGCTGGCTCGCCCGTGTGCTCGGCGGCCGCCCCAAGACCGCGGCGGTGATCCTGACGCTGATCACGCTCGGCATCGTCATTGGTCCCGCGACCTGGCTCGGCCTCAGCGCCGTGGACGGCGTGAAGGACATCGCGCGCCAGCTTGGTACCGGCGATCTCGTGCTGCAATCGGCGCCGGAGTCGCTCAAGTCCTGGCCGCTGGTCGGCACCTACCTGTTCGATCTCTGGGAGCAGGCCTACAGCAACATCCGCGCCGTGGTGCGCGAATACGCGCCGTACCTGCAGCCGCTGGCGGGACCGATGCTGTCGCTGGCGGGCGATGCCGGCCTCGGCACGCTGCAATTCCTGGTGGCGGTGTTCGTGGCCGGCTTCCTGTTTCCGCACGGTCCGCGGCTGGTCGCCGCCGGCCGCGGCTTCCTCTACCGGATCGTGCCCGAGCAGAGCGAGCATTTCCTCGAGCTCGCCGGCGCCACCATCCGCGCCGTGGCGCAGGGCGTGATCGGCGTCGCGATCGTGCAGGCGCTGCTTGCCGGCGTCGGCTTCAAGCTCGCAGCAGTGCCGAGCGCGGGGCTGCTCGCCTTCATCGTGCTGCTGCTCTCGATCGTTCAGATCGGCGCGTTCCTGGTGCTGCTGCCCGTGATCATCTGGATCTGGACCGCCAAGGACGTCACCACGGCGCTGCTGCTGACCGTCTTCCTCGTCGTCGTCGGATTCATCGACACGATGCTGAAGCCGCTGGTGATGGGTCGCGGGCTGACCACGCCGACCATCGTGATCTTCGTCGGCGTGATCGGCGGCACGCTGGCGCACGGCCTCGTCGGCCTGTTCATCGGGCCGATCATCCTGGCGGTGGCGTGGGAGCTGGCGGTGGCGTGGATCCGGACGGACCGGGCGGAGCTTGTCGAGGCGAAGGCGGCCGAGTGATCAGGCGCGGCGCAAAGCGCGCCGCGACGTCACGGGAATGGGAACGGCGTGGAGCCGGATGCGCTGGTAGTTCTCGCGATAGTGCTTCGGCGGGATCACGCGCCAGACCATCAGCGCCACGATCGCCAGATTGAGGCCTAACCAACCCATGAGGACGTAGCCGAGCGCCGCCATGACCTTTCTCCAAAAAGGTGCAACGCCCGGTTGGGTCGGGGGTTCCTTCCTATCGGAGAGGGGCCGCCGGCAAGATGTGGAAAACAACCCCATGCACAGTAGCCGTCAAGGCTCCGGATGCCTTCGCATCTGCGAAGAACTGTCGCGTCCGGCAGGACGATGACGCCTACTGCTTGGCTGCCAGCTTCTCGAGGCACTGGTTGAGAAAAGCGGTGCGATCCCTCGGCAGCACCTTCTCGAGATCAGCCTTCAGGGCGCATTCGCGCTGCCGCAACTGCTCGGCGCGTCGCTTCTCGGCAGCCTCGCGAAATTCAGGTGCAACCTTGGTGGGATCGACCAGCGCCTGCGCGCGTGCGGGGACCGGGCCGACGAGCGCCGAGGATGCGAAGGTCATGGCCATGATGAAATTCACTGCTTTCAAATGCGCCTCCTGAAAAAAATAGTTCTACCGAAAAAACGCATCCTAACCCGCGGTCGCCGCGCGCTCAACGGCAAGCGAGCCGCTCCGGCAGGCCGCTAGGTCCACACGATCGGTGTGAACTTCAGCTCGCGGCGGGTGAGCTCTTCGCGCAGCTTTTCGGCGCGCTCCCGGGCGGCACGCCCGACCAGTCGATATTTGGTGCCGAGCGCCTTGTCGGCGTCGACCTGGTGCCGGATGCTCTCGTAGAGCCGGAGCACGCTCTGGTCGCTGAGATGACCAAAATCTTCGGCCGGGGACGAAAGGGCGGTCACGCCCGTGTTGCCGGCACGTAGGCCTGCGAGGACGTCCTCAATCGGCTTGTCGGTACTCATGACGTCGCGGCCTCGCAGCTCGGGGAGAGCCGAGCTTGCGCAAGTGTAGAAGGCCGACCGGCTTTGTCACCGGGAAAAATATGCAAGGCAGATCAGCGCCACCGGCTGGGTGCAGGCCGCACGTTCGGCCGTGCATTAACCGCATCATGATGCCGCGCCAAAAGCGGTGGCATTCCCCGCGGGCATCGGGGATGCTGGACGCAACAGCCTGCCCACAGCCGGGCAGGTTCAGGGAGTGGTGATGAGCGAGGACGGAAAGGACGCTGGCCTGGTCGCGATGATCAGCGGCATTTTGGGAGGCGGCAAGCGCGCCAGCCAATCCGCCGCTGTACCTCCGCCGCTCGCCGAGGCGCCACCGACGATCCCGGCGATCGAGCCGGCCCACGGGGGGGCGGCCGACAAGGCATCCCCGGCCGACGAGCCTGTGGCGGATGCCAAGCCCACGTCGGGCAAGCCTTCGTCAGGCAAGGGTTCGTCAGACAAGGGTTCGCCATCGAACAATCCGAAGCGGCCGAGTGCCGCCGCGCAAGAGGACGAAGAGTTGTCGCCGCTCGATCGTGCCCCCGTCGGCCCGAGCGGCAAGCGCCGTCTGCCTGCCAACGCAATCGCTTCGCTCGTTCACGGCGAACTGCAGAAGATCGACGGCTTTCCCGCGACCGGCACCTCGATCACCGTTTACGGCTATCAGCACTGGAACGCGATGATCACGTTTGCGCCGTTCTCGACCACGTTCGAGCAAGCCAAGCGGTTTCGCCAGGCGCTGCCGGACCTGGTGTTCAAGCTGCGGCAGCATGTCGAGCTCGAAATCTAGCAGCGAGTTACTTTCGCTCCAGGATGATCATGGCTTCTCGCCGAGCGATCGCAGAGCGGCCTGCGCGGCACGCCGCTCAATGAAGCCGGCTGGGCAGTTGAGTCCGTTTCGGAACAGCTTGATGGCGCGCCAATCCTCGCCCTTCAGGCTGACAAAGGCCGCAAGATAGACCGTGGATTCGCAGGACTGCTCGCTGTCCTTGGTGGAGTCCGGATCCCTGCCCATCGCGTTGGCTTCCTTCGGATCGAGCTCGCCAAGGAAGACACGCAACAACGGTCCGGGCCAGGTCGTCAGATCGAGCTGCCCGCGCGTCTGCGCCAGCCGACCACTTTGGCCGCTCTTGCGCAGGGCGATCTCGAGCCACAGCGCACTGTAGCCGTCCTTCGGGTTGAGATCCGCAGCCTTGGTCAGATCAGGCAGGGCTGCGGCCGCAGAGGTTCCGTACAGGCGCAAGATCCCGCGCTGACGCAGGGTCGTGGCGGATTCGGGCGCCAGCCGCAGGGTCTCGTCGAAATCCGCCAGCGCTTTCGCCTTGTCGTCCTTTGCCCAATACGAATCTGCCCGCGCGGCGAACGCGCCGGGCGACTTGGCGTCGAGCCGGATTGCGTCGCCGAAATCCGCGATGGCGCGGTCGTAGTCATCCATGCGGTTGCGCGACAGTCCGCGGCCGAAATAGGCCGCGGTGCTGTTCGCGTCGATTCGGATGGTCTCGTCGTAGTCCGCGATGGCGCGATCGTAGTTCTTCTTGACGGCGCGGTAGATGTTGCCCCGCATCAGGAAGGCGTTGTTGGCTTTTGGTTCGAGCCGAATGGTGGCGTCGAAATCCGCAATCGCCCGATCGAAGTCCTTCTTGTACTGATAGGCCAGACCGCGCTTGTAGTAGCCCATCGACGAGGGGTCGATAGCGATCGCCTTGTCGCAATCGGCGACGGCCTTGTCGAAGTCTTTCCTGTCCAGATAGAGCTGCGCGCGGTCGAGATAGGCCTCTGTGGAATTCGGATCGAGACGGATGGCTTCGACCAGATCGGCGAGGGCAAGATCGGGATTCTTCTGCGCCAGGTAAAGCAGCGCGCGGCGGCGACGGGCGTCTGACGAACGGGAGTCGAGGCGGATCGACTCGTCATAGTCCGCCATCGCGCGGTCGTTATCCTTCTTCGCGGCATAGACATTGGCGCGGTTGAAGTAGAGCGTCGACTTGGTCTTGGCGGAGTCTGCGCGCGCCAGAGCCCGTCCGTAATCGGCGATCGCGCCGTCGGTGTCGCCCTTTGCGTATATGGCGTTGCCGCGTGCGAGATACCCGCGGGAGGCGTCAGGATCGGACCTGATCGACTTTTCGGCGTCCGCCAGCGCCTGGTCGAAATCGCGCCGCTTGTAGAAGACGAAACTCCGCCCGGCCAGGGCGTTTCCATGTTGGGGATCGAGGCGCAGCGCCTCGTTGTATTCGGCCATCGCGCGGTCGAATTCCTTCCTGTCGGCATACAGATTTCCGCGATTGGAATAGGGATGCGCGTAGCGCGGATTGAGCCGGATAGATTCGGCGTATTCGCTGAGCGCGCGGGCCGTATCGCCCTTTTGCTTGTAGGCGATGCCGAGATTGTTGTGAATGATCGCAAGGTTCTTCGTGTCGGGATTGGTGCGTAGCTGCGCGCGGCAACTCTCGATCGCGACGTCCGGCGAATATTCGTCCTTCATGTTGGCACACCGTTCGCTGCCCTCGGACGCGCAGACCGGCGCCGGGGCCGACAGCAAAGCGACGGCCGCGAAGACAAATATTGCAGCGCGGGGAGCGCGACCGGGCGGCCGTTGCCCGAAGCAGGCGTTCATCATGAAATTCCTTGGTCTCAATCCGACGGAACCCGGCTGATTTAAAAATGCCGCGAGCAGAATTCGTCACCATAGGCAGATCGCCCGCATGACCCAAATGGGTCAAGCCGGAACAAGCCATCGTTACGACGGAGCTTTGCGTGAGCTGGCCACGCCGGCAAAGGCATGAGCAGGAGTCATTTCCAGGCGTTTCCAAATATTGTTGATTGTGGTAAGTGCCGGGCACTCATCAAAAGCTGTGCCTGGCAGTCCCGCAATGAACTTCGTCCAACGGCTCATGCCCCAGCCGCTCCACCCCAGAGAGTACGTCGAGAGCCGCCAGATTCAGGGCGAATTGGATCTGCGGCAGTCAGGGCTTGCCGATTGCCACTCGGTCAAATCGTGATCTCGTTGAACGAACTTCCGACGGCAAATCAGAAGTCGATTTGATGCTGTTCTCCAGTCTCTCGTTCTTGTTCGGCTTTCTCCCCGCCTTGCTCCTCGCTGCTTCGTTCGCGCGCCTCGGTGGCGCACGAATCTACCCCGTTCTCCTGATCACCGCGTCGACGGTTTTCTACGCGTGGTTCGTCCCGGCCTATGTTTTTCTACTCGGTATCTCGGCGCTCTTTAACTTCGTGCTGTCGACCTACATCGAGAAGGGCGCGAGACCTCGGCTCTTCGCGGTGGGAATTGCCGCCAATCTGCTGGCCCTCGGCTACTTCAAGTACTGGAATTTCACGGTCGAGAATTTCGACCAGCTGTTCGGCCTGCCATTCAGCCTGCACCACATCGTTCTGCCTCTCGCGATCTCATTCATCACGTTCGAGCAGATTGCATTCCTCTCGGATGTTCACTCCGGGCGGGTAGAGCGCGGCTCGCTGGCCAAGTACCTCGCTTTCATCACGCTGTTTCCGAAACTGATCGCAGGGCCGATCATTCGCTATACGGAGATGCTGCCTCAGTTCATGGCGCTGAGGACGATTTCGATGTCCAGCTTCGTGACGGGCCTGTGCATCTTCTTCGTCGGCCTGTTCAAGAAGGTCGCGATCGCCGATCAACTCGGGCCAACGGTCGATCGCATCTATGGGGCTGCAACGTCGAGCCTCGTCACTGGCCAGGACGCGGCGTTGGCGACGGCGGCATATGCTGCGCAGATCTATTTCGACTTCTCGGGCTATTCCGACATGGCCATCGGGTTGGCTTGGATGCTCGGGCTGACGCTGCCGGTCAATTTCTATTCGCCGTACAAGGCCTCCTCGATTATCGAGTTCTGGCGGCGCTGGCACATCACGCTGTCCCGATTCCTGCGCGACTATCTCTACATCCCTCTGGGGGGAAGCCGCGGCAGCCGCCATCGCACTTATACCAACCTGCTCCTCGTCATGACGCTCGGAGGACTATGGCACGGGGCGGGGTGGACCTTCGTGGTCTGGGGTCTGTTACATGGCGTGGCTCTCGTCGCCAATCATGTGTGGAATGCGGCCCGGCCAAAAGCCTTGTCGGAGTCCAAGGTCGGCATTCTGGCCGGTCACCTTGTGACGCTTGGGGTTGTCTTGATCGGCTGGGTCTTCTTCCGCGCTGCGGACCTTCCCGCTGCCGGCCGTATCATCCGCTCACTGGCCTACCCCGGTGCTGTGTCGATCGACAACACGACGCTGTACACGCTGGCGGTCGCCTGGCTCGTGATGCTATTCGGCCCTAACACCGCGCAGATGTTTGGGTATCGCTACCTGTTCACCCAGCGGCAGGAGGATTTCCTCAGGCCGATACCGCTCGTGCGCTACAAAACCGTGGTGTTTGTCGGGGTGCTGGCCGCAATCGCTCTCATTCTCACCTCCGGCGGCAATTCAAATGCCTTCATCTATTTCCAGTTCTAGCGGTATGCGCCTCGCGCTGCTGCTGTGCACGATGCTGGCCGTCGTCTCCTTCGCGGAATGGTACTCACGAACGTCGCGTCAATACGAGCCGATTGCCTACCACTTTCTGCGCCACTCGGCGAGCAGCGACCCGACGAACGCGGTCTTCGGAGATTCGCATGTGCTCACAGCGCAACGGATTCCGGGTTACTCATTCTTCGGCTGGGCAGGCGAGCAGCCGGAGGAGTTTTTGGCCCTGGTCCAATATCTCTATGCCGATACCAAGCCGAAGCGGATCATCCTGGAAGCCGATCCGCAATGGTTCGGCGAATATCATGCGGCGCGGGAGAAGTTGGCGACTGCGGACAATTTCATCAACAGGCATATCCCGCTGGTGCTGTCGTCTGCCTATTATCGTGCGACCTTGCTGAAGAACCTGGTTGCGGAGATACGGAACTGGTCCAGGTCGTTGTTCATCTCACGTGCGTCGGCCGCCCCGACGGCTCGATCCGCGCAGACGCGCTGGGGCGAGCTGTTTGGCAAGCCGGGCTTCAATT
>JAEWBW010000598.1 GCA_023390955.1 Pseudomonadota bacterium
TCGGCATGATCCGCGGCGGCCACATGGACCTGTCGATCCTCGGCGCCATGCAGGTGGCCCAGAACGGCGATCTCGCCAACTGGATGATCCCCGGCAAGATGGTCAAGGGCATGGGCGGCGCGATGGATCTCGTCGCCGGCGTCAAGCGCGTGATCGTGGTGATGGAGCACTCCGCCAAGGACGGCGCCAAGCTGCTCAAGCAGTGCAATCTGCCGCTGACCGGCGAGCGAGTGGTCGACATGGTCGTCACCGATCTCGCCGTCTTCACCATCGACAAGCATGGCGATGGCGGCATGGCCCTGATCGAGCTCGCCGACGGCGTCTCGCTCGACGAGGTCAAGTCCAAGACCGAAGCGGAATTCCGCGTCGCTCTGAAGAACACCTGAGACCAACCGATTGGGGCGCGCATGACGATACGGTCAGCGCGTCCCGACGACGCTCCCTTCATCGCCACCACCATCCTGTCGGCGCAGCGCGGCTACCGTCCGCGCGGCTGGTTCGACATTGCGCTCGGTTGGCCCGAGCCGCGAACCCGCGATTTCGTGACGCGCATCGCGATCGCGCATGCGGAATCGATGTGGCACGTCTCGCAATTTTTGATCGCCGAAGCCGACGGCAAGCCGGCCGCTGCGCTGTGTGCACTGCCGGCGGGCGGCACGGGCCCCGCGGCGTGGCGTGCGATCGAGGAGGTCGGCGCCGCGACGGGATTGACGGACCATGAGCTCGAAGCGATCCGCCAGCGCGGCGCCTATGTTCGCGGCTGCTGGGTGCAGGGCGGCGAGACTGACTGGATGATCGAACATGTCGCGAAGGATCAAGGTCAAAGCCACCGCGCGCGCGGCCTCGTGCAGGCCCTGATCGCCGAAGCGCTCGAACGCGGCAGTTCGGCCGGCTTCCGCCGCGCCACCATCTCGTTTCTGATCGGCAACGAGCCCGCCGAGCGCTGCTACACCAAGGCCGGTTTTGTGCTAGCCGACGAAAAGCGCGACGCCGCCTTCGAAGCCCTCATCGGCGCCCCCGGCTTCCGCATGTTCGCGCGGGAGATTTGAGGCCACGCCGTCATTGCGAGGAGCGAAGCGACGAAGCAATCCAGACTGCTTCCTCAGAGGCAGTCTGGATTGCTTCGCTGCGCTCGCAATGACGGAGCCTGTAGCCCGGATGGAGCGAAGCGCAATCCGGGGAGTTCGCGGGTGCTGATCCCGGATTACGCTGCGCTCCATCCGGGCTACGCAGCTCGCAACGACAGTGGCGGCTTACGACCTCACCGTCCACGCCTTCTCCAGCCGCACCATCCATGACGGCTCCTCGCGCACCAGGCGAAAGCCGAGATTGGACGGCGGGATGCCCTGCGCGCAGCCGCCGGCGCGGGCGTCGCGGATGAAGTCGGTGACGTAGGCGCGGTGGACGCCCTGCGCGACGCGGACGCCGCAATTGATCCGGTCGCGTGCGCCGTCGCCGGTCTCGTCGAGCCGCGCGCGGACGAAGCAGGTCGTCGTCCACTCCCAGACATTGCCGGCGAGATCGGCAATGCCGTGCTCGTTCACGCCGAAGCGGCCGAACGGGGAAGCTGCGGTGTCGGAGAAGTTGCGATCGGATTCGCGCTCATAGCGGCTGATCCAGCGCTTTGCGGGATCGTCGGCATCGACCGGCAATCCATCGTCCTTGAACTTGCTGCCTGCGGCGTAGGCCCATTCCTCGTCGCTCGGCAGGCGGTAGTGCACGCCGGTCTTGCGTGACAGCCAGCCGGCATAGGCATTGGCATCGTGCCAGCTCACCTGCACCGCCGGGAGATTGGGTGCGACCACCACGCCGCGGTCGAAACCGCGGCA
This sequence comes from Pseudomonadota bacterium, assembly GCA_023390955.1. GTDB lineage: Bacteria > Pseudomonadota > Alphaproteobacteria > Rhizobiales > Xanthobacteraceae > Bradyrhizobium. The sequence continues at coordinate 1,830 of JAEWBW010000598.1, forward strand.
GGTGCCGTCCTGCACGCAGAGCTGATAGTCGGCGGACGACACCTGATGCCGCATGATGTGCAGCGGCTTCTTGAACTGCACCATGCGCAACGGCGCCTCGGCCTGTCTTCCTGCCCGGGTGAAATCACCGGCCGGACGATAGGCGAACTGGCCACGCGCGATCGCGACGGTTGCCGGCTCGCCCGAGATCGCGCTGCTGCGCAAGGTGGCGTCGGAGACGAGCGGCGCGACCGCAATCGGTCCGGCAAGTCCGGCAACGCAGGCCAGCGCCAACTTCAATTTGAATGCGATCAGCATGGTGAACCTCCGAAAGAAGAAGGGGCCGGTGATGAACCGGCCCCTTGTCGTCGTCAGTTGGTCTTGGGAGCCGGGATGTCCGCAGGCGCCTTCACCTGGGTCATCAGATCGTCGTTCCACTTGCCTTCGACCTTGAAGTGCGCGGTGGCGCCGAGATTGACGGCCTCGATCAGATTGTGCGTCACGTAAGCGTAGATGCCGGGCTGCGCGAACTTGTAGAGTGCAGCTCCCGCAGATCCACCGCGGATGAACCAGGTCTCGAGCCCGACTTCCGGCGCGTTGCCGAACTTGCCGGTCTCCCAGACATAGTCGCCATGGCCGCCGATCAGGTGCGGGCGGCTGTCGCGGTTGGCCTGAGAATGCACGATCAGCACGTTCTCGCCGACATTGGCGGTCAGGGCGTTCTTGCCGGTGAGCGCGCCGGCCTTGCCGTTGAACACGACATGGCTCGGGATCAGCTTCTTCATCACCTCCTCGGTGTCGTTGTACGCTTCACCCGGGGACTCGTAGGACTTGAAGTTGCCCTTCTCGTCGCGCGGCACGTACATGTCCTGCTCGCCGATGTAGTAGACCTTGTCGTATTTCAGCGCCTTGCCCTTGCCGTCGTTCAATCCGTCGCGCGGCAGCACCATCACGGCGCCGGCCATGCCGGAGACGACATGCCAGGGGATCATCGGGCCGCCCGGCGCGCAGTGATAGACGAACACGCCGGTCTTTGTTGCCTTCCAGCGCAGCGTGACCTGTTCGCCGGGATTGACCAGGGTCAGCTCGGCGCCACCGAGCGCGCCGGTCGCGGAGTGGAAGTCGACATTGTGCGGCATCGAGTTGGTGTCGGGATTGACCAGCGTCACCTTGACATAGTCGCCTTCATGCACGACCATCAGCGGGCCCGGCATCGAGCCGTTGAAGGTCATGGCCTGGAAGGTCGTGCCCTTGTCGTCGATGACGACCTTCTTCTCCTCGACCGAGAGCTTGAACTCGACGATCTTCGGGCCTTCCTTCGTGGCCTGCTCATGCGGGTGCACGAAGGGCGGTGCGACCAGTTCGACCTTCTGACGCGGCAGCTTGAGCTCGGGCGCGGCGAAGGCGGGCGTCGCCAGCATCAAGGCTGTCGCGGCGGCGCTGATCAATGCGGCTCTGCGGGTGAACATCGGAAGCATCCTTCATCTGAAGTGGTTTTGATGACGGGATGCAGTGTGCGCCGATGCCGGCAAGAAGGTTTGCGCTGCGACAAACTTTCGCCGCGATCGACCTACGCAACATTACTTAAGCGCTTCGCCCGAGTGATTTTAAAATGCACAAACGAAAAAGCCGCGCGGTGGTTCGCGCGGCTTCGCAACTTATTCGCGTTGGTGATGCGTTAACTAGAACACCTGCACCGCGAACCACACCATCACCCAGATCGCGAGCGCTAGCACGGCAAAGAGCGCGACGATGGCGGCCATCGCACGAAACAGCGGGGCCATGTTGGCGTGGGGCGCCGGGATGGGACGAAAATCGTCGAAGCGGGGAATGTGGCCGCGAACGCCGAGCAAGGTGAGGGTGAGTGCGAGAAGCGCCATGACGTCAGCTCCGGATGGTATCTGCAGTGTTAACGCCAGCATGGCTGAAAACCGGCGTGCCTGCTTTGCGCAAGCGCAAGCTTTCCGGCGCTGTTCGCAGCTGACTTTGAGCGAGCGCAAGGTGGATCACTGAGCGTCGGGGTAACCCCATGCCATTCCCGGATTTGGCGCCATCCCGGCGCCCCCCCCCCCGACTGGCGAATGGATCAGAGATGAGAGCGGATCTTGCGGCTTCCTACGGCGACGAACGTCTGCCGCGCTACACGAGCTACCCGACCGCGCCGCATTTCTCGCCCGGTATCAGTGCCGGCACCTATGCGCAATGGTTGGCGCAGATCCCGGCCAAGGCCAGCGCTTCACTCTATCTGCACGTGCCGTTCTGCCGCGAGATGTGCTGGTACTGCGGCTGCCACACCCAGATCGCGCGCCGCGACAATCTGATCGAGGCCTATCAGAAGACGCTCCGCCGCGAGATCGCATTGGTGGCGGAGACGATCGGCACACGCATCAAGGCCGGCCACATCCATTTCGGCGGCGGCACGCCGACCATCGTGTCGCCGGAGGCCTTTGCCGAGCTGATGGCTGAAATCCGCCAGGCGTTCTTCGTGACGCCATCGGCCGAGATCGCGGTCGAGATCGACCCGCGCACGCTGACATCGGAGATGACGGCTGCGCTGGCGCTGTCGGGCGTCAACCGCGCCAGCCTCGGCGTGCAGAGTTTTGATCCGCGCGTGCAGAAGGCGATCAACCGGGTGCAGAGCTTTGAGCAAACCGCTTCGGTCACGCATGGCCTGCGCCGCGCCGGCATCATGGGTGTCAATTTCGACCTGATCTACGGGCTGCCGCATCAGACCATCGCCTCCTGCCTCGACACCGTGCAGCGCTCACTCGAGCTCATGCCAGACCGCTTCTCGGTGTTCGGCTATGCCCATGTCCCGAACTTCAAGAAGCACCAGCGCAAGATCGACGAGGCTGTACTGCCCGACGGGCTGGCGCGCCACGACCAGGCCTGCGCCATCGCGGACGCATTGAAGCAAGCGGGCTATGTGCAGATCGGGCTCGATCATTTCGCGCTGCCCGGCGACCCCATGGCGCAGGCGTTCCTTGGCGGCACGCTGCGGCGCAATTTCCAGGGCTACACCACCGATGCCAGCGACCTCCTGCTCGGCTTCGGCGCCAGCGCGATCGGGCATCTTCCGCAAGGCTACGTCCAGAACGAGGTGAATATCGCCGCCTATGCGAAAGCGGTGAAGGAGGAGCGACTCGCCAGCGTGCGCGGCTATCGCCTGACCGAGGACGACCGGCTGCGCGCCGACATTATCGAACGCATCATGTGCGATTTCGGCGCCGATCTCGGCGAGATCTGCGCCCGGCACGGCACGGCGCCGGCCGCCATGCTGCAATCGGCGCCACGGCTGCAGGGCCTGCTCGCCGATGGCGTGGTCAGCCTGGAGGGCGCGCGGCTCGCGGTCAGCCGTGACTCCCGCTTCCTCGTCCGCAGCGTCGCCGCCGCCTTCGACGCCCATCTCGACGCGGCCAAGCAGTTGCACAGCCGCGCGGTGTAATCGTCATTCCGGGCTCGCGCTTTGCGCGCCCCGGAATGACGGGGAACTCGCATCAGCTTGCTCTCCGACAAAGATCGCGGCCGCTCCGCCGCTATCGTCAACGTCATGCCCTTTCAACCTGACGATCTCGTCGACGACATCATGCGCTCTGCACCGCACACGATCCGCGTGTTCCTGCAGTTCAAGATGGCGTGCGTCGGTTGCCCCATCGCGTGCTTTCACACGGTGGACGACGCCTGCCGCGAGCACGGCATCGATCGCGAGGCATTTCTGGCCGCATTGTGCGAATGCGTGCCGGCCTGAGGAGGAGGGTCTGCGCGGGGGGCAGCGCGGAGTCTGGGTGAGGGAAGCAGTCACCGCGAGTGAACGCGGCCCTCACCCGGATCGCTCCGGGCTCCTTAGGAAGGCTCGCCGTCGCTGCGATGTTCGGCCAGCACAAAGATCTTGTGCGGCTCGCGCAGGATGATGCGCTGGCGGCCGCTTTCGACCAGACCCATGCTCTCCCAGCCCGACAGGATGCGGCTCACCGTGTGCAGCGTGGTGCCGGTCATCTGCGCGATGTCCTGGCGGCTGATCGGGAAGTCGATCTCGATGCCGTGGTCGAGCTTCTTGCCGGATTGCTTGGCGAGCCGCAGCAGCGCATGCGCGACGCGCTGCTCGACCTGCTGGGTCGACATTTCCAGGATACGGCTGTGGCTTTCCTGCAGCCTTGTGCCGACGGTCTGCAGCGTGTTGGCGGCGAGCGCCGGAAACCTCTCGACCAGCCGCGGCCAGGCGCCGGTCGGCCAGGCCAGCACCACGCTGTCGTCGACGGCCGTCGCGGTCGCCGGATATTGCGTCAGCCCGATCGCCATCGCGAGCCCAAAGGTTTCGCCGGGCGCGACGTAGCGCACCACGATCTGCTCGCCGGACGGCGTGGTCTTGGTGGCGCGGACATGCCCATGCAGCAGCAGGAAGAACGAGGTCGCGTCCTCGCCCTGCGCGAAGATCGCGCTGTGCTTGGCATGACGCGACGAACGCGCCTCGCGCAAAATCTCCTCCAGTTGTTCGGCCGTGAAGCCGGCAAACAGCGGCAGGTGCGCAACCAGCGATGTGTCGACCTTGGCCATTTCGTCTCCGGGCGCAGGCTCAGGAAGGAGGCTCAAGAACAGGTGATCGCACGGCATTCGCCCGGCAATTTGCGTTAGCTCAAAACGGGGCGCCCCGGCGTCGGTATTTTTGTGCATATGCCCGTTTGAGCCGGAGTTTGATCATGGCTGGTCCCCGTTCCCGACAATTCAGCGGCTGGCCGCTGCTCGCGCACAGCTTTCGGCTGTTCTTCCTCTTGGCGGCGGTGCAGGCCGCCCTGTCGATCCTGGTCTGGCTTCCGGTGTTTTACGGAGAGCTGTCGGTCAGCTCCGCCTTTGCGCCGCGCGACTGGCACGTGCACGAGATGCTCTACGGCTTCCTGCCGGCCGTGGTGACCGGCTTCCTGTTCACGGCGATCCCGAACTGGACCGGGCGCTTGCCGCTGCAGGGCACGCCGCTGGTGACGCTGGCCGTCGTGTGGCTCGCAGGCCGCATCGCGGTGACGGTCTCGGCGGACGTCGGCTGGGCGTTTGCGCTCGCCGTCGATGCCGCCTTCCTGGCGCTGGTCGTGGCCGCTGCCGTCCGCGAGATCGCGGCGGGCAAGAACTGGCGCAATCTGCCGGTGGTGATGCTGGTGCTGATGCTGCTCGCCGGCAATGTCGCCTTCCACCTCGAGGCGCATTTCGAGGGCGCAGCCGATTACAGCATCCGCATCGGCATCGCCGTGATCGTGATCCTGCTCTCGCTGATCGGTGGCCGCATCATCCCGAGTTTTACCCGCAACTGGCTGGTGAAGGAAAATCCCGGCCGCCTGCCGGTGCCGTTTGGCCGTTTCGACGGCATCGTGATCGGCCTCACCGCGCTGTCGCTGATCTCCTGGATCGCAAGTCCGCTGAGCACGGCCACGGGCGTTGCGATGGGTCTCATCGGCGCGCTGCATCTGGTGCGGCTCGCCCGCTGGGCCGGTGATCGCACCACGCGGGAGCGGCTGCTGCTGATCCTGCACATCGGCTACGCCTTCGTGCCGTTCGGATTCCTGCTCAATGCCGCCGCGAGCTTCGGCGTGCTGCCGCCGAGCGCCGGCATCCATGCCTGGATGGCGGGCGCCGCCGGAACCATGACGCTCGCGGTGATGACGCGCGCAAGCCTCGGCCATACCGGGCAGGCGCTGAAGGCCTCGGTCGCAACGCAAGTGATCTACGCCGCGATCATCACGGCCGCGCTGGCGCGGGTCTGCGCGGTGGTGCATCCGGAGAGCAGCCAGGCGCTGCTGCATGTCGCTGCGTTCTGCTGGATCACGGCCTATGCAGGTTTTGTCATCGCGTTCGGCCCGCTGCTGATGGGCAGCAAATGGCACGGCCTCGCCACGGTGCGCGCGGTGGTGCCGCCGCGCGGACAAGCCTCGCCGGCGCGCTGAGCTCCCTCCACGCCGTCATTGCGAGCGAAGCGAAGCAATCCAGACTATCTCCGCGGAGAGACTCTGGATTGCTTCGTCGCTTCGCTCCTCGCAATGACGACGAGAGACTACGCCCGCGTCAGCGCCGGCGCGAACACGACTTCGATCAGCGTGCCGGAATTTCCCGCGCTCTTGATATTGAACTTCGCGCGGTTGGCTTCGACCAGGGCCTTGGTCAGCGACAGGCTCAGCCCCGTGCTGTCGGAGGCATCCGGCGGCGGCGGGGTACGGAACGGCTCCAGCGCGGCGGCGACCTCCTGTTCGCTCAGGCCATGGCCGGTATCGCGAATGCGCAAGGCCACTTCGCCGCGGTCGGTGAGCGCGGTGGAGACGATCACCTGGCCGCCGGCGCTGGCGAGGCGAATGGAATTGCCGATCAGATTCATCGCGACCTGGCGCACCGCGCGCGCATCGGCCGTCACCTGCGGCAGCGCATGCGCGAGCGAGGTGCGGATGATGATGCGCTCGCGGTTGGCCTGCGGCTGCATCACCACCACGCAGGCCTCGACCAGGTCGTTGAGGTTGAGGTTGGCGAAGGCGAGCTCGAGCTTGCCGGTCTCGATCCGCGTCAGCTCCATGAGATCGTCGATGATCGCGGTGACGCGCTCGCCGGAGGCGCGGATATCCTTCATGTATTCGCCGTAGCGCTCGTTGCCGAGCGCGCCGAAGCGCTCGGAGATCATCACCTCGGCAAAGCCGATGATGGCGTTGAGCGGCGTGCGCACCTCGTGGCTGATGCGCGCCAGCATGTCGGCCTTGGCGCTCGCCGCGCGGTCGGCGACGCGCTGCGCCTGCTGCAGTTCGTTCTCGCCCTTCTTGCTCTGCGAGAGGTCGCGGAACACGGCGAAGAAGTTCGGGCCGTCGGGCCGGGTGCGGCCGATGGTCATGGCGAGCGGGATGAGGCCGCCCTTGCTCTCGCGTCCCAGCACCTCGCGGCCGTGGTCGAGCAGGCTCGCGATGTTCTCGCTGCGGATGCTGTCGAGATAGTCGGAGATGATCGGATGGCTTTCCGGTGCGAACAGCGTCGCGAGATTCTGCTGCAGCAGCGTCTCGCCGTCATAGCCGAACAGCGCTTCCGAGCTGCGGTTGCAGGCGTGGATGTTGCCTTCGGCATCGAACATGACGATGCCCTCGGCCGTGGTGTCGAGAATGGCGGCGAGGTCCTCGGCGTCGGCGTGGCCGGGTTCGAGCTCCGGCTCCGGCGGCTCCATCGGCGAAACGACGGGGGCCATCACCGGCGCGGGCCCAGCGATCGGTGCCGCTTGCATGCTCGGCGCGGCGCAGATCAGCGCATGCGCGTTCTCGCCGTCCCAGCTGATGGTGTGCAGATGCGCGTCCGTGACGTCGGACGTTTCCTCCGCGCTGGCGCTGATCGTCACGGGCGTGCCGGCTTGCGACGTGCTGCTCGCCGACGAGACGCCCGGCGCGACATAGAGCGCGTCGAGGCCGCCGGCCTCTTCCAGCGATCCGAGGCTGTCGTAACCGATGCGCGCCAGGAACGCCGGGTTGGCGTAGAGCAGGCGGTCGAGCCGGTAGATCAGGATGCCTGTCGGCATCAGGTCGAGCAGAGCGCGGTCGCGCCTGCTGTCGCCGCGCGGTGCAGGCTCGGGCTCGGTCAGCCACTCCACCGGCGCATGCGGCGTCGCTTCGATGGGCGCAGAGGCTGGCGGCTCTTCGACCACCGTCTGCGCCATCTCCTGCGGCGCGACGAAAACTTCGGCCGCGTCGCGCTCGCGTTCGAGCCGTTCGGACAATTGCCGGGCAAGCTCGTTGAAGGCGGAGTTTTCAACCGGCGTCAGCACCGGCGATTTGCCGTCGGCGGACGGGCGGAACGGCACGACGTTGGGAGGCGTGTCCAAGGGCGTATCCACTTGCGTTTCCAGATCGGCTTGTTGTGAAGTCGCGTCGGTGATGGGTTCAGGCTGTTCGGCAATCGGCTCGGGGAGCACGTCGACTGGCTCGGCGATTTCGGCGACCGGCTCATCAGCAAGCTCGGCAACCGGTTCAGGCGCGTCAGGCTCCGCCGCCGGCGGCTCGGGCGCAGGCTCGCTCTCATCGTCCGGTGGAACGATATCGGCCGAGAGGCGCTGCGGCGTCGGCGCGGGCTCGGTGAACAGCTCGAAGCGGCGCAGCGCGTCGAGCCGGTTCAGGCCGTCGAGATCGCGGCAGACGCCAAAGCCCTTGAAGCCGGCAAAGTTTCGCTCGCGGTCGTAGACAGGAAGCCCCGCCAGCTCGACCGGCAGGCGCTCGCCGCCGTCGACCGGCCAGCTCACGACGATGCCGGCCCAGGTGTCGCGCGTCGCCATCGCCTTCTCGACGCGGCCTTGCGGATCGAGTGCAAACTCTTCGGCGATCTCGGTCCAGGGGCGGCCGAAGCCGGCTGCGGTGTGCGCGCCCATCAGGCGGACGAGCTCGTCGGAGCCGAGCACGAAGCGGCCCTGCGCATCCATCTGCCACAGGAAGCGCAGCGGGTGATGCCGCGGCGTGGCCGGCGCATCAGCTTGCACCGGATCTGCCTGCGGCACATCGGGAGTGGCGTCCGCTTGCGGAGGCTGGTCCATGACCCCTGGAATCGGCTCGGCTTGCGGCGGGACGATGTCGTCCACGGACTTATCAACCGGCGTCTCGGCCGGTACCTCGATAGGAATTTCGACAAGCGTCTCGGCCGGCGGCGCATCCTCGGCGACAACGTCGCTCGCAGGTCCCTCCGGCGTCGGGACGACGGGCGCTGATGGCGCCGGCTCGTCGAGCGGTTCGGCAAAGGCATCGAACAGCGGGATACCTGCGGGCAACTCGCTTGCAGGCGGAGGCGCGGGAGAAACAGCAGGAGCGATCTCTTCCACCACGGCCGGCGGCACATCTTCCGCGACGGCAGGCGCTGCTTCCACGATGGAAGGCGTTGTCTCCATGACAGGAAGCGGAGCTGCCGTTTCAACCGGTCCGGCCGTCGTCTCTTCCGCGACAGGCTCCGCAGCCGGCTCTTCCGGCGCAACGGGCCGCGGCGCGATCAGCGCGACCAGGCCGATATCGGCCCCAGTGCCGACCCGCTGCAGCACCATGTAGCCGATGCCGATCGGCAGCTCGGCCCGGCCATCGCGCAGCGCTTCGCTGCGCGCCTGCGCGAGGCCCGCTTCGGTGAGATCGTGAAAGCCGAGCAGGGGCCGCGCGGCGTCGCTGGCGCCGACGAAGAGGCCGTCGGGCGCGAACGCCGCCATGGGAATGGAGACGCCGTCGACCAGCCGTTGCAGCCGTTCGGACAGCGGCATGAAGCGGCCCTTGTCGGCCATCGCGGTGATCAGCACCGCTTGCGTGCCGTCGGGAAATTCGAGCCGCTGGCAGGCGCAGGTCATCAGCGCACCGAGGGCTGAGCCAAAACCGCGCAGCCGTTCCAGCCGCGGCGCCGCGTCGATCGTGAGGCGGCGCGCGAGCTGCGCGACCTGGCGGCGATGCTGGTCGGCCGGCCCAAAATTGCGAAGAGCGAGCTCGGCGGCATTGGCCGCGCCAAAGGCGCGCGCGCCGACCGGATTGGCCCATTCCACCCGCGCGCCGTCGCTCGACCACCGCCAGGCCGGCAGCGGCGAGGTCGCATGCACGGCCAGCCGCGGGTCGCCCACGCCTCGCAACTGGAAATCCGAATGACTCATCGAACCGACTTGCTTCTGGTCACGTCTCGGGTGGCAGCCGGCTGTCGAGGAATGACAGCCTTAAGAAAGGGTTAGTATGGCCCGCGGGCCGCCTGCAGGTCCACCGGCCGGGCCCGCCTGGGCCCTCCAAAGCCGCGATAACCTTAATCCGGCGGCCCCCGCAAGGCCGCGCGCAGACGTGCCTGTGCAAGGATGGTTTTGAGGGCGGAATGGCGTCGGTTTGGGATCGCCAGTGCCGCCCCCGGCCTCGGTGCAACCTCTCCCGCTTGCGGGGGAGGTCGGCGCAACGCGCCGGGTGGGGGCTCTCTCCGCCCAGGGACTTTCCCGATGTGGATACACCCCCACCCCAACCCTCCCCCGCAAGCGGGAGAGGGCGCGCACCGCCCTCGTGGGGACCATCAGGACTCCCGAGCCGGATCCCGTCACCCCGGCGGTACTTCGTTCCGCCCCTGGCGAACATTAAATTGCCGCGTCGCACCCCGGAATTTCGGTGCAATGCACAATGTTGACATGTTACGCAGTCACACTGCCGGACGTTGGTGAGCCTTCCGTTTTCAACCGTTCCGAGTTCCACGACATCCGCCGCCCGGCGGCATTCGTGACGGGCGGCTCGCTTATTCAGAGATCATTGTGAGGGACACCATGACTGCGAATGACCCGTTCACCGCCTCGATCATCCCGTTCGAGGTTCCCGAGCAGATGCGTGCGTTCGCCGAAAAGGGCGTGTCGCAGGCGCGCGAGCACTATGCGAAGTTCAAGGATGCGGCCGAAAGCCAGAACGGCACCATGGAGGCTGTCTTCACCAACGCCAACAAGGGCGTCAGCGAATACACCGCCAAGGTCGTGGAGTTCATGAAGGCCAACACCAGCGCTTCGCTGGATTTCGCCCAGGAGCTGTTCGGCGTGAAATCGCCGACCGAGGCTGCCGAGCTGTGGACCGCCCACACCCGCAAGCAGCTCGAGACCTTCCAGACCCAGGCCCGCGAGCTCGCCGAGATCGGCCAGCGCGTGGCGTCCGCGACCGCCGAGCCGCTCAAGGCCAGCGCCTCGAAGTTCTATCCGCCCGCCGCCTAAATCGGCCGGCATGGCGCCAATCACCAGCCCGGGCCCAAAAGGCCCGGGTTTTGTTTTGAAATAGGTGGTTTACGCAAGGATTTCGGGCGTTTGCGGCCTTGCCAAAAACACCCGTTGAAACTAGTTTCCGCCCCGTCCAGCCCCCCTCGGCAAGCGCTCTTCAGACGCCCCCCAGGGTCGGCTCACCAGGATGCAGTTGTAGCTCAGTTGGTTAGAGCGCCTGTCTGTGGAACAGGAGGTCGGTGGTTCGAGCCCACCCAACTGTACCAATGCTGGCAAGGGCTTAGCGCCAATGTCACGCAATAGATTTGCGCCTCATTATCGATGGCCGAGCACTTTCATGTCGCGACTTGCGCATGACCGCCTAGAGGTGTCGAGCCTCAGTTCGGCTCAACATGCTTTGGCCTCGACTTGCTATTGGATCGGTCGCTAGGGGGCTAGCTAGTGGTCCGCCGACGAACCACCCCCACTTAACACTCCAGGCGTCGCTACTCGCCAGTTATGGGTGGCCTTCAGTTCGTTTGCGAGATCAGGATCATTCTTGCAAACGCGTTGTGTGGATCAGAAGCGTCCGAAGACCTTAGTGGAGTCGCATGATCGATTAGTCCGAAAGATGAACTTGGTTGTGATTGCGAGGCGCGATTATCTTAGGTATTGCTTGGGCAAGCGCCCCCTCGCATACCGCGCTGTCGTAACTGCGGCGTCTGACTCAACGGTTGGTAACATGATTGTCGGCCCGAAATGCTTTGCAATCGGGCGAGAAGGAGGGGGCGCCTTTTCACTATGGCTATGTTACCCAAAGCACTCGGGTCCGCCAATGAGTACTATGCATTCCTCGGCATAGGCGCCGGTGAACGAAAGTTTCTCGAAAAGCACGCTTTCCATCGTTACAAGCACGTCCACGTGCCGAAGCGACGTGGCGGGAAGAGACTCTTGATGGTGCCGGAGCGCCGGCTCAAGTTTCTTCAGCGGAAGAGTCACCAACTGCTGCTTCAGCTCTACAATCCCCGCGCGCCGGTTCACGGTTTCATTAAGCAAAAGGGGGCGATTACCAATGCTAATGAACACCAAAAGCGCCCCTTCCTTCTAAATATCGACGTTCGCAATTTTTTCGGCGTGATATCTCGACGCCGAGTGAACGGAATGCTGCTAAGCATGGGGGTGCCGGAAGACACCGCAGCGGCCGTTTGTTCGATTTGCGTTACTGCAAATCAGCTTCCTCAAGGTGCGCCGACATCTCCGATTCTTTCAAACTTAGTCGCTTACCGGCTTGATCGCGATCTGATGAAGTTCGCGAAAACCTATCGGTTGAGATACACGCGCTATGCGGACGATATTTCGTTCTCAAGCTACGCACCGCCGCTGGCTCTCTTCAATGCCGGACTGCCTATTCCGGGCAGAGTAAAGCCAGATCAGCTTTCGGATGCGCTTTCCAAAGTGTTTCTCTTGAATGGTTTTGAAATCGCTCCGGACAAGGTGTGGTTTGCTGGTCCTAAAACGCGTAAGGAGGTTACGGGCCTTGTAGTAAATGAATTCACGAATGTGAGACGCACTTTTGTGCGCAACCTTCGTGCTGCTCTCTACAAAACGGAGAAGCTAGGCTTAGCGACGGCGCAAGGTCTCTATCAAAAGAAATACAATACCAGCGCGACCTTAGAACAAGTACTTCGAGGGCGGTTAGAATGGGTTGCGCAGGTTCGAGGGCGGAGCTTTGGCGCCTATCGGACTCTCGGTAAACGGTTCAATCAACTGTTTCCCAACTCCCCGATTCAAATTCTTCCAACGTACGATGAGATTGCCGAGCGATCAGTTTGGGTTGTCGAGTACTTCGTTGATGTGGAAAATTGTGCGCAAGGCACAGCATTCTTCCTTGAAAGTGTGGGATTGACGACTGCTTACCATGTCCTAGCGAAGCTGCCTCCCGGGATGAAGGCAGATCTCTTTCGGCCAAGTAATGCCGGTAAGAAGTACAAGGCATGGCCGTCGAGCCGTGTATGTGCGAACCGCGACTTGATGATATTGGAGCATAACGTGCCTCCGGCCGACTACCTTAGTTTGCCTGTGGTAACGTCGCCTGACCGCCGAAACGACGATATCGTCGCTCTTGGATTTCCCGCTTACGCCCCGGGAGATCAGCTTAGTAAAAGGCCGGGCCAAATCTACGGTAGCGCTACGAGGCATGGAGTGAAGCTGTTGGAAGTCTCTGCAGTGCTATCTGATGGTATGAGCGGGGGGCCGATCATGAATGATCTTAATCAGGTAGTTGGTATCGCTCATAAGGGCGGAAGTTCTGAACACAAGCAATTGGCAATTGAGGTTTCCGAGCTTCTCAAGCTCGCGACTGAGTGAAGATTCGATGACGGTGCGCACCAACACCTCGACGCGGGGTGGGCCCAATCCGCAACGCTAACCAATTTTCCGCACTGCCACCGTGGCCCCTCGGTTCGCAATGCGATATCGGTAGCCAGCCAAAGAAGTTCATAGACAAGCAAGCCAGGCGGAAAAGATCGTGAGTTTCTTCGAGCGTCTCAAGACAGCAGCATCCGTTGAGTGGCGGGCCTACACCGAGCATCCCTTCACGAATGGATTGGCGGACGGCTCGCTCCCTGAAGCTGCGTTTCGTCACTATCTCGTTCAGGACTATTTGTTCCTCATCGAGTTTGCGCGCGCCTACGCGCTCGCGGTCTACAAGTCGCCAAAACTTGCCGACATGCGTGAGGCAGCGGCCGGCCTGTCGGCCATCCTCGATGTCGAGATGAACCTGCATGTGAAGCTCTGTGCCGATTGGGCTCTCACCCCGGCCGATCTTGAACAGGCGCCTCCGGCGGCCGAGATGCTGGCCTATACGCGCTACGTGCTCGACACCGGCATGCGCGGCGATCTGCTGGCGCTCAAGGTGGCGCTTGCGCCTTGCGTGATCGGCTACGCGGAGATCGCAACGCGGCTCGCCGCGCGCCCCGGTGCGGACGCTGCGACGAATGCCTATCGCGTCTGGATCGCCGAGTACGCCGGCGCGCCGTACCAGGAGGTCGCTGCCAAGGCGCGGGCGCACCTGGACCATCTCGCCGATCTCTACGCCACGCCGGCCCGCCAGGCCGAGCTGATCGCGATCTTCAAGGAAGCCACCCGGCTCGAGGCAGATTTCTGGGAGATGGGCTGGCGCGTGGGCCAGCGCGGTTAATGGTCCTTCCGATTGCAGTGACAGTGACGAAACGCCGTCTCCGATCTGTTAGACATGTGTGCAGCTGCCAACCGCGCGTTACGAGATCATCGCCTTGATCTGCGCAGTGTCTGCAAACTCGATCAGCTCGACGATCTTGCCCTCCTCAAGTCTGAACAAGTCGAGTATCTCGGTCCTGACGGTTGTTCCGCTCGGGTTGTGTCGAACGACTGCGCGCGAGTGTATTGCGGCACGATTTCCGTCGACGAGCTCGGCCAGGAATTCACGGCCTTCAAAGCTGAAGTCGGCGGTCAATTGGCCGAAAGCTCCGCGCAGCGTCGGGTGCCCCTGCAGGAGTCCAGTCAGTTCGAGCGTGCTCTTGCTTCCCGTCAGGTTGAACGAGCCCTCGGGATGGAAAGTTGCCACCAGGCCCTCCACGTCACCGCCATCGCGCGCGGCGTAAGCGCGCTTGATGACGCCGAGCATTTCCTCGCGATGTCCCATACCCGCCTCCTGTGATGTGTATTATCGCAGGATAGCGACCTTTGCGTGCAATGGCAAAATCATCGCGCCGGGCTTACCGCACCACCATCACCACCACCGGCAATGTCAGCGCCGCCAGCAGCGTGCCGAGCGCCACCGCGCCTGACACCGGGTTCACCAGCCGCTGATATTGCGCCGCGAAGATGTAGGCGTTGGCGCCGGTCGGCATGGCCGCGAACAGCACGGCGACGCCGGCGGCGAGCGGCGGCAGGTTCAACAGCTTGGCCAGCACGAACGCGACCGCCGGCATCGCCAGCAGCTTCAGCGCGCACATCACGGCGATGCCGAGCTTCTCGCCCTTCACCTCGAACCGGAACAGGCTGATGCCGAGCGCGATCAGCGCCGCGGGCGAACCCGCCTGCGCGAGCAGGGCGATGGTTTTGTCGACGACGGGGTTGAGGCCAAGGCCCGTGAGCCGCCAGATCACGCCAAACCCGATCCCCAGCATGATCGGGTTGCGCGCGAGATCCCGGAGCACCGGCCAGATGATCGACAGCGCCGAGCCCGTCTGCCTGCGGTCGACCAACTCCATCTGCAGCGTGCCGCACAGCCAGAGCAGCGGCGTGTTCACCGACAGGATCAGCGCCATCGGGCCAGCCGCCTCGTTGCCCAGCGCGGAGAGCGTCAGCGGAATGCCGAGCATCACGATGTTGCCGTAGACCGAGCCGATCGCGAACACGACGCCGTCTTCGCGGTCTTCACGCTTTTCGCGCATCAGCGCTGAGGCGATCAGCGCTACGATCCAGGTGATGGCGAGCGCGCCGTAATAGGCGCCCCACATCCGCCACGGGCTCAGGTCCGGGAATTCCGAGACGACGATGGTACGGAACAGCAGGGCAGGGATGGCGATGCTGAAGGCGAATTCCGAGATGCCCTTGTGCGCGGCCTCGGAGACGAAGCGGAACAGCACCGACGCATAGCCGGCCGCGATCAGGATGAAGACCGGCGCGACGATCAATACGGTGGCCATGCGGCCCTCACCTCAAGGGGATATCCGCTGACCATCCCGGACTCTTCGACCATGACATCATGCCACTGTTTTGCCCGACGCGTCAAGCGAATTTTGCTAAATCCGAAATTTTCCCGGGCGGGCCCTTGACGGCTACTGTGCATGGGGTTGTTTTCCAACTTTGACGAGGGGCCGTCGGGAACGTCGCCGGCCGCCAGCGTCTGGACGCGAGCGACAGCACGTGGGCCGGTCGCCGGGTTCTCGCCGGCCTGGCGCGTGCGGGGGCAGGCCGGCCTGTTGCCGGGAGCGCACAGGTCTCGCCTTTCGCATTCCCCCTCGGTTGCCAAGCAACCCCCGTTCACCCACACTCCGCCCCGACTCGACATTTGGGGGGATCGATGCCGGCGTTTCGCTTCAAGATTGCTCTGTCCGCTGCGGTCTCCGCGATCGCGCTGACCATCGCCGTCCAGCCCAGCGTTGCCTATACGCCGGAACAGCAGCAGGCCTGCTCGCCCGACGCGATGCGGCTGTGCGGCGAGTTCGTGCCGAATGTCGATGCCATCACCGCCTGCATGATCCAGAAGAAGTCGCAGCTCTCGCCGCAGTGCCGCGCCTTCTTCCGCCAGGGTCCGGAGCCGGGCGAGGCCGCCGGCCAGCCCGTGAACCTCAAGCCGAAGAAGACCGCGACCAAGCCGGCCGCGAAGAAGACCACGACCGCGACCAAGAAGCCGGCGAAGAAGCCCAAGCCCGAGGGCTAGCGCTCGGCTGCTCGAGACGGGCCTGAGACGCCCGCTGTGCGGGCTCCTCACCATGAGGGTCTAACACCTCGCCCCATACGACGACCTCATCCTGAGCAGCCCGCGCAGCGGGCGTCTCGAAGGATGACCGCGAGGACGCTGCCCGCCAATCCGCAGCCCGAGTGAGTCAAAATGACTCATGGCGGAGTCGCGGCCCACCGCCGGACTCCTTTTGTTCGCGTGACCGTGCATCCCGCACGCAGCAATTGCTGCGCCGCTTGAGAAAAAGAGTCCGGGAAACGATTTGCGCGGCGAGGTTGCGTGCAGGTTTTTCCCGAGAGATGCCTCGAAAACGCGCGAAATGCCGCTGCGAACAGCTGTTCATCGAAGCTGGTGTCAGGCTTGCGGCCGTACTGTGACTCAAAAGCCAACACATCTCGTTATTTTCGCAGTGTTGACGCAACTCCCGGTAAATTTCACTTTTACGAATCAGCGCGCTGATTCATTTTCGCCGCCTGGGGTCAATCTGGGAGGCCGAAGGTATGAACGTTATTGTTTTCGCATCGCGTAAAGGCGGCTCGGGCAAAAGCACCCTGGCCGCGCATCTCGCCGCGCAAATCAAGTCGAGCAAGCAGGTCATGCTCGTGGACGCGGATCCGCAGGGCTCGCTGACGCTGTGGCACAAGCTGCGCGGCACCAACGAGCCGCCGATCAAGGCTGCGGTCAATTCCGTCAGCGGCATCGTCTCCGCCGCCAAGCGCGACGGCTATGAATGGGTTCTGATCGACACGCCGCCGAACCTCTCGGCCGTCGTCGACGACGCGATCCGCAACGCCACGATGGTGATCATTCCGGCGCGGCCCGGCGTGTTCGACGTCAACGCGGTGCAGGAAACGATTCAGATGTGCCGCGCGGCGCGCAAGCCCTACGCGGTCGTGCTCAACGGTGCGCCGGCCCGTCGCGACGAGGCGGAAAGCCCGATCGTCACCATTGCCCGCGAGGCGCTGGCCAAGTTCCGTGCGCCGGTGTGGGGCGGTCAGATCACCAATCGTTCGGATTTGTTGATGGCACTGAGCCACGGCGAAGGCGCACGCGAATACCAGGCCGAGAGCCGTGCCGCGCAGGAGATTGCGCGTCTGTGGGCTGCGGTAGAGCGTTCGGTCAAGGCGATCCGTGGCACGGCGTCGGCATCCGGCGCAATGCACAAGCAGGCAGCATAATTTTCATTATTCATTTCCCCGGACGACAAACGCGCGGTCACCCGCGCGTTTTGCGTTTCTGGGGGAGCATGATCGAGGAGATCATGCTCAAGCTGAGAGGTCGGGTTAGGCGACCATCAGCATGTAGAACACGATGACCGGCGACAGCGTCAGGATCACCGACCAGATGCCGACGGCCCAGAGGATGTCGGCCGTGGTAAAGCCCTGCTGTTCGGCGGGCAGATAGCTCACCGCAAAATTGTCTTCAATATTCACAAAACGCCCCCGCGATTTCTTCGCTTATGCGCTCAGTGATATCGGAGCCCTGTTAAAATCCCGGTCGCCATTTCGCTCGGATTTGAACACAGGCTCTACGACGGGTTAACCAAATCAGCCCGCCAGCCAGACCCGATACAGCAGCACCGGCATCAGGCCGAGCATCACGGCCCAGAAACCGAACGAGGAAATCACCAAAAGTCCCTGCAAGAGGTCGGCGGGCGCGAAATTCCGCGCGGCCGTCGGCTGGGTACGCTGCGCCATGGCGCTTACTCCCAAAGCTGGGCTTTGAGGAAAACCGATAGGTGCGATTACGTAAACGAGACGTGGATGCCGATTGGTGCGGCTGCGAAGGGGGGCGGCCAGGCGCACTGCTTCTTCCCCTCTCCCCTTGCGGGAGAGGGCGGATCGCCGCGTAGCGGCGAGCCGGGTGAGGGGTATCTCTCCGCGAGTCTCAGTCTTAATGGATCTCGCGGAGGCAACCCCTCATCCGGCGCTTCGCGCCACCTTCTCCCGCAAGGGGAGAAGGGGCCACGGCGCAAGGGGAGGGTAAGAGCCCTACGCCGCCACCTGCATCCTCCGCTCGATCTCGCGGTCGATCGCTGCGGCGAGCTCGCTCGATACCTCCACCATCGGCAGCCGCACCTCCGGACTGTCGATCAGGCCACACCGCCACAGCCAGTACTTCGCCGGCGCCGGACTCGGCTCGGTGAACAGCAGCCGCGTCAAATCCGACACCTCCTGCCAGCGGGCCAGCGCCGCATCGGCGTTGGCGCGCCGGTGCTCGGCCTGCACGGCGGCGAACGTCGCGGTCTCGATATGGGCGGACAGCAGGATCGCACCGTCGGCGCCGTCGACGAGTGCCTCGTGATAATTGGCGTCTTCGCCGGTCAGCACGCGAAAGCCATCGGGGCGGTCGCGCAGCAGCGCGATCGATTGCTCGCGGTTCGCGCCGCAATCCTTCAGGCCGACGATGTTGGGATGCTCGGCGAGACGCAGCATGGTCTGGTTGGTGATATTGACCGAGGTGCGATAGGGGATGTTGTAGAGCACGAGCGGCCAGGCGGCGTGATCGGCCAGCGTCTCGAAGTGCGCCAGAAGGCCGCGCTGCGACGGTCTGACATAGTAAGGGCTCGCGATCAGGTAGCCGTCGATCGGCCAGTCGGCGGTCTCGTCGAGCTGATCCTTCATGTGCGTGGTGTCGACGCCTGACAGACCGAGGCAGATCGGAAGCGTGCGACGGTTCGCCGCCATCTCGTCGCGCACGATCGCGACCAGCCGGTCCAGCTCGTGCGGCTTCAGCGTCATGCCTTCGCCGGAGGTCGCGGCGAGGATGAAGCCGTCGATTGGTTGCGCGAGGTAGTTCCGTGTCAGCCGCCGCAATGATGTCTCGTCGAGGCTGCCGCCGCGGAACGGCGTCACAAGGGGCAGCCAGAGGCCGCGCAGATGTTGTCTCAAATCGCTCATGTTCCATCTCCTGTCGTTTGGTCTGAGACGGGAGGGCACATGAAAAAACCCCGTCCAGACGGCGGGGTTTTCGGGATTGCGACGATGACGAAGCCTGTTAGCGCGCGCAAAAATCCCTGGTCCCCGGATGGGGACCTTTTTTCGAGACCAGTGCGCACGACTTCGTGATCATGTGGCCAAGATGCGCGGGATGCCCAAAACTGTCAATACACGCGGAGAGCGAACGCTGGATTGACCAAAAAAAAGCCGAGCTCGTGAGAGCCCGGCTTGAGGTATTGGCCACGTGAGGCCGACACAATCACCTTCCAAGAGGGATTACTGAACTCCCGCGCCACTGGAGGAGGGGGACAAATGCGCAACGCGTAAGCTCAGCGTGGAAACATTATGGGCTCGCACTGCGCCATGCAGCAACCGTCCGAGCCGCATGTCAGACATGCGGAAATCAGGACGGCCAGCGCTGCGCCTTGCTCACCACGAAATCGCGGAACACCTGCACGCGCGCGACCGTCTTCAATTCCTCGGGATAGACGAAATACGTGTCGAGTTGGATCGAATCCGATTCGCCGAACAGCTGCACCAGCTTGCTCTGTTCCTCGACGAGATAGTCGGGCAGCGCTGCGATGCCGAGGCCCTGCTGACACGCGCGCACCAGGCCCAGGATGTTGTTGACCCTGAAATAGGCTTCGCGCGGGCCGGAGCCGTTGCGGCCTGCTTCGACCAGCCAGTTGCGGTTCTGCAGATGCGGCGCGAAGTTGCCGTCCGAGAGCGTGATAATGCGGTGAGCATCGAGCTCTTCGAGCGTGCGTGGCGTGCCGAAGCGCTTGATGTATTCCGGCGAGCAATAGGCATGGAAGCCCATCGCGAAAAGCTTGCGCTGGATGAGATCCGGCTGCGTCGGCTTGCGGGTGCGGATCGCAACGTCCGCCTCGCGCATCGACAGATCCAGCTCCTCGTCGGTGACGATCAGCGAGATGCGGATCTCCGGATAGAGATTGGTGAATTCGCCGAGGCGCGGGATCAGCCAGTTGATGCCGACGCCGGGTGTTGTGGTGATCTTGAGATCACCGCTCGGCCGCTCGCGGCTGTCGGTGAGTTTTGCGCGCGCCGCTTGCAGCTGCATGAACACGTCATGCGCGGTGCGGAACAGGAGGTCGCCCTGCTCGGTGAGAATCAGGCCGCGGGCGTGGCGGTGGAACAGCGAGACCGACAGCTCCTGCTCCAGCGCCGAGACCTGGCGTGACACCGCCGACTGCGACAGGCCGAGCTGCTCTCCCGCATGCGTGAAGCTGCCCGCTTCCGCCGCCGCGTGAAACACCTTCAGCTTGTCCCAATCCATATCGGTAAATCCGTCCCTTGATCGCGCCATGGTCTTTATTCCGCTGCCGCGCGCTCGCTGGCGCGCAGGGCCAAGAATCGTTCGGCCTCGAGCGCTGCCATGCAGCCGAGGCCTGCGGCCGTCACGGCCTGGCGAAAGGTTTCGTCGGCGACGTCGCCGGCCGCGAACAGGCCGGGCACCGACGTCGCGGTCGAGTTCGGGGCGACCTCGACATAGCCCGACGGTTTGAGCTTGACCTGGTCCTTCACGAGCTCGGTCGCCGGCGCGTGGCCGATGGCGACGAAGATGCCGTCGGTCTTCACGTCGGTGAGCGCGCCGGTCTTGACGTTCTTCAGGCGCACATGGGTGACCTTGTTCGGGTTCTCGGTGCCGCAGATCTCGTCGACGGCGGAGTCCCAGATCACCTTGATCTTCGGGTGCTTGAACAGGCGTTCCTGCAGAATGCGCTCGGCGCGGAAGTGATCGCGGCGATGCACGATGGTGACCTGCGAGGCGTGGTTCGTGAGGTACAGCGCTTCCTCGACCGCGGTGTTGCCGCCGCCGACCACCACGACTTCCTTGCCGCGGTAGAAGAAGCCGTCGCAGGTGGCGCAGGCCGAGACGCCGCCGCCCTGGAATTTTCCTTCCGACGGCAGGCCGAGCCAGCGCGCCTGCGCGCCGGTGGCGAGGATCACGGTGTCGGCGAGATAGACATCGCCGGAGTCGCAGGTGAGGCGGAACGGCCGCTGCGCGGTCTCAAGCTTGGTGACGAGGTCAGTGACGATCTTGGTGCCGACATGGACCGCCTGCTTCTCCATCTGCTCCATCAGCCAGGGGCCCTGGATGACGTCGGCGAAGCCCGGATAGTTCTCGACGTCGGTGGTGATGGTGAGCTGGCCGCCCGGCTGGATGCCCTGGATCAGGATCGGTTCGAGCATCGCGCGCGCGGCATAGATCGCCGCGGTGTAGCCGGCGGGACCGGAGCCGATGATGACGACCTTTGCGTGGACAGGGGCGGACATAGTGACGGACGCCTTTCTCGGGGGAATTGCAGCGCGGGCGCAGAAAGTGCCTGAAAGGCCTTGCGGAGGCGCTGAAATGTCAGAGCTAATTTAAGCCATCTGGCGAGCTATGCAAGAATTGCAGCCCATATCGGCGGATTTTTCCCCCCGGGAACAAAAGTCGATTGCGCTGCACGCGCAATAAAATTGCGCATCTTGGGCGGACTAGGCTATGAGGATTGCCAATAACCCACCCGATACCGCCGGAAGGCCAGGAGTTCCAATCACGTGTCGCGGAACCTAGACGAGATCGACCTCAAAATTCTCGCCGAAATCCAGGCCGACGGCCGAATCACCAATGTCGAGCTCGCCAAGCGGGTGGGCATCTCCCCGCCGCCCTGCCTGCGCCGGGTCCGGGCGCTGGAGGAGGAGGGCTACATCCACGGCTACCGCGGCCTGCTCGATTCGCGAAAGCTCGGCTTCGACGTCACCGTATTCGCCGCCGTTCATCTCTCCAGCCAGGCCGAGGCGGATCTGCGTGCCTTCGAGGAGTTCGTACGTGCCGAGCCCCTGGTGCGGGAATGCTGGATGCTGTCCGGCGAGGTCGACTTCATCCTGAAATGCGTGGCGCCCGACATGGCGACCTTCCAGGATTTCGTGACGCACCTGACCGCCGCCCCGCATGTCCGCAACGTGCGGACTTCGTTGGTGCTGCACAATTCGAAATACGAAGCCGCGGTGCCCCTGGAAGTGAAGGGGCGGAGGTAACGCTTCTTCGCCATTCGCTCCGCTCTCGTGCCCCGGACGCAGCGCAGCGCTCCTTCAGCGGTGCGCTGCAGAGCCGGGGCCCATCTCTCCGCGTCTTCTCGTGTGGCCTTCTGGGTCCCGGCTCTGCGCAGCAACGCTGCGCGTCGCAGCGCGTCCGGGACACGAGACCGAACTTCTGCGTCACGTGTCAAAGCAACACGCAGAAACAAAAAGGCCGCGCATCGCGCGGCCTTTTGAACACAACGGTGCAGGCGGCAATCGCTACCGCCACTCCACCTTCGTGATCTCATACGCCTTGGCGCCGCCGGGGGCGTTGACCTCGACGGTCGAGCCCTTCTTCTTGCCGATCAGCGCGCGCGCGAGCGGCGAGGTGATGGAGATGCGGCCCTTCTTGGCGTCGGCCTCGACCTCGCCGACGATCTGCCACACCGCCTTCTTCTCGGTGTCCTCGTCGACCAGCGTCACGGTGGCGCCGAACTTGATGGTGTCGCCGGACAGCTTTGTGATGTCGATGATGTCGGCGCGCGCGAGCTTGTCCTCGAGCTCGGCGATGCGGCCTTCATTGTGCGACTGTTCTTCCTTCGCCGCGTGATATTCCGCGTTCTCGGACAGGTCTCCGTGCGAACGCGCCTCTGCGATATGTTCGATGATGCGCGGACGGTCCTCGGACTGGCGCTTCTTCAACTCTTCCCCGAGCGCGGTAAAACCGGCCTGGGTCATCGGAACCTTTTCCATCGCTTCTCTCGTCTTCCGTCTGCTGCGCGTCCGACCGAAAGGAGGGACCGCGCAGCCTTGATTCGTCGATCATTTCCGGGGGCTGAACGCACCGCCACCGGACTCATTTGGGGCTGGCGCCGGAACAGAACAACCACATGGCCGGACAGTTCCTCCGGCCATTGTGGCTTCACTGCCAATCACTTAGCGGAGACTTCGTCTCCGCCAGCCGATCAGGTTTCCGAAAAGTAGCTGTGCAGGGTACGAACCTCAAGGTCCCCGCCCAAATAGGCGCGGATGCCCTGCGCAGCAGCCACGGCCCCTGAAAGAGTGGTGTAATACGGCACTTTATGCAAGAGGGCCGCGCGCCGCAGCGAGCGGCTGTCGGCCAGCGCCTGCGGACCTTCGGTGGTGTTGAGCACGAGCTGGACGTCGCCATTGGTGATGGCGTCGACGATGTGCGGCCGGCCCTCCAGCACCTTGTTCACCTTCTCGGTCGGGATGCCCTGATCGGTCAGGAAGCGCTGCGTGCCCGAGGTCGCGAGCACCTTGAAGCCGAGCGAATGCAGCTGCCGAACGGCGTCCGCAATGCGCACCTTGTCGCTCTCGCGCACCGAGACGAATACGGTGCCCTTGCGCGGCACCCGCGTGCCGCCGCCGAGCTGGCTCTTGGCGAAGGCGACTGCGAACGAGCGGTCGATGCCCATGACCTCACCGGTCGAGCGCATCTCCGGGCCGAGCACGGTGTCGACGCCGGGGAAGCGCGCGAACGGGAAGACCGATTCCTTCACGCCGACATGCTTGAGCTGCGCGTCCTTGAGCTTGAAGTCGGCGAGCTTCTCTCCGGCCATGATGCGGGCTGCGATCTTCGCGACCGGCGTGCCGACCACCTTGGCGACGAACGGCACCGTGCGGGAGGCGCGCGGATTGACCTCGAGCACGTAGATCTCGCCGTCCTTGATGGCGTATTGCACGTTCATCAGGCCGACCACGTCGAGGCCGAGTGCGAGCTCGCGGGTCTGCCGCTTCAGCTCCGCGATCATCGCGGCGTCGAGCGAGTGCGGGGGCAGCGAGCAGGCGGAATCGCCGGAATGGATGCCGGCTTCCTCGATGTGCTCCATGATGCCGACGATGAAGGTGTCCTTGCCGTCGGAGAGGCAGTCGACGTCGATCTCGGTCGCATCCGACAGATAGCGATCGAACAGCAGCGGGTTCTTGCCGAGCACGGTGTTGATCTGCCCGGTCTTGTCGTTGGGGTAGCGCGCCTTGACGTCGGCGGGCACCAGCTCCGGCAGCGTGCCGAGCAGGTAGTCGTTGAGCTGGTTCTCCTCGCGGATGATCTGCATCGCGCGGCCGCCGAGCACGTAGGACGGACGCACCACCAGCGGCAGGCCGAGATCACCTGCGACCAGGCGGGCCTGCTCGACCGAATAAGCGATGCCGTTCTTGGGCTGCTTGAGGCGGAGCTTGTCGAGCACGCGCTTGAAGCGGTCGCGGTCTTCGGCAAGGTCGATGGCGTCGGGCGAGGTGCCGAGGATCGGCACTTCGGCGGCTTCCAGCGCGCGCGCGAGCTTCAGCGGGGTCTGGCCGCCGAACTGCACGATCACGCCGTGCAGCGTGCCGTTGCTGCGCTCCTTCGCGATGATCTCCAGCACGTCCTCGGCGGTGAGCGGCTCGAAATAGAGCCGGTCCGCGGTGTCGTAGTCGGTCGACACCGTTTCCGGGTTACAGTTGACCATGATGGATTCATAGCCGGCGTCATGCAGCGCGAAGCAGGCATGGCAGCAGCAATAGTCGAACTCGATGCCCTGGCCGATGCGGTTCGGTCCGCCGCCGAGGATGATGACCTTCTTCTTGTCCGATGGTGTGCTCTCGTCGGCAGGCGCGCCGGCGAACGGCGCCTCGTAGGTCGAGTACATGTAGGCGGTCGGCGAGGCGAACTCGGCCGCGCAGGTGTCGATGCGCTTGTAGACCGGACGGACTCCGAGTGCGTGGCGCTTTGCGGTCACCACGTCTTCCGTGGTCTCCGCCAGCACGGCAAGTCGCGCATCGGAAAAGCCCATGGACTTGAGCGTGCGCATGGCGAAGGCGTTGCCGGGGAGGCCGTTCTTCTTGACCTTGGCTTCCATGTCGACGATGCCGCGCATCTCGCTCAGGAACCACGGGTCGATCTTGCAGGAATTGAAGATGTCCTCGTTGGTCCAGCCGAGGCGCATGGCCTGGGCAACCTGGAGGATGCGGTTCGGCGTCGGCGTTCCCAGCGCAGCGCGGATCGCGTTCTTGTCGTCGTCGCGGCCGAGACCCTCGATCTCGATCTCGTCGAGGCCGGTCAGGCCGGTTTCGAGCCCGCGCAGCGCCTTCTGCAGGCTCTCTTGGAAGGTGCGGCCGATCGCCATGACCTCGCCGACCGACTTCATCGATGTCGTCAGCGTGGTGGAGGCGCCAGGGAATTTCTCGAAGGCGAAGCGCGGCACCTTGGTGACGACATAGTCGATCGTCGGCTCGAACGAGGCCGGTGTCGCGCCGCCGGTGATGTCGTTGGCGATCTCGTCGAGCGTGTAGCCGACCGCGAGCTTGGCCGCGACCTTGGCGATCGGGAAGCCCGTGGCTTTCGAGGCGAGCGCGGAGGAGCGCGACACGCGCGGATTCATCTCGATGACGACCATGCGGCCGTCTTCCGGATTGACGCCGCACTGCACGTTGGAGCCGCCGGTCTCGACGCCGATCTCGCGCAGCACCGCCAGCGAGGCGTCGCGCATGATCTGGTATTCCTTGTCCGTCAGCGTCAGCGCCGGCGCGACCGTGATGGAGTCGCCGGTGTGGACGCCCATCGGATCGAGGTTCTCGATCGAGCAGACGATGATGCAATTGTCGTTCTTGTCGCGCACCACCTCCATCTCGTACTCCTTCCAGCCGAGCACTGACTCTTCGATCAGCACTTCGTTGGTGGGAGACGCGTCGAGGCCGCGCTCGATGATGTCGAGGAATTCTTCCTTGTTGTAGGCGATGCCGCCGCCGGTGCCGCCCATGGTGAAGGACGGGCGGATGATCGCGGGCAGGCCGATCTCGGACAGCGCCATCATGGCCTGGCCGAGCGCGTATTCCTGGTAGCGCTTGCGGCGGTCGCTCTCGCCGAGCGTCCACTGCCGCTCGAGCTCTTCAAGCGCCGCACCCGACGCCTTGGCGCGGTCGGCCTGGTATTTGTCGCGGAAGGATTTCTTCAGGGCGGAGGCGTTGGCGAGCCGCGACTTCGGCGTTTCAAGACCGATCTTGGTCATGGCCTCGCGAAACAGCTGACGGTCTTCGGCCTTGTCGATGGCGTCGGCAGTCGCGCCGATCATCTCGACGTCGAATTTCTCCAGCGTGCCCTGCTGGCGCAGCGACAGCGCGCAGTTCAGCGCGGTCTGGCCGCCCATGGTCGGCAGCAGCGCAAAGCCGCCGGGGATGACGTGGCGCTCCTTCTCGATGATCTTCGCGACGATCTCGGGGGTGATCGGCTCGATATAGGTCGCGTCGGCCAATTCCGGGTCGGTCATGATCGTGGCCGGGTTCGAATTGACCAGGACGATCCGATAACCCTCTTCCCTCAGCGTCTTCACGGCCTGCGTGCCGGAATAGTCGAATTCGCAGGCCTGGCCGATCACGATGGGACCGGCGCCGATGATCAGGATGGTCGAGATGTCTGTACGTTTGGGCATCACCGCTCACGGGCTGGAATTTGGGCACAAAAAAAGGGCGCGCTACCGCGCGTCCCCTGAGCCGAGAGCGCGGGGTCTCCCTCGCGCGCGGGTGGGTCTTAGACCAGATTTTTGGGCGGCGAAACCCCGAAAAGCGCCCATCAACCGGCAATTTTGGACGTCTGGAATGACGGGGGGAG
Organism: Pseudomonadota bacterium; assembly: GCA_023390955.1. GTDB lineage: Bacteria > Pseudomonadota > Alphaproteobacteria > Rhizobiales > Xanthobacteraceae > Bradyrhizobium. Next base: position 28,502 of record JAEWBW010000598.1, read on the forward strand.
GGAGGGGGATGGCCCGGCGAACCGTGCCCGGCTTCGCCCTTCGGGCTACGCCGAGGCAGCCTTCGCTACGATGGGGCTTGCCGAGCCGAAGCTGGCAGAGCCAGCGAAGGCTGGAGACCCGGCCTGGACTTGAACCAGGATAAAGGACGATGCACCGTCCCCGCGTGGACACTTCCGCCACCGGGCCGGCTGGATCATCGCCGAACCGGGTGTGACAAGCCACCTCAGCCAGCCGGTATGCTTAACGGACTGAGCGATTCTCAGCGAACCAAAGGCGGTCGCGCCACGAAGGTCATCCGCCAGCGGTTATGGCCGATATTGGCATGGGCGCGCGAGGCGGTGAACCCGGCGGCCGCGAGTTTCGCCGTCATGTCGGCCTCGCTGTAGCGCTGCAGCCCGATTCGCGAGCGCAATTGCCGGTAGTCCGACAGCGCGGTGCTGATGAGCCCGATT
>JAEWBW010000075.1 GCA_023390955.1 Pseudomonadota bacterium
CCCGGGGCTGTCGTGCTGCGCAGCGACGTCGTTCGGAAGGAGCTGTTTCAGGCCAAGGAAACCGAACGATTGCCGCCATCGGCCTATCAACCCGACGTCACCGCGCGAATTTATGACAATTTGATGCAGCGGGCGCGGCGCGTTCTGGCGCAGGGTCATACGGCCATCGTCGACGCGGTGTTTGCGCAAGCCTCGGAGCGGGATGCAATGGCAATGCTTGCGCGGGACTGTGGCGTTCCGCTGACTGGCATCTTCCTGACCGCCGACCTTGCCACCCGTCAGGCACGGGTCGGCAGCAGACGAAACGACGCATCGGATGCGACGCCGGAGGTTGCCGCGCTTCAGGAGCACTATAATATCGGCAACGTCGATTGGGCGATGATCGACGCGTCCGGGACACCCGAGCAAACGCAGGAGCGTTGCAAGGCAAGGATCGCAGGGGACAAATGATCAAGGCGATGGTGCGAGCCACCACGACATCTGAGGCAGCAACGCGCGTGACGTTCGTAGCGCAGCGAACTGCCATGCCAGCGCGCCTGAGCGCCGGCATCGCCTGCGACACCGCGTTTCGGATCATCGCCCGCCGTCACCTCGATGCCGTCATCGCCCAGCACACGGGCACCTGCAGCGGCGATCCCGACGCGCTGCATCAGATTCGTATCGCGCTGACGCATCTGCGGACCGCGATCAGGTTCTTCTCTCCGATGGTCGACGATGCCGTGCGGCCTGAGGTCTGGATCGAGCTGAAATGGCTGAACAGCCAGCTCGGCCTGGTGCGTGACCTCGATGTAGCCATCGAGCGAATCGTCGAGGCGGCCGGCGAGGAGCTCGAGCTGATCGCCGAGTTGCAATCGTGGCACGAGAAGCGCGCCGAAAGTCATCGTCTGCTGGCGCGCGCCCTGCAATCCGCCCGCTATCGCCGCTTGATCGAGCAAACCTCGAACTGGATCGAAAGCGGCCCCTGGTCGACCCGACGCGGCAAGGAGGCCCTGCTGCTCCGCCGGTCGCCGCTCGCGGACCATGCGGCGCTCCGGCTTGCGGAATGGGAGGGCGTGCTTCTCAAGAAATCCCGCAAGCTCCGCAAGTTCGACGTCGAGAAGCGGCACCGGTTACGGCTTCTCAACAAGCGGCTGACCTACGCGATCGAATCGCTCACGGATCTGTTCTCCGAGAAGTCGCTCGACAAGCAGAAAGCAATGCTCAAGCAGCTGCGCAAGGCGCAGCGCAGTCTCGGCCAACTGAACGATGACGCCAGGGGACATGCGCTCGCCGAGTCACTCAACGGCGCCGGAACCAAGGTCGACTTCCACTTCCTTGGGCGGAAGCGGGAAAAGCGGCTGCTGGACACGGCCGCCACGGCCTACAAGAAGCTCGAAAAGATCAAGCCGTTTCGGACCTCCGGTTTCGCCCGGAGCATGGAGGTCGAGGAGTAGTTCCGCGCGCGACGGATCACCGTCAGCGCGGAATCACCGCCGTCGCCTCGATTTCGACACGCGCCGCTTTTTCGACCAGGCGAACGACCTGGACCAGCGCCATCGCCGGATAGTGCGCGCCAAAAATCTCGCGATAGATCCGGCCCAGCTCTTTCAAATTGCCGAGATATTCATCCATGTCGACGACGTACCAGGTGAGCCGCACCAGATGCTCCGGCCGCGCGCCCGCTTCCGCCAGGATCGCGGCGATGTTGCTCAGGGTCTGACGAACCTGGGCGATGAAACCGTCGGCGAGACGCTCCTCGATGTCCCAGCCGATCACGCCGCCGGTGACGACGATACGGCCATCGGCGGCCACGCCGTTGGCGTAGCCTTTTGGCATCGGCCAGCCGGACGGCTGCAGGATCTGCCGCGAGGCTGGTGCTTCATCCTTGGCAGCAGCCAGCACGGCAAGCTGCGGACCTTTCGGCGTCGTCACAATCGTCTGTCCTTCTCTATTCCGCGGCAACGCCGGACGAGGCGGCCGCAGCCTGCGCCAATTGCCGCAAGGCAAAACGCTTCAGCTTGCCCGTCTCGGTCTTCGGCAACTGCGTCACGAACTCGATCGCACGTGGATATTTATAGGGCGCGATCTCCCGTTTGACATGCTCCTGGAGGTCGCTCGCGAGTTGCGCATCCGGCGTCACACCGGGCGCCAGGATCACATAGGCCTTCACGATCATCCCGCGCGCTTCGTCGGGTGCGCCGACGACGCCGCATTCGGCCACCGCCGGATGCGTCATGAGCGCGGCTTCGACGTCGGTGCCGGCGATATTGTAGCCGGATGAGACGATCATGTCGTCGGAGCGCGACTGGTACCAGAAGTAACCATCGCTATCCATCACATAGGTGTCGCCGGTGATGTTCCAGCCATTCTGGACATATTTGCGCTGCCGCTCGTCGGCGAGATAGCGGCAGCCGGTAGGGCCGCGCACCGCGAGCTTGCCCATGGTGCCGGGCGGAACGTCATTGCCGGCATCGTCGACGATCTTGGCTTCATAGCCAGGCACCGGCTTGCCGGTGGCGCCGGGGCGGATCTCGTCCTCGGTCGCGCTGATGAAGATGTGCAGCAACTCGGTCGAACCGATGCCGTCCATCAATTTGATGCCGGTCGCCTTGAGCCATGCGTCGAATGTCGGCTTCGGCAGGGTTTCACCGGCCGAGACGCATTTGCGCAAGGACGAGATGTCGCGGCCCGCGAGCTTGCCGATCATCGCCCGGTAGGCTGTCGGCGCTGTGAAACAGACGGTGGTCTTGTACGTCTCGATCGCCGTGAGCAGATCATCGGGCGTCGTCTTCTCCCGCACGACAAAGGAGGCGCCGATATGCATCGGGAACAGCACGCCGCCGAAGCCGAAGGTGAAGGCCAGCGGCGCCGAACCGATGAAACGATCTTCCTGCTTCGCCCGCAGGATATTGTGCGCATAGCCGTCGCAGACCGCCAGCATGTCCCGATGGAAATGCATGGTGCCCTTGGGATCGCCGGTCGTGCCCGAGGTGAAGGCAATCAGGCAGATGTCGTCGGACGCGGTGTCGATTGCTTTGAAGTCCGGGCTCGCATCCGCGATCAGCGCTTCGAGCGAGTCAGGAGCACCCGTGCCCCAATAGACGGCGCGCTTCAGTGCGGGTGCCGCCGCCCTCGCCTTCTCCAATTCGTCAGCAAGTTTCCCGTCGCACATTGCGAGCGTGATGCCGGCCTTCTCGATCGGATAGGACAGTTCCTTGGCGCGCAGCAGCGGCATGGTCGCGACCACGATGCCGCCGGCCTTGATGATCGCGAGATAGACGGCGACCATCATGGGATTGTTCGCCGAGCGCAGCAACACGCGTCCGCCGGTGACGAGACCCAGCTTGCCCACCAGGACATTGGCAATGCGGTTCACAAGCGCCTGGAACTCGCTGTAGCTATAGCTGACGGAAGGGCTGATCGCGCACGGCGCATCGCCATGCCCCTGCTCGACCCAACGGTCGAGGAAATAGCTGACGCAGTTCAGTCGCGCCGGATATTGCAGCTCCGGCCGCGTGAAGATGAACTCGGGCCAGAGATCATGCGGCGGCAGATGTTGCCGCGCAAAGGTGTCGGCATGCGCCGTACCAACCTTGCCGTCACCCGAGCTAGACGTTTGAACCTTGGCGGCGTTCGCCATCGCACGCTCCTTGCTGTTTGGAGAGCACCCGGCAGCACTTTCGGAAATCATTTTAGGCTTAAAGTAATTTGGCGCAATAGCGGATTTTGGGCGTCCTGTGCTTTTTCTCGAGGCAGGGATAATGTCGACGGCGTGATTACGCCTTGCGCCGACCGGCCGACTTTTGCGCCGAAGCCTTGGTCTTGGCCAGCAACCGCATCAGATCGCGGACGTCCTTGAGGGTCAGATCGGCGAAGACATCGGCAATCCAGGTTTCGTGTTCCGCCGCCATCTTGCGAAACTCCGCGCGGCCGAGCTTGGTCAGGCGAATGACCTGGACCCTGCGGTCGGACTCCGACGTCCGCCGGTCGAGGTGCCCGGACTCGACGAGACGCTCGACCAAACCCGTGACATTGCCGTTGGAAACCATCATCCGCTTGGAGACATCAGACAGCGTCATGCCGTCGGGCGCCTTGTCGAGCTGCGCCATCAGATCGAAGCGTGGCAGCGTAACATCGAAGCGCTCGCGCAAGCGGCCCCGAACCTCGCCCTCAATCAGTGTCGTACATGTGAGAAGACGCAACCACAGCCGAAGCTCTTCGGCGTGATCCTCCGGAAGTTCGACGGCCTTGGTCTCGGAATCGAGCATCGTGATGCGGTCACTACGTCGCAGCGCAGCCGCCGGAAGGCGGGTCAAACCAACATTTTGAGCTTCAAGTAATTTTCGCGCCGCCGCAAGCCAAAATGAGACGAATGAGCGTCGCGATACGAATTTCTTTAGGCTTCAAGCAATTGGCGCGGCGCTTGCATACGCCGGTTGCGCGATGGCGCAGCGCAAGATGCGGCTTGCTTGCCGCGGGCGCCGTCATCGGACTAAGGTTGGGTCGGACAATGCGGCCAGTAATTTTGAGCACGCGTGTGCCGGGGGAGAGATCATGAAGAAGCAATTGACGTTGGCGGGATTGGCACTGTTGCTCGGGCTCGATCCGGCGCTTGCGCAGGAAAAAATCAAGCTCGGCGTGATCGTGACCCTGTCGGGCCCCGCAGCCGCGCTCGGCCAGCAGGTCCGCGACGGTTTTGCGCTCGCTGTAAAGGATCTCGGCGGCAAGATGGGCGGCCGTGACGTCGAGGTCGTGGTGGTCGACGACGAGCTGAAGCCGGATGCGGCCGTGACGAAAGTGAAGGGCCTGCTCGAACGCGAGAAGGTCGATTTCGTGGTCGGACCGATCTTCTCCAACATCCTGCAGGCCATCCATCGGCCGGTCACCGAGAACAAGACCTTCCTGATCAGCCCGAATGCCGGGCCGTCGACCTTTGCCGGCAAGGACTGCAGCCCGTTCTTCTATGTCACGTCCTATCAGAACGACCAGGTCCACGCGATCCTCGGCAAGGTGGCGCAGGATCGTGGCTACAAGCGGATGTACCTGATGGTGCCGAACTATCAGGCCGGCAAGGACTCGGTCGCGGGCTTCAAGCTCGACTACAAGGGCGAGATCGTCGAGGAATCCTACATGCCGCTCAACACGCTGGACTTCCAGCCGGAGCTGTCGAAGATCTCGTCGCAGAAGCCCGACGCGCTGTTCACGTTCATGCCGGGCGGCCTCGGCGTGAACCTCGTCAAGCAGTACAGGCAGGCCGGCCTCGCTGACACCATCCCGGTGCTGTCGGCTTTCACCGTGGATGAATCGACCTTGCCGGCGCAGCAGGATGCCGCCGTCGGCATGTTCGGCGGCGCCAACTGGGCGCCCAATCTCGACAACCCGCAGAGCAAGAAGTTCGTCGCCGGCTATGAAGCCGCCTACAACAGCGTGCCCGGCACCTACGCCTTCCAGGCCTATGACGCCGCCCTGCTGATCGACAGCGCGATCAAGGGTGTGAAGGGTGACCTCTCCAACAAGGACGCGGTCGCCGCGGCCCTGAAGAAGGCCGACTTCACCTCGCTGCGCGGCTCGTTCAAGTTCAACGTCAACGGCTACCCGATCCAGGACTTCTACCTGACCAAGGTTGCCAAGCGTCCGGACGGGAAATTCCAGACCGAGATCGTCCAGAAGGTTTTTGAGAACTACGGCGACCGCTACGCCAAGGACTGCAAGGCCGCGAACTGAAACGCGGCGCGAGTATCAGAGGGAGTATTCCGAGTGAAGAGCGAGATCACAGGCATCACGCGGGCCAATGAGGGCATCCAGGGCATTTCCTGGAACATCCTCGGCCAGACCTATGTGCCGAAAAGCAACACCGAGCACAGCTTCTCCTGGCATGCGACGCTGCCGCCTGGCACCTTCGTGCCGCCGCACATCCATCCCGACCAGGATGAGTATCTCTACATGCTGGAGGGGAAGCTCGACTTCATGCTGGGGAATTCGGAGTCGCAGGCAACGCCGGGCGACCTGATCCGGCTCGGCATGGGGGTGCCGCACGGCATCTTCAACAAGTCGGACCAGACGGCAAAGGTGCTGTTCTGGGTGTCACCGACCAAGAAGCTGTTCGACCTGTTCTGGGGCCTTCACAACATGAAGGAGCAGAAGCCCGAGGACGTCATGGCGATGGCCGCGGAGTTCAACATCCACTTCCTGCCGCCGCCTCCGGGCGGCTAGCGGCACGCTTTACGCGCGCACCGCCGCGAGCCCTGGCACCGCGGCGAAGCCCGCCTTGCTGGCATAGCCCCGCACGATCGCTTCGCGCTGGGCGTAGCTCAGGATCTTCTCGACATTGTCGAAGCCGTCGGGCGCGAGCTGCTCGACGGCGTCGATGACGCCCTCAGGGCCGCCACGGCGGTTCGAGCGGACGATGTCTGCCGTCATCGGCAGGCGTTTCTTCTCGTACTCGACCAGCGCCTGGCGCGGATGCTCCGAACGCGCCAGCAGGTCCGCCAGGCAGCGGGCATCGAGGATGGCCTGCGAGGCACCGTTCGAGCCGACCGGGTACATCGGATGCGCAGCGTCGCCCAGCAGCGTCACGCGTCCCGACGACCAATACGGCAGGGGATCGCGATCGCAGGTCGGATACTCGTAGAATTCGGGCGTCGCCGAGATCAGGCTCTTCACGTCGATATAGGGCACCGAGAAACGCGCGACATGCGGCATCAGCTCCTCGCGCCGGCCGGGCCGCGACCAGTCTTCCTTGCGCGGCGGCGGCGCATTGCCCTCACCGACCTTTACCAGCACCGCCCAGTTGGTGAGGCGGCTCGCCGGGCTCGATCCCTCCGCGATCGGATAGACCACGACCTTCGCATTCAATCCGCCGGCCACGATCATCGACTTGCCGGTCAGGAACATCGGCCAGTCGCGCGCGCCGCGCCACAGCATCAGGCCGTTCCAGCACGGCGGCCCCTCATTCGGAAACAGCGTGTCACGTACGCGCGAATGGATGCCGTCAGCACCGATCAGGATATCGCCGCGCGCCGTATGAATATGCGCGCCGGTGCGGTCGAAGAAATACGCGGTGACACCGCCTTCGTCCTGGGTGAAGGCGCCGAGCCGGCAGCCGGTGTGAATGAGCTCCGGCCCCAACCGTTCCTCGACCGCGCGGTGGATGACGCCCTGCAGCCGCCCGCGATGGATCGAAAATTGCGGCACGTCATGACCGGCATCGATGCCGCGCGCTTCGCGCCAGACTTCCTGGCCGTGACGGTTGAGGTAATAGAGCTGGTCGGTGCGGATCGCGACGTCGTCGAGGTCTTGCAGCAGGCCGAGCCCGGCAAGCTCGCGCATCGCATGCGGCAGGGTGTTGATACCGACGCCAAGCTCGCGAATGGTGTCCGCCTGCTCAAAAATCTCGCAGCCAATGCCGCGCGCTCGCAGCATCAACGCTGTGGTGAGACCTCCGATGCCGCCACCGACGATAATCGCCTTCATCGCCCAAACTCCACTCAATACACAGGCAATGGCTCAGGGTCGCACGGGCGGTTACTCCGCCGCAAGCGGCTTTGTGGCCTCCGCCTTGAGCTCGGCACGGGTCTTGGGTTTAGCCTTAACCCTAAGCTCCTCCATGTCCTGGCGGTCCCGCACGCTGTTGCGGAAAATCTGCTCCATTCCGGGCAGATATTGCGGGGGGCAGAACATCTTGTCCGCGCCATACCAGGCGGCGGCCTTCATGGCGAAGGCAGGGTCGACCAGATGCGGCCGGCCGAGCGCGACGAGGTCGGCGCGGCCCGCAGCCAGAATGGTGTTGGCCTGGTCGGCGGTCGTGATGTTACCGACGCACATGGTCGCGACGCGCGCCTCGTTGCGGACCTGGTCGGAGAACGGCGTCTGGAACATGCGCCCGTAGATCGGTTGGGCATCGCGCACGGTCTGACCGGTGGAGACGTCGACGAGATCGACACCAGCCTCGGCGAACGCGCGCGCGACCTCGACGGCGTCGTCGCCGGTGATGCCGCCGTCGGCCCAGTCGGTTGCGGAAATGCGCACCGACATCGGCTTGTGCGAGGGCCACACGGCGCGCATGGCCTCGAAGACCTCTCGGGGAAAGCGCAGGCGGTTGGCGAGGGAGCCGCCGTATTCGTCGGTCCGCGTGTTCGTCAACGGCGAGATGAAGCTTGCGAGCAGATAGCCGTGGGCGCAATGCAGCTCGAGCATGTCGAAGCCGCAGCGGTTGCCGCGCTCGGCCGCCGCGACGAATTCATCGCGAATGGCATTCATGCCGGCGCGATCGAGCTCGCGCGGAACCTGGCTATCCGGGAAATAAGGCAGCGGCGATGCCGAGACGACGTCCCAGCCGCCCTCTTCAAGCGGCCGGTCGATCCCATCCCACATCAGCTTGGTCGCGCCCTTACGACCAGCATGACCCAGCTGAAGGCAGATCTTTGTAGCCGAATTGGCATGGACAAAATCGACGATACGCTTCCAGGACGCTTCCTGTTCGTCGTTCCACAGGCCGGCGCAGCCCGGCGTGATGCGGGCGTCACGGCCGACGCAGGTCATTTCCGTGAAAATGAGGCCGGCGCCACCGATCGCGCGTGAGCCGTAATGCACCAGATGGAAATCAGTGGGCACGCCCTCGACCGCAGAGTACATGCACATCGGCGAAACCACCGCGCGGTTGGCGAGCGCCATCTCGCGCAGCTTGAGCGGCTGGAACAGCGGTACGGTCGGCTTGTCGATATTGACGTCAAAGCCTTCGCTACGAACCCGCCTGGCAAAGCTCTTCTCGACCTCGGCCACGAAATCGGGCGCCCGGAGTTTCAGGTTGTCATAGGTGATCGCCTTCGATCGCGTCATCACGCCGAAGGCGAATTGCACGGGATCGAACTCCCAGAAGCGATCGACGTGCTCGAACCAGACCAGCGAGACGTCGGCCGCGTGCTGGGTCTTCTCAACCTCCTCGCGCCTTCCGTGCTCATAGAGATCAAGCGCGGCCTTGATGTCGGGCGCGCGCTGCATCGCGTCAGCCAGCGCGATCGCGTCTTCCATCGCCAGCTTGGTGCCGGAGCCGATCGAAAAATGCGCGGTCGCCTTGGCATCGCCAAGCAGGACCATGTTGTCCTTGACCCAGCGCTTGCTGCGGATCATCGGGAAATTGCGCCACATCGAGCGGTTGGTGAGCAGCTTGTGGCCGTCCAGGAACCAGCCGAAGATGTCGGCCATCCTTGCCGCAGACTGGGTCTCGTCCAGCCCTTTCAGGCCGGCGCGCTCAAAGGTCTCCGGGTCCGTCTCAAAGATCCAGGTCGAATGACCGGCCTCATATTGATAGGCGTGGGCAATGAACGGGCCCCACTCGGTCTCCTGGAAGATGAAGGTGAAGGCATCGAGCGGTTTCGTCGAGCCCATCCAGGCGAACATGTTGGTCCGGACGTCGACCTCCGGCTCGAAATGCGCGATGTGCTTTTCGCGGAAGCGGCTGTTGATGCCGTCGGCGAGCAGGATGAGATCGGCATCGGCAAACTGAGTTTCGCCGACGACGTCAACCTCGAAGCGCAACTCGACGCCAAGCTCGCGCGACCGCTCCTGCAGGATCATCAGCAGTTGGCGCCGCGAGCAGCCACAAAAGCCGTTGCCGCCAACGCGATGCACCGTGCCGCGGAAATGCACCGCGATGTCATCCCAATAGGCGAATTCCTGGGTGATGCGGCGATAACTCGGCAGGTCGTGCTTTTCGAAATTGTCGAGCGTGGCGTCGGAAAACACGACGCCGAAGCCGAAGGTGTCGTCGGCCCGGTTCCGCTCGTACACCGTGATGTCGGCGGCCGGACGCTGCTTCTTCAGCAGGATCGCTGCATAGAGACCTGCCGGTCCGCCACCGATGATTGCGACCTTCATGGGAGCCTCGCCAAAACTGACCCGACCCAAATTACTTTAAGCCTAAAATAATTTCTGGCAAGCCCTCGTTCGAGGCCGGCGCCGGCTCAGTCACCCCGGAATACCGGCTTGACCTTGCTGGCGAAGGCATCGAAAGCGCGCTCGAAATCGGCCGTCGTCATGCACAGGGCTTGGGCAACCGCCTCCGCCTCGATCGCCTCTTCGATCGACATGGCCCACTCCATGGCGAGCATCCGCTTCGTCATGGTGTTGGCGAAGGTCGGCCCTTCCGAGATCTGCTTGGCCAGCAGTTGCGCCTGCGGCAGAACCTGCTCCGGGGTGACGATGCGGCTGAAGAAGCCCCAGCGCTCGCCCTCCTCCGCGGTCATGAAGCGGCCGGTATAGAGCAGTTCGGATGCGCGCGACTGGCCGATGATCCTCGGCAGGATGGCGCAAGCGCCCATGTCGCAGCCGGCGAGCCCGACCTTGTTGAAGAGGAAGGCAACCTTGGCGCCAGTCGCGGCCAGCCGCATGTCAGACGCCATGGCGACGATCGCACCGGCACCGGCGCAGATGCCCTCGACGGAGGCGACGATCGGCTGCGGACAGGCACGCATCGCCTTGACGAGATCCCCGGTCATGCGCGTGAACGCGGTCAGCCCCTTGGTGTCCATCTTCACCAGCGGCCCGATGATCTCGAACACGTCGCCGCCGGACGAGAAATTACCGCCGGCGCCAGTGACGACGACGACCTTGACCTGCTCATCGAAGGCGCAGGCGCGAAAGAAATCGGTCAGCTCCCGGTAGCTCTCGAAGGTCAGCGGATTCTTCCGCTCCGGGCGATTCAGCGTCACGGTCGCGACCTGATCGACCACCGCCAGCAGGAAGTGCTTCGGCGAATAATCCGCGAGCGGGATGGTGACGGGATTGGCTGGTCTGCTCATGAGGTTTCCTCGCTTCTTGTTCTGCTGCGCGCTTGACCGCACGGCCTAGATTTCGCCACCGGCGACAGCAATGGCCTGTCCTGTGATCGCACCGGCGCCCTCGCCGCACAGCCACATCACGGCGTCCGCCACCTCCTGCGGGGTGACGAGCCGTCCTTGCGGATTGTGCTTCGCGAGATCGGCGATCGCCTGCTCGCGGCTCCGCCCGGTCTTCTTCATGATGTTCTCGACGCTGCCCGCAACCAGATCGGTGTCGGTAAAGCCGGGGCAAATCGCGTTGATGGTGATATTGCTGCTCGCCATCTCCAGCGCCAGCGAGCGCACCAGGCCGATCACCGCGTGCTTGGCCGCGCTGTAGGCGCTGACATAGGCGTAACCCTTGAGCCCGGCCGTGGAGGCGACCGCAACGACGCGTCCATAGGGGCGGCCTTTCATGCCCGGCAACACCGCGCTGACGGCATGGACCACGCCCATGAAATTGACGTCCATCATGCGCGCAAAGAGCGCGGCATCGGATTTCGCAAAGGGCGCCGATTCCGCGCTCCCCGCATTCGCGATCAGGATATCTATGGGCCGGCGCGCGGCGGCCTCAGCGATCGCGGCACGCACTGCGGCCTCGTCCGCCACGTCGGCAACAGCCATATGATGCGCCGCGCCGGCATCGATCGCTTCCTGCAGCGTCGCTGCATTGCGGCCGAGCACGGTGACCGTGGCGCCCGCGCTGGTCAAAGCCGCCGCAATCGCACGGCCGATGCCTCGGCCGCCGCCTGTCACCAGCGCATGCGAGGAACGCGGCAGTCCGGTCATTGTGCAGGCTCCCATCGGGTCGAGGCCTTCCGGATATATTTTAGACTTCAAATTTTTGCAATGAAGACGGCGCTAGCCGAAACGGGGCGGCGTACAGTCGCGGCCCGGAAATTGCTTTAAGCCTAAAGTTATCCCTTTCCATCCCCGACAGGCCTGTTAGCATCATTGGAAAGAGCAAGAGGGAGCCGCGTGCAACAGCCCACGCAGATGACGACGAAGGACGGACGCTTCGCGTTCGAGGCGGCCGGCGATCCCGGCGCGACGCCTCTGATATTCCTGCACGGCATCGGCGGCGCCGCGCGCGCATGGCGCGATCAGCTCGCGCATTTCGCGGGACGGTTCCGGACCATCGCCTGGGACATGCCCGGCTATGGCGGGTCAAAGCCGCTGACCAATGTCAGCATTGCCGCACTGGCGGATTCCCTTGCGCAATTTTTGCAGCAGATCGAAGCCCGGAGTCCGATCCTCGTCGGCCATTCGATCGGCGGCATGATCGTGCAGCACTGGCTGGTGCAAAATCCGCGCGTGGCGCGCGCGGTCGTGCTGGCGCAGACCAGCCCGGCCTTCGGCAAGGCCGATGGCGATTGGCAAAAGTCCTTCATCGCGGCGCGGCTCGGTCCACTCGATCGCGGCGAGACAATGGCGTCGCTCGCGCCCTCGCTGGTCAAGGAACTGGTCGGCGATGCTGCCGATGCCGGTGGCATGGAGCTCGCGCGTGAATGCATGGGGAGTGTGCCCGAGGCGAGCTATCGCGCGATGATGCTCGCGCTGATCGGGTTCGACCAGCGTGCCGCGCTGAAGGACATCTCTATCCCAACACTGCTGCTGTCGGGGTCGAAGGACAACAACGCGCCCGCGCCGATGATGGCAAAGATGGCGACCCACGTTCCATCATCTCGTTATGTCGAGCTTGAAGGCGTCGGCCATCTCGCCAATCTCGAACGTCCCGCTGCGTTCAACGCAGCCCTCGGCGAATTTCTGGAGCACGGCCTGGCCAAGGCAGGGGTAAGCAAGCAATGACCATGCAAGTCAGCAAGACCGTGGGTTCGGCAGACAAGGTCGCACTCGACGCACCGATCTTCGATCCCGTCGCATTTCGCCTGAGTGACGAGCAGGCCAGCATCATCGCGCGGGCGCGCGAGATCGGCCAGACCGTGTTTGCCGGCCGCGCCGCCAAGTATGATCGCGAGGCTGTCTTCCCGACGGAGAACTATCGCGACCTGCATCGGGTCGGTCTGCTCGGCATCAGCATCCCCAAGAAGCATGGCGGGCTCGGCGCCGGCTACCAGACCTACGCGCTGGCAGCGGCCGAGATCGGCCGTTACTGCGGCGCGACGGCGCTGACCTGGAACATGCACGTCTGTTCGACGCTATGGTCCGGACCGCTGGCCGATGACCTCGACATGGACGAGGCGACCCGTGCCGAGCACGAAAGCCGACGCGCGGTTCACTACAAGCGCATCGTCGCGGATGGCGCGATCTATTCGCAGCCGTTCTCGGAAGGCGGAGCTGCCGCCGCCGGCGGTGTTGCGTTCGGCACCGAGGCAAAGCCCGTCGAGGGTGGCTGGATCGTCAACGGCAAGAAGATCTTTGCATCGCTCTCCGGCCACGCCGATTATTACGGCGTGCTGTGCACCGAGATGGAGGAAGGCGAGAAGGCCTCGCGCCGGAACACGCTGTATCTTGCCATCTCGGCGAAGTCGCAGGGCGTATCCGTTGTGGGCGATTGGGATCCGCTCGGGATGCGCGGAACGGTGTCACGAACGCTGATCTTCAAGGACGTCTTCGTGCCGCATGACGCGGCGCTGATGCCGCGCGGCGTGTACTTCCAGGCCGCGATGCGCTGGCCGCACATGTTTCTCACGCTGTCACCGACCTATATGGGCCTCGCGCAGGCGGCCTATGATTTCACCGTGCGGTATCTGCGCGGCGAGGTGCCGGGCATGCCGCCGGTCAAGCGCCGGATGTATCCGACCAAGCAGATCGCCGTCGCGCAGATGCAGATCAAGCTGGAGCAGATCAAGGGGATCTGGTTCCAGGCCGTCACCGAGGCCTGCGCCAATCCGAGCAAGGAACAGGTGCTGCGGGCCTACGCCGCGCAATATTCGGTGATGGAAGGCGCCAACGAGCTCGCCGCGCTCGCGATCCGCACCTGCGGCGGACAGGCCATGCTGAGATCGCTGCCACTGGAGCGCATCTATCGCGACAGCCGCTGCGGCTCGCTGATGCTGCCGTGGACCGCCGAGCTCTGCCTCGACCGCATCGGCCGCGAGGCGCTGTACGAGGCCGGGGAAACGGACGACTGACCGTGGACCTCTGCAGCCTGATCGATCGGAACGCAGCGTTCGCGCCGGACAAGCCCGCCATCCATTTTGAGGGCGAGAGCCTGAGTTACGCGGCGTTTGCCGCGCGGATCGAACAGACTGCGGGCGCTCTCAAGACTGAGCTGGGGGTCGGCCGCGGCGATCGCGTTGCGATCCTCAGCCTGAACCGGCCCGATTATCTCGTCCTGCTCTATGCCTGTGCCCGGCTTGGCGCCATTCTGGTGCCGCTAAACTGGCGGCTCGCGGTCGCCGAGCAGGTGTTCATCCTCTCCGATGCCGGCGCAAAAGTGCTGGTGCTCGAGCAAGCGTTTGCGGCCATTCTCCCCGAGCTGGAGCAGAGCCTGCCCGGCATTGTCGTCGCAGGCTTCGACTTTGCGCCGCAGGGCGGCGGCACATTCGCCTCGCTGATCGCGCGGGGCGCCGGGCACGGCCGCAATCCGCACACCGATCTCTCCTGCCCGCTTCTCATCGTCTATACGTCCGGCACGACCGGCAGGCCCAAGGGCGCGGTACTCCGGCAGGAGGCGCTGTTTTGGAACGGCGTCATGAGCCAGCACATGCACAACATGAATTCGGACGATCATGTGCTGACCGTCCTACCCTTTTTCCACGTCGGCGGGCTCAACATCCAGACCACGCCGGCGCTGCAGGCCGGCGCAACGGTCACGATCCACGCTCGCTTCACGCCCGACACCGCGCTCGCGGCCATCGCGCAAGAGCGGCCGACTTTGAGCGTGATGGTGCCCGCGATCATCCAGGCCGTGACGGAGCATCCCGGCTGGGCTACTGCCGATCTGTCGTCGCTGAAGGCCATCGCCACCGGATCGACGATCGTGCCGCCGCATCTGATCGAGCGGTTTGTCGCGCGCGGCGTTCCCGTGTTGCAGGTCTACGGCTCGACGGAGACCTGCCCGGTCGCTGTCTATACCCGGCTCGGCGGCGACTTGTCGCGCGCAGGGTCAACCGGCCTTCCGGGCTTGTGCTGCGAGGCCAAGGTCATCGGGGACGACGGCCACGAGCTCCCCGCGGGCACGCCCGGCGAAATCGCGGTGCGCGGCCCGAACGTCTTCTTCGAATATTGGGGGAACGCGGACGCCACGCGCGAGGCATTGCACGACGGCTGGTACCGCACCGGCGACATCGGCCTGTGCGACGACGACGGCTACTTCTGGGTCCGGGACCGCAAGAAGAACCTGATCATTTCGGGTGGGGAAAACATCTATCCAGCCGAGGTCGAGCGCGTGCTGCTGGAGCACCCCGACGTCAGCGAATGCGCGGTCATCGGCCGCCCCGATCCGCGCTGGGACGAGGTGCCAATCGCCTATGTGATCCGGCGGGCGGGCTGCCGGCTTGAGGCCGACCAGTTGAAGCTGCACATGCAGGCGCAGCTCGCCCGCTACAAGATCCCGCGCGACATCGTCTTTGTCGCCGATCTGCCGCGCACGGCCTTGGGCAAGGTGCAGCACTTCCTGCTGAAACAGCTCGATGCACAGTCGCACACACGGGGAGACGTTGCTTGAAGATTGCAGTGCTGGGTGGCGGCAATGGATCCTTCGCCGCCGCAGGTGACTTTGCGCTGGCTGGACACGATGTCCGGCTGTGGCGGCGCGATGAGGCGCAAGTCGCCGCCCATCGGGCTGCGGGCTCCGGCATCATCGTCAAGGACCACAATGGCCGGCACGATGCGAAGCTGGCGCTGGTCACGACCGATATGGCTGCAGCAGTCGACGGGGCCGAGTTGATCTTGTGCCCCGCGCCCGCCTTCGCGCAGGCAGACATCGCGCGCGCGTTGGCGCCGCACCTGCGGGATGGCCAGGTCGTGTTCCTGCCGCCGGCGACGTTCGGCTCGATGATTTTTGCCATGGCGATGCGGGACGCCGGCAACCAGGCCAAGGCGAGCTTTGCCGAAACCGGCACCCTGCCCTGGCTGACGCGCAAGCACGGACCATTCGAGGTCGCTATCACCATTCGCGCCAAGCGCCTGCCGGTCGGCGTCTTCCCGCTGAGCGAGGCCGCACACGCCCTCGAAGTGATCAGCCGCGCGTTTCCGGGCGCGATCGAGCCGTGCGGCGATGCCCTGTCGGGCGCCCTGATGAACGCCGGCCCGATCATTCATCCGCCGCTCATCGTCATGAATGCCGGTCCGATGGAGCATTTCGATCGCTGGGACATTCACAAGGAAGGGACACAAGCCGCGATCCGCCGCGTCACCGACGCGCTCGATGCCGAACGCATCGCCGTGCGCGAAAGCCTTGGCTATGAAGGTCCGCATTTCCCCCTCGTCCATCATTACGCGAAGGAAGGCGAGATCTGGATGTATGGCCGCGGCTCGCATGACCGCCTCACCGACTCCGGCGACTGGCGCGAGCGCATCGTGCTGACCGAACACCGCTACATGCGGGAAGATTTGCGGCTCGGCCTCTCGCTGCTGGTCTCGGTGGCCGAACTCGCGGGCGTCGCGACGCCACTGGCAAGATCGTTTCTATCGATCGGCGGCGCGATCTGCGGCGAGGATTTTTTGCAGAACGGCCGGACGCTTCGCACGCTCGGTCTCGACGGTCTGAGCCGACCCGAATTGCAGACGGTGCTCCGTGAAGGATTTTGACCGATGACCACCCGCGCCAACATCGCCTGTCTCGGCGCCGGCCGCATGGGGCGCGGCATTGCCGTCGCCTTTGCCTATGCCGGCCACGCCGTCACCATGATCGACGTCAAGACCCGCACGCCGGAGGACTTTGCAAAGCTCGAGGCGGACGCCATGGGTGAGGTCAGAAAGACGCTCGCGAGCCTGACGCGCCTGGGATTGCTGCCGGAGGCCGACACCGAAACCGTCATCACGCGTGTTTCAGTCGTCCCGA
>JAEWBW010000108.1 GCA_023390955.1 Pseudomonadota bacterium
CGACGTCGCTCGCCGACCTCACCGCCAAGCGCAACCAGCTCGAGGCCAACGTCCGCACCCACCGCGACAAGCTCGCCCGGCTCGATCAGGAGATCGCCAGCGTTGCGGCCGAAGAGCAGAAGCTTGCCGACGAGACCGGCGGCTTCGGCAATCTCGACGAGCTGACCGCTGCGGTAGAGAACGCCGAGATGACGCTTGCGGCGTCTGAGGCTGCAGCACAAGACAGCGAGGCTGCCCATGTCGCGGCGCGCCAGACCCTGGAATCGTCGCGCTCGCCGCTTGCCGAGGCCGACAAGCGCGTGCAGCGGCTCGACACCGAAGCGCGCACGATCTCGAAGATCGTCAACGGCGAGACCAAGAACCTGTGGCCGCCGATCATCGACGGCATCACCGTCGACAAGGGTTTTGAGAAGGCGATCGGCGCTGCACTGGGCGATGATCTCGACGCGCCGGTCGATCCCTCGGCGCCGATGCGCTGGACCAATGCCGGCGTCATCGACGGCGATCCGGCGCTGCCCGAAGGCGTCGTCTCGCTCGCCAACCATGTGCAGGCGCCGGCCGAGTTGAGCCGCCGCCTGGCGCAGATCGGCGTGGTGCCGCGCGAGCGTGGCGCCGAGCTGGTCTCGCAGCTCAAGACCGGCCAGCGGCTGGTGTCGCCCGAAGGCGATGTCTGGCGCTGGGACGGCTTTGTTGCCGCAGCACACGCGCCGACCGGCGCCGCGCGGCGCCTGGCCGAACGCGCCCGTCTCGTCGACATCGAGAACGAGCTTGAGCAGGCCCGCATCGACGCGCAGATCCAGCGCCAGGCGCTGGAGAACGCCGAGGCCGAGCTGCAGATGGCGGCCAGCACCGAAAGCGCCAGCCGCGAAGCCTGGCGCGCCGCGCAGCGCGAGCTGAATGCCGCGCGCGAGCGCCACGCCACTGCCGAGCGCGAGATCAGCCGCCATGCCGCCCGCAAGGCGACGCTGTCGGAAGCGCACAGCCGTCTTGCCGCCGACCGCGCCGAGGCCGAAGCCGCCTACGAATATGCCGAGGCCGGCATCACCGAGCTGCCGTCGAGCGAGGACACCGAGACCCGTCTCGCCGCCGTCCGCAGCGACATCGACAACCATCGCCGCATGGCCGCCCAGGTCCGCGCCGAGGCGCAGGCGCTGGCCCGCGAGGCCGAGCTTGCCGACAAGCGCGTGCAGGCCATCCTCGCCGAGCGCACCGAGTGGCAGAACCGCAAGGAAGGCGCGGCCTCCCATATCGACACCATCCAGGCCCGCATCACCGAGGTCTCGATCGAGCGCAGCGACCTCGAGAACGCGCCTGCCGTGTTCGCCGAGAAGCGCAGCGCGCTGATCACCGAGATCGAGTACGCCGAGAACGATCGCCGTGTCGCAGCCGACGCGCTCGCGTCGGCGGAAACCGCGATGGCCGAGACCGACCGCGTCGCCAAGCTGACGCTGGAAGCACTGTCGGCCTCCCGCGAGGCAACGGCGCGTGCCGAGGAGCGCATGGAAGGTTCGCGGCGCCGTCTCGAGGACATCGAGCGCGAGATCCGCGACATGCTCGAAGTCGAGCCGCAGGCCGTTGCCGGCCTCGCCGAGATCGAGCCGGGCGCTGAATTGCCGCCGCTGCACGACATCGAGGAAGAGCTGGAAAAGATGCGCCGCGACCGCGAGCGCCTTGGTGCGGTCAACCTGCGCGCCGAGGAAGAGCTCCGCGAGGTCGAGGCCCAGCACACCGGGCTCACCACCGAGCGCGACGACCTCGTCGAGGCCATCAAGCGGCTGCGCCAGGGCATCCAGAGCCTCAACAAGGAAGCGCGCGAGCGCCTGCTGACCTCGTTCGAAGTGGTCAACAACCACTTCAAGCGGCTGTTCGTCGAGCTGTTCGGCGGCGGCGAAGCGGCGCTGCATCTGATCGAGAGCGACGACCCGCTGGAAGCCGGCCTCGAGATCATCGCAAAGCCACCGGGCAAGAAGCCGCAGACGCTGTCGCTGCTCTCGGGCGGCGAGCAGGCGCTGACCGCGATGGCGCTGATCTTCGCAGTGTTCTTGACCAACCCCTCGCCGATCTGCGTGCTGGACGAAGTCGACGCGCCGCTCGACGACCACAACGTCGAACGGTACTGCAACCTGCTGCACGAAATGACCGCCTCGACCGACACCCGCTTCGTGATCATCACGCACAATCCGATCACGATGGCGCGGATGAACCGGCTGTTCGGCGTCACCATGGCCGAGCGCGGCGTGTCGCAGCTCGTCTCGGTGAACCTGCAGCAGGCCGTTGACATCCTCGACCAGAACGTGGCGTGAGGCTGCGCGCGTTCGACACCCATTGACGTCATCATCCGCGAAGGCGGATGGTGGCGCATGATTTCTCCGACGCTCCCTCCCGAACTGAAAGCCGCCCTCGACGGCAAGCTGCAGGGCTTTTCCCGCACCGACGCCGCGCAGCGCTCGTCGCGGATTTCCAGCACCTATCGCTCAGGCGGCGGCTCCGGTGCGATCAAGTCGGACGCCGACGCGCTCGCTTATGCGCTGGCACGGATGCCGGCGACCTACGCCGCCGTGGCGGCAAGCCTCAACGCGCTGACCGAGATTTTGCCTGGTTTCGCACCGGAGACCCTGCTCGATGTCGGTGCAGGCCCGGGCACCGCGAGCTGGGCTGCGGCCGAGGCTTTTCCGTCGCTTGAGGACTTCACCCTGCTCGATGCCAACACCACACTGAGCCGACTGGCGCTGGAGCTGGCGCGTGACTCTTCGCGCCTCGCCGAATGCCGCTATCTGCCGGGCGATGCCGGCGAGAACCTCGCGGGCGCATCGGCCGCCGATCTCGTGGTCGCGAGCTACATCATTGGCGAGCTCGGCGAGAGCGACCAGCGAGCGCTTACCGCGGCGATGTGGGCGAAGGCCCGCCACGCCCTCGTCGTGATCGAGCCCGGCACGCCGGCCGGCTACGCCCGCATCCTCGCGCTGCGCGCGCAGCTGATCGAGGCCGGCGCCCATGTCGCCGCCCCCTGCCCGCACGACAAGGCCTGCCCGCTCACCCCACCCGACTGGTGCCATTTTTCGCAGCGGCTGCCGCGCTCGCAGGCGCACCGCCAGATCAAGGGCGCGGACGTGCCGTTCGAGGACGAGCGTTTCATCTACGTCGCACTCACGCGCGAGCCGGTCACGGCACGAAGATCGCGCGTGCTGGCGCCGCCGGATGTCGGCAAGGCGGAGATCACCGCAAAGCTCTGCACCGCGGACGGTGTTGCCACTACCAAGGTGCCGCGGCGGGACAAGGCTGCGTATGCGGACGCGAGGCGTTGGCGCTGGGGTGCAACCGCGAATTGAGGTAGAAGTACCTCATGGCGGAAGTCACATTACCGAACGAACGATTTGAGCCGGTCCTGGTATTTGAACGGAGACGCTCCGTCGCAATCTGGATGATTCCAGCGGGCCTGGTCGCCATGACCGTGGTTGCCGCCTGTTCGGGCTCGACCGTCGCAGGAGGCAGCGCCGTTCTGTGGCTGTTGCTGGCGTGCATGTTCGTCTCCATTGCGTCTCGGCGAACGAGTGTTCACATCGACCTTCGCACAAGGAGGCTCAAAATCCTCCAGCGTATCCTCGGCCGACCGGCCAAGACGACGGTCGATTGTCCGCTCGCCGAATGCCGTGTTCTCGGCCGCATCGAATACGAAACCGAGGGTCATTTTTCGTACGGCGTTTACGTCGAACTGCTCAGCGGGCGACGACACGACATTCCGGTTCGCGAACCGACTATCCAAGAAGCTGGTCGAGTTGCAGCTCAGCTCGCCGAAGCCACCGGGATACCCAGACTCGACACCAGGTTCTAAGCTTTGACGAACCGTCATTGCCGAAAGTTAACCCCGTTCAGGGCTTTTGCCTTGAACTGGGATGGGGCCGCGGCAGACCAAGTCTTACCTTCCCTCTGTGCCGGGCTCTCATCCCGCGCCAAACTGGTTTAGGCTGGCCCGCCTTTCTTCCCCCATCAGGAGTTCTCCATGTCGACCGGCTGGATCGTTCTCGGCGTCATCGTCGTCCTCGTGCTGTTCGCCTTCAGCGCTTACAACCGGCTGGTCGCGCTCGGCCAGCGCGTCGGCCAGGCCTTTGCCGACGTCGACGTGCAGCTCAAGCAGCGCCACGATCTGGTGCCGAACCTGGTCGAGACCGTGAAGGGCTACGCCTCGCATGAGCGCGGCACGCTCGACGACGTCATCAAGGCACGCAATTCGGCGATCTCGGCGCAGGGGCCGTCGCAGGTGTCAGCGGCCGAAACGCAGCTCTCCGGCGCGCTCGGCCGGCTGATCGCGCTGTCGGAGGCCTATCCGGACC
>JAEWBW010000228.1 GCA_023390955.1 Pseudomonadota bacterium
GCGACCAGGAAAGCCATATCGATGGATTGCTCGGCGTTGAGGCGGGGATCGCAGACCGTGTGATAGCGGTCGTTGAGATCCTCGTCCGTGATCGCGCGGGCGCCGCCGAGACACTCGGTGACGTCCTTGCCGGTCATCTCCAGATGCACACCGCCGGCATGGGTGCCTTCGGCGGCATGGATCGCGAAGAACGACTTCACCTCGGACAGGATGCGGTCGAACGGCCGCGTCTTGTAGCCCGACGTCGAAGTGATGGTGTTGCCGTGCATGGGATCGCACGACCAGACCACCACCCTGCCCTCGCGCTTCACCGCGCGGACCATGTTCGGCAGATGCTCGCCGACCTTGTCCGAGCCGAAGCGGCCGATCAGCGTCAGCCGGCCCGGCTCGTTGTCGGGATTGAGCACGTCGATCAGCTTCAGGAGTTCGTCGGGCTTGAGCGACGGGCCGCACTTGAGACCGATCGGGTTCTTGATGCCTCGGAAATACTCAATGTGGCCGTGATCGAGCTGGCGGGTGCGGTCGCCGATCCAGATCATGTGGCCCGAGGTCGCGTACCAGTCGCCCGTGGTGGAATCGACGCGGGTCATGGCCTGCTCGTAACCGAGCAGCAGCGCTTCGTGGCTGGTGTAGAAATCGGTGGCGCGCAGCTCGGGATGAGCCTCGAGATCGAGGCCGCAGGCGCGCATGAAGTTGAGCGCGTCGGAGATGCGGTCGGCCAGCTCCTTGTAACGGCGGGACTGTGGGCTGTCCTTGAGGAAGCCGAGCATCCACTGATGCACGCTGCCGAGATTGGCGTAACCGCCGGTGGCGAACGCGCGAAGCAGGTTCAGCGTCGCGGCCGACTGGCGATAGGCCATCAGCTGGCGCTGCGGATCGGGAACGCGCGCTTCCTTGGTGAAGGCGATGTCGTTGACGATGTCGCCGCGATAGCTCGGCAGCTCGACGCCGTCGATCTTCTCGGTCGGCGAGGAGCGCGGCTTTGCGAACTGGCCGGCGACGCGGCCGACTTTCACCACGGGGACCGCGCCGGCGTAGGTCAGGACGACCGCCATCTGCAGCAGCACGCGGAAGAAGTCGCGGATGTTGTTGGCGCCGTGCTCGGCAAAGCTCTCGGCGCAGTCACCGCCCTGCAGCAGGAAGGCATCGCCGGCCGCCACGCGCGCCAGCGACTTCTTCAGGTTGCGCGCCTCACCGGCGAACACCAGCGGCGGGAAGCTCGCAAGCTGCGCCTCGACGTCGGCCAAGGCCTTGGCGTCGGGGTAATCGGGGACCTGCAGTACCGGCTTGCTGCGCCAGCTTTCGGGCGTCCACCGCTCGGACATCGCACTTTCTCCGTAAGGCAAAGAACACAACCTGATCTGTGGGTTGCGAGGGCCGCGTTATACACAGGCTGGGAGCTGACTGGAAGCCGTAAATCCATTTGTCGCTTCAAGCCCTTGCGGGGCAAGCCGAATTCGCATTTGCTGGGGCGGAGGGAAGAAACGCCAGGACCTTTTCGCCGCCCATGGACGCGATCACCGACGACGTTTTCATCGACGACATCACCTTCCCCGCCGTCGACGGGTATGAGCTCTCCGGCACCCTGTTCCTGCCGCGCGGCGCCAAGCGCCATGCCATCTTGATCAATTCGGCGACCGCCGTCCCGCGCAAGATCTATCGCGGCTTTGCCTCCTACCTCGCCCACCGCGGCTGCGCGGTCATGACCTATGACTATCGCGGCATCGGCGACTCCCGGCGGCCGGCAATGGTCGGCTACAACCGGCCGAAATCGCTGGTCGGCTTCAAGGCCTCGATGTCGGACTGGGCCGCCCTCGACGTCACCGCCGCGGTGCGCTGGATGCGCGAGCGCTATCACGACCTGCCGCTCAACTATATCGGCCATTCCTATGGCGGCCAGGCGCTCGGCCTGATCGCCAACAACAGCGAAATCTCGCGCACGCTGTTCGTGGCGTCGCAATGCGCGACCTGGAAGCTGATGCCGTCGCCGCAGAAATATCGCGACCTCGCGCTGATGAATGTGGTCGGCGTGCCCGTGGCGCGCGTGCTCGGCTATGCGCCCGGTTGGCTCGGCATCGGCGAGGACCTGCCGCAGGGCGTCTTCCTGCAATGGGCCGAGTGGGTGCGCAGTCCCCGCTATCTCTTCGATTCAAAGCTGCCGGCGCTGGAGAACTTTGCCAAATACAAGGGCGAGATACGCGCGCTGTCCTTCTCCGATGATCCCTGGGCGACGCGATCAGCGGTCGAGATGCTCTGCGCGGGCTTCACGGCGATCAAGCCGGAGGTGCTGGCGGTGAGACCATCCGACGTCGGCGCCAGCAAGATCGGCCATTTCGGCTTCTTCCGCCCCGACCACCGCGACACGCTCTGGCGCGGCGCCGCGGAATGGATCCAGGGCGAGTGAGAGCACAACTGCCTCCACATCGTCATTGCGAGCGCAGCGAAGCAATCCAGACCGTTGCCGCGGAAAGACTCTGGATTGCTTCGCTACGCTCGCAATGACGGAGGAGCGAGTCAGTTCGGACAGGGCTGTCCGGCGGCGCCCCACAGGGCCATGTCCTTCACGTGATCCTCGAACGTGCCCGGCGGCGTCGAGCGGCCTGCACCGGGCGCCCAGCCGCGCGGGATAAAACCGTTCAGCGACGCGTCGTGGCGCAGATGCTCGACGAGACCGGCGGCATCACGACCGCCATTGCGCTTGG
>JAEWBW010000255.1 GCA_023390955.1 Pseudomonadota bacterium
ATCGAGATCGACGGCAGGAATTATGACAGTGTCCGGCCGCACTGGTTCCCCTGGACCATGCTGTTCAACATGACCGGGCACCCCGCGATCAGTCTTCCCTGCGGCTTCGGCCGCGACGGGCTGCCGATCGGGCTTCATCTCGTCGGCCGCTTCCGCGCCGACGCCGAGCTGCTGCGTGTCAGCGCCCTGTTCGAGGCGTCGCAGGACCTGCTGTCCCGCTGGCCGGGTTGAGGGACGAGGCGTGCAGCAAAGGGCTTGCGTCCGGCGTCCGGACATGTTGATCGTGCGTCAGTTATGCCTGATCCCGTGAGCGCATGAGCGTATTTCTGCTACGACGGCTTGTGACCTTGCTGGCGACCCTGGTCGGCGCATCGCTGATCATTTTCCTGGTTCTGGACGCACTTCCCGGCAACGCCGCGCAGATGCTGATGGGCGCCGACGCCTCGCCGGATGCGGTGCGGGCGTTGACCGTCAAGCTCGGGCTCGACCAGCCGCTGGCGCTTCGCTACCTGCAATGGCTGAAGGGCATGGCGGTCGGCGATCTCGGCAATTCCTATGTCTATGGCACGCCGGTCGCCGGCCTGATTGGTGAGCGGCTGTTTCTGACCATCCCGCTCGCGATCATGTCGATGCTGGTGACCGTGGTGCTGGCGCTCTCGGCCGGCATCTACACTGCCGCCAACCACAACAAGATCGGCGACGTCGGCGTGATGTCGCTGACCCAGATCGGTATCGCGCTGCCGAACTTCTGGTTTGCGATCCTCCTGATCCTGCTGTTCGCGGTCAAACTGCAATGGTTGTCCGCCGGCGGATTCGCCGGCTGGGACGATGGCATCTGGCTTGGCGTCAGATCGCTGCTGCTGCCGGCGATCTCGCTCGCGGTGGTGCAGGCCGCGATCCTGGCGCGCGTCACGCGTTCGGCGGTGCTCGAGGTGCTGCGCGAGGATTTCGTTCGCACCGCGCGTGCAAAAGGGCTCGGCAAGCGCGAGGTGTTGTGGGCCCATGTGCTGCGCAACGCCATGATCCCCGTCATGACGGTGATGGGCCTGCAATTCGCCAATCTGCTGGCCGGCACCATCGTTATCGAGAACGTGTTCTATCTGCCGGGGCTCGGCCGCCTGATCTTCCAGTCGATCGCCAATCGCGACCTGATCGTGGTGCGCAATTGCGTGATGCTGCTCGCGGCCATGGTTGTCATCGTCAATTTCGTGGTCGATGTGCTCTATGCCTTCATCGATCCCCGCATCAAGGTTCACGACCTGTGAGCGGCGCGGTCAGCATGACGACATCTGCGCCGTCGCGTCCCGCGACGGGGTTCTGGCGCCGCGCGTTGCGCCATCGCAGCTTTATGCTGGGCGGCGTGCTGGTGCTGCTGGTGATCGGATCGGCACTGCTGTCGCTGGTCTGGACGCCGTGGTCCGCTTACGAGATCGACATCGCCTCGAAATTGCGGCCGCCAACCTGGTCGCATTGGCTCGGCACGGACTCGTTCGGCCGTGACATCCTCTCGCTGCTGCTGGTCGGCGCACGCGCGACCATTTTGGTCGGCATCATCGCCGTCGGGATCGGCTTGAGCTTCGGCGTCTGTCTTGGCCTGGTCGCGGCTGCGCGAAAGGGCTGGACCGAAGAGATCATCATGAGGATGAGTGACTTCACCTTCGCCTTTCCCGCCGTGCTCTCGGCGATCATGCTGGCCGCCGTCGTCGGCCCCGGCATGGTGACCTCGATCACCGCGATCGGCATTTTCCAGATCCCGACTTTCGTCCGCGTCACCCGTGGCTCGGCCAATGCGATCTGGGCGCGCGAATTCGTGCTGGCGGCGCGCGCGGCGGGGAAGGGTGCCTTCCGCATCACCATCGAGCACGTGCTGCCGAACATCCTGTCGATCCTGATCGTGCAGGCGACCATCCAGTTCGCGCTCGCGATCCTCGCCGAGGCCGCATTGTCCTATCTCGGGCTCGGCACGCAGCCGCCGCAACCGTCCTGGGGCCGCATGCTGAACGACGCGCAGACCTTGCTGTTCCAGTCACCGATGCTCGCAGTCTACCCGGGTGCGGCGATCGCGGTCGCGGTGCTTGGCCTGAACCTGCTCGGTGACGGCTTGCGCGATCTGCTCGATCCCCGGCTGGCGCGGGAGCGATGACGATGAGCGCCCACAAAGACGCACCCGTCATCGAGGTCGAGGGCCTCGGCATCCGCCTCAACACCAGCCGCGGCCCCGCGCAGGCCGTGCGCGGCGTTGGCTTCTCGCTGAAGCGCGGCGAGACGCTCGGGCTCGTTGGCGAATCCGGCTGCGGCAAATCCATCACCGCGCTGGCGCTGATGGGTCTGTTGCCGGACAGCGCCATCGTCAGCGGCAGCATCCGGCTCGACGGCCGCGAACTGGTCAAACTCTCGGATGCGGATTATTGCAGGCTGCGCGGTAACCGCATCAGCATGATCTTCCAGGAGCCGATGACCGCGCTCAATCCGATGCACACGATCGGGCATCAGGTCGCAGAGCCCCTGCGTCGGCACAAGAAGTTTTCGGCCGCACAGGCGCGGAGGGAGGCGATCGCGTTGCTCGACCGCGTCGGGCTTCCCGATCCGGCACGGCGCGTCGACGCCTATCCGCACCAGTTCTCCGGCGGCCAGCGCCAGCGCGTCACCATCGCCATGGCGCTCGCCTGCGAACCGACGGTGCTGATCGCGGACGAGCCGACCACGGCGCTCGACGTCACCATCCAGGGGCAGATCCTCGACCTCATCGCCGATCTCGTCGAGGAGCGCGGCATGTCGATGATCCTGATCTCGCACGACCTCGGCGTCATCGCCGAGAACGTGCAGCGGATGATGGTGATGTATGGCGGCACCGTGGTCGAGAACGGACCGACCGACGAGGTGTTCCGCCGCATGGGCCATCCCTATACGCAGGGCCTGTTCCGTGCGCGCCCGCGCCTCGGCGCCCGCAAGGGCACGCGGTTGCAGACCATCGCCGGCACCGTGCCCGAGCTTGCCGATCTGCCTGCGGGTTGTACTTTCGCCGACCGCTGTCCGCTCGTGATCGATCCGTGCAGGGCGGCGCTGCCGCCGGTGGTGGAGGTCGGACACGGCCACGGCGTCCGCTGCATCAGGACTGACGTCTCGATGGCCGCGCGCGTCGGAGCGACCGCATGAGCGCCGCGCCGGAAACACTCCTCGACGTCAAGGACGTGGTGCAACGCTACAAGCTGCCGCGGGAATCCCTGTTCCGCCCCCCGGGCGAGGTGCTGGCGCTCAACGGCGTCAGCGCGCGGATCGAGGCGGGCAAGAGCCTCGGCGTGGTCGGGGAGTCCGGTTCGGGCAAATCGACTTTCGCCCGCGTCGTGATGGCGCTGGAGCGGCCGACCTCCGGAGAGGTGAAGCTGCTTGGCCGCGACCTCAATCAACTGCCGGCGGACGAGCTGCGTCACGCAAGGCGCGATTTCCAGATGGTGTTCCAGGATCCCTATGGTTCGCTCGATCCGCGGCAGACCATCGCGCGCATCGTCGCCGAACCCATCACGGCGCTGGAGCGGCTCGATCGCGCCACGCTGCGCGCGCGGGTGTCCGCGGTCCTGAAGCAGGTCGGCCTGCGCGATGCCGACATGGACAAATATCCGCATGAGTTTTCCGGCGGCCAGCGCCAGCGCATTGCGATCGCGCGCGCGCTGATCACGCAGCCGAAGCTGATCGTCGCCGACGAGCCGGTCTCCGCGCTCGACGTCTCCGTGCAGGCGCAGGTGCTGAACCTGATGCAGGACCTGCAGGAACAGTTCGGGCTGAGCTACATCCTGATCAGCCACGATCTCGCGGTGGTCGATTATCTCTGCGACGAGATCGCGGTGATGTATCTCGGCCGGATCGTCGAGCATGCCCGGCCCGAGGACCTGTTCGCGCACGCCGGCCATCCCTATACGCGGGCGCTGCTGGAGGCCGTGCCGAAGGCCCGGGCCGGCGGCGCGCGCCGCCGCCGCGGCGCCCAGGCGATCGCCTCGCAATCGGCAACCGCGACGGGGTGCCCCTATGCCTCCCGCTGCCCGCTGGCCGACCAGCATTGCCGCGAGGTTGCGCCTGCGCTACGCAAGGTCGGAGAAAAGCACCTCGCGGCCTGCCACAAGGCGGAAGAGGTGATGGCGTTGCCGGCGGTGTCCGGAGAGGCGGGTTAGCGTTGGCCTGCAAAATAACGTAAATTGGCCGGGTCAATGGCCGGGGAGAAGAAAAGCATGTTCAAGAAATTCATCATTGCCGCAGTCGCTGCCGCCTTCGCCGCGGCGCCGCTGCCTGCGCTCGCGCAGAAGAAGGACAGCGTCGTCATGGGCATGACGCTGGAGCCGCCGGGGCTTGATCCGACCAACGCGGCTGCCGCTGCGATTGCCGAGGTCACGCTCTACAATATCTATGAGACGCTGACGCGGATCAAGGAAGACGGCTCGGTCGAGCCGCTCCTCGCCGCGAGCTGGACGGCCACGCCGGACCTGAAGACCTACACGTTCAAGCTGGCCAAGGGCGTCAAGTTCCAGAACGGCGAGCCCTTCAACGCCGAGGCGGTGAAGTTCTCCTTCGAGCGCAACGCGGCGAAGGACAGCACCAACAAGGACAAGAGCCTGTTCCAGGCCATGGAGTCCGTGACGTCGCCCGACGCCGAGACCATCGTCATCGCGATGAAATATTCCGAGCCGAACCTGCCGTTCCTGCTGGGACAGGCGAGCGGCTCGATCGTTGAGCCGAAGAGCGCCGGCACCAACGTGACGCAGCCGGTCGGCACCGGGCCGTATCAGCTCGGCGCCTGGGTCAAGGGATCCTCGATCACGCTGAACAAATGGGCTGACTACCGCAACGCCGCCGCGATCAAGCTCTCCAAGGTGACGATCCGCTTCATCGGCGATCCCGCCGCACAGATCGCAGCGCTGCTGTCCGGCGACATCGACGCGTTCCCGCGCGTCACGACGCGCGGCATCGCCCAGTTCAAGAGCGATCCGCGCTTCACCGTGCTGGTCGGCGGCTCCAAGGCCAAGACCATCGTCGGCATCAACGAGAAGAAGAAGCCGCTCGACGACGTCCGCGTCCGCCGCGCCATCCTGGCCGCGATCGACCGCAAGGCGATCATCGACGGCGCGGTCGACGGTTACGGCACCGCGATCGGCAGCTTCTACACGCCGGGCTCGCTCGGCTTCGTCGACACCACCGGCATCAACCCCTACGATCCCGAGAAGGCCAAGAAGCTGCTGGCGGAAGCCGGCGTCACCAATCTCGAGCTGAGCCTGAAGCTGCCTCCACCGCCTTACGCGCGGCAGGGTGGCGAGATCCTGGCGGCGCAGCTCGCCAAGGTCGGCATCACCGCCAAGATCGAGAACGTCGAATGGGCGCAATGGCTGTCGCAGGTGTTCGCGCCGAACGGTCCGCACAATTTCGACCTGACCATCGTCAGCCATGTCGAACCGTTCGACCTCGTGAAGCTGACCGAGCCGGACTACTATCTCGGCTACAACAACGAGGCCTTCAACGCGCTCTACAAGCAGATCGTGACCACGCCGGACGAGGCCGGCCGCGCCAAGCTGCTCGGCGATGCCCAGAAGATGCTGGCGACCGATGCGGTGGCCGGCTTCCTGTTCCAGCCGCAATGGACCACGGTCACCAACAAGAAGCTGAAGGGCGTCTGGAAGGAAGTGCCGCAGTTCGAGAACGATTTTTCGGCGTGGTCCTGGGAGTAACCGGCCAGGGCTGAGCGAGACTGCAATTCGACAAAAATGGCCGGGCTCGTCCCGGCCATTTCATTTTTGCGGCTCGCGTCCGGCTCAACCCTTGAAGGTCGGCTGGCGCGGGTGGATGACGTCCTTGAAGTCGGAAAACTCCTTCCACTTCGGTTCCGGCGCGTCGCATCCGGCCTGGGGCGTGTAGCTCGATGCTCCCGTCATCTGCATCTTCGGAATGTAGCGCGGGCAGTTCGGGAAGATCGCACGCGCGGTGACGCGCACGATGAGCTGTGCGCCGACGATTTCGCCGAGCAGCGGATCGTTGTCGCTGACGCGGGCCTCGCCGTTGACCCGCAGGCGTTTCGGCCTGTCATGCATGGCGATGAAGAGCAGCCCGATGCTTGGGTTGACGGTGACATTGCCGAGGCTCTTGAACATGCCGTTGCCGTCATAATCGGGGAATGCGATCTCGGACGGGCCGGTGACGCGGACGAAGCCGGGCGGGCCGCCCTTGAACGAGCAATCCGGCCGGCCATCCGCGTCCGCGGTCGCGAGGAAGAAGTAGGGCAGGGTCTCGATGAAGAGCTTGTCGTCTTCCGAAAATTCCTTGCGGGTGAGCTTCTCCTCCAGCCGGTCGGAAATGCGGCGGCTGTCGAACTGATCCTGCAGCCGTCGATTGCCGTCGTGGAACATCACGCTGTCAGGCATGGCCTGTTTCCTTCTGCAGACGGTACCAGTGTTGCGAACGACACTACGACTTTCGGGGCAGTCCGGGTATGGTTGAATCGTCCGCAGCTGCCGTCACCGGGAGGCCATCATGATCAAGCTCTATGGAAACCTGCGCTCGCGCGCCATGCGCTGCCTGTGGATGCTGGAAGAAACCGGCCAGCCCTACGAGCTGATCGAGAAGAGCGTTCGTGCCGACGATCTGCAGACCGTCGACTATCTCAAGCTCAATCCCAATGCCCGCATCCCCACTTTGGTCGACGGCGACCTCGTGCTGTGGGAGTCCATGGCGATCAACCTCTATCTCGCACAGAAATATGAGGGGCCGATGCGCGCCGGCCCGGACGTCGCCGGCATCGCCGCCCAATGGAGTTTCTGGGCAATGATCGAGACCGAAGCGCTGCTGTTCGATCTGCTCCTGCATCGCGCGCTCTTGCCGGAGTTCACCCGTGATGCGTCGCATGCGGAGCGCGCCGAGCTTCTGCTCGGCAAACCGCTCGGCATTCTGAATGATACACTGGAGAGGAACGGACATCTCGCGGGGGCGGACTTCACGGTCGCGGACCTCAACGTCGCGAGCATTTTGGCCTGGGGCAAGATGGCGCGACTGAACCTGTCGGCGCATCCGCGCGTGCGCGAATGGCTCGACCGCTGCATGGCGCGGCCCGCCTACAAGCGTGTGCGCGAGCGCGCGAACAAGAGCTGACGCGAAATCCGGATCGACGACCCCGATGCATTCGGCTGCAACCGCCGGATGCAGTGCGGCGCAACCAGATTCGCGCGCGAGAAGTTGGGTCATTGCGCACGCAGCTCTTCGGTTGTTGTCAGTTTTTCCTGCAATTTGTGTTTGTGGATTTGCCGAAAAATGGCGGCCGATTGGCTGATGATGACAATCTTATTTAACGAAGTCGCCGTATTTTCACCCTGTCGAACACTTGCTGATTTTGCGTCGAAGTCTTTTTCGGTGTCGCGAATGGCACCTGTTCCCGGGGACATTGCATGCCGAGGCTGGGCTCCTCTCGCTCGATCATCTCCGCTGTGGCGCTCGCATCGACGGCGCTCGGCATCGCCGGTTTCTCCACGATCAGCTTCGGCGCCGCGGTCGTCGGCGAGAGCCGCAAGGTCGAGATCACGCAGAAGGCGCAGTCGGGCCTCGACGCGCTGAAGGCACAGTATCGCAGGCCCGCGACAATTCCTTTCCCGAAGGAGAACGCCTACACGCCGCAGAAGGCGGCACTCGGCAAGAAGCTCTATTTCGATACGCGCCTGTCGGTGTCGATGGCGCAGTCCTGCGCGAGCTGTCATAGCCCGGGCTTCGGCTGGGGTGACGGCCTTGCCGTCGGCGTCGGCCATGGCATGGAGAAACTGGGCCGGCATTCGCCGACCATCGTCAACATGGCCTGGAGCGCGGTCTTCATGTGGGACGGCCGCCTGCCCACGCTCGAGGACCAGGCGCTCGGCCCGATCCAGGCCGCGGGCGAGATGAACATGAATCTCGACAAGCTGATGGCGCGGCTTGCCACCATTCCCGAGTACAAGCCGATGTTCGAGGCGGCGTTTCCGGGCGAGGGCATGAAGCCAAAGACGCTGGCGCAGGCGATCGCCACCTATGAGCGCACCGTCGTCTCCGGCCGCGCGCCGTTCGACGCCTGGATCGAAGGCAACGAGAAGGCGATCTCCGAGGACGCCAAGCGCGGCTTCGCACTGTTCAACGACAAGGCGCAGTGCGCGGGCTGTCACGAGGGCTGGAATTTCACCAATGACGGTTTCCAGGACATCGGGCTGCCGAGCAAGGACATCGGCCGCGGCGAGTTCCTGCCCGGCGTCGTCAAGATGAAGCACGCCTTCAAGACGCCGGGCTTGCGCGAGATCACGCGCCGCAGCCCCTTCATGCATGACGGCTCGCTCGCGACGCTCGAAGACGTCATCGAGCACTATGATCACGCCGGCGTCGACCGGCCCAGCCGTTCCGACATGATGCGGCCACTCAAGCTCACCGTGCAGGAGAAGGCCGATCTGGTCGCCTTTCTCAAGACCCTGACCAGCGAGCAGGATCCGACGGCCGTGCCGGTCCTTCCACGCTAGCAACAACTTCATTTTCCGAGGACATCCCATGCGCACACTTGCCCTGTTTACTGTCGTCATCGCCGGCGGCCTGACCGTCGGCGCATTCGCGGCGACCGAGGTGATCCACCAACAGGGTCGCGTGTTCTCGGCCGAGAGCGTCTCGGTCAAGAAGGGTGGGGCCGTCACGTTCCTGAACGACGACACCGTGCCGCACAACATCATGTCGGCCAGTAAGGGCAACGAGTTCAATCTCGGCTCCCAGGCGCCGGGCACCTCGACGGACGTCACGTTCAAGGAATCCGGCGACGTGCAGGTGATCTGCGCGATTCACCCGCGCATGAAGATGACGGTCAAGGTGTCGGACTAATAGTTCGCAACGAAGGCGCCGGAGATTGATGATGTCGATACGCTACAAGATACTCGGTGCCTTCAGCGTCCTGATCCTGCTGGCCTGCGGGATCGCGTTCTACGGCGTCCGCGCCATCGGAAATTCCGGCGATCTCGTCGTCCGTCTCTATGATGGACCGCTGATGGGCATCAACCACGCGCGCTCCGCGCACGCCGCGCTGCACGAGGCGCAACTGGTGCTGGCGCGCAGTCTGATCGTGGGCAGCACGCCCGAGACGGTCGCAAAATTCGAGGCGCTGGTGCGCGGCAGTCTCGAAGACCTCGGCGTGGTACGCGAGCGCGCGCCGGCGCCGAATGTGACGGCCGCCCGCGAGAAGGTCGAAAGCCAGCTCAAGGGCTGGTCGGGCGCCGCGCTAAAAATCCTCAAGCCGGTTTCCGGCGGCGTCACGGAGATTCCGACGAGCTTCCTGCTGGCCGAGCAGGGCGACAAGCTGATGGCGTCGATCGACGATCTCGTCGAGCTCGTCGCGGCCTATGGCTACGAATTCCGTACCGCTGCGGAGGCGACCGCGGTCACCGACCGCACGATGATGCTGGCGGTCGCCGCCGGCACGGTCGCGATCGGCCTGATCATCGCGCTCGCCTTCTCCTATTCGATGGCCCGTCCGATCCGTGCCGCGGTCCGCGTCGCCGAGCGCGTTGCCGCCGGAAATTTCACCGACGATATCGCGGTGCGCCGCCGCGACGAGCTCGGGCGTCTCTTGAAGTCGCTCGCCGTGATGCAGGCGAGCCTGAAGGCCCGTGCCGACGACGATCTCGCGCTGAACGCCGCCAAGGACGAGAGCAGCGCCGCCCAGAGCCATCGCCGGCAGCGTCTCGAAGCCGAGATCGACGCGTTCCGCTCGGCCTTCACTGCCGTGCTCAGCAACACCGATCGCATGACCGGCGAGCTGACCGATACCGCTCAGAACCTTGCCTCCACCGCGCGCGCCGCCGGCACGCAGTCGAACGAGGCGGCTTCCACCGCGCGGGAAACATCGAGCAACGTCCAGACCGTGGCGAGCGCCGCGAGCCAGCTCGGCGAGTCCGTGCAGGCGATCACCTCGCAGCTCGCGGACGCGACCACCATCGTGCAGCGTGCTTCGGGCATGGCGGAAGCCGCGAACCAGACCATCGGGCGGCTCGCCAGCGCCGCGCAGCAGATCGACGAGGTCGTCGGTTTCATCCGCACCATCGCCGGCCAGACCAACCTTCTCGCGCTCAACGCCACGATCGAGGCAGCGCGCGCCGGCGAAGCTGGCAGGGGCTTTGCCGTCGTCGCGTCCGAGGTGAAGGCGCTGGCGACGCAGACCGCGAAGGCGACCGAGGAGATTTCCTCGCAGATCACCGAAGTGCAGTCGGCGACAAGGCAGGCGGTCGACAATGTCGGCGCCATCGCACTGATCATCGGCGATATCGACAGCTTCACCGGCCGGATCGCCGCCGCCGTCAGCCAGCAGAATGCGGCCGCCGGCGACATCTCCAGGAACATCGGCCAGGCCGCGGCCGGAACCGCGCAGGTCGCGCGCAGCATCGCCGGCACGGCGGAGGCGACCGACAACGCCAAGAGCTCGGCCGATGTCGTTCTCGCCACCGCGCATGATCTTTCCAACCAGGCGACGCAGCTCCGTTCGTCGGTGGACCGCTTCCTCTCCAACGTCGCGGCCTGAGCCGCGACCGGCTTTGCTCCCCGATGTCGCTGGGCTAAAGATGGCTCAGCGATAAGGAGCAAGCGTATGGCCGGCCATCAGCAGACAGAATTGCGGGTTGCGATCGCGGGTTTGGGCTCGATCGGCACCAAGATCGCGACCGCGCTGGATCAGGGCATCGAGGGCCTGACGCTTTCAGCGGTCGCGGTGCGCGAGCCTGACAAGCATCGGTCCTTCCTGGGTGGCCTGCGCCGTGCGCCCGCGCTGCTGCCGATCGACCAATTGTCGGAGGCAGCCGACATCGTGGTCGAGTCTGCGCCGAGCACATTGTTGCGTTCCGTCGTCGAGCCCACCGTGCTGCGGGGCAAGACGGCCGTCATCGTCAGCGTCGGCGCTCTGCTCGAACATTCCGACCTGATCGATCTCGCCAAGGCCAATGGCGGCCGCATCGTCGTGCCGACCGGCGCGCTGATCGGGCTCGACGCGGTCAATGCGGCCGCGGTCGGCACCATCCATTCGGTCAAGATGGTGTCGCGCAAGCCGGTTGCCGGGTTGAAGGGCGCGCCGTTCATCGTGCAGAACAACATCGACATCGACCATTTGCGCGAGCCGCTGAAATTGTTCGGCGGCAGCGCACGCGAGGCGGCGAAAGGCTTTCCGGCCAATCTGAACGTCGCGGTCGCGCTGTCGCTCGCCGGCGTCGGGCCCGACCGCACGCTGGTCGAGATCTGGGCCGATCCAACCGTGACGCGCAACGTGCACCGCATCGAGGTCGAAGCGGATTCGGCACGCTTCTCGATGTCGATCGAGAACATCCCGTCCGAGAACCCGAAGACCGGCATGATCACGGCGCTCTCCGTGATCGCGTTGCTGAAAAAGCAGCGGGCGACGCTGAGCGTCGGAACCTAGGGCGCAAGCGATCAGCGCTGATTGCGGCGACGAGGGTGGTGCGCTCCCTCTCCCGCTTGCGGGGGAGGGTTGGGGAGGGGGTCTCTCCACACGGAGACTCCCCAAGAGGAGAGAGCCCCCACCCGGCGCTTTGCGCCGACCTCCCCCGCAAGCGGTAGAGGTTGACCGAGCCCGTGGCGGCACCAGCGGTTCAATCTAAAGCCAGTCGGCTCTGGAGCCGTGCGGGCCCTACGGATATTTCCGATCGAGTGAATTCAGGAACGCGTCCGCCGTGCTGCGCCAGAGGCTCGGGACCAAGCGAAGAAGGTGGCCGTCTAGGGGAACGCCGTGGAGGACTTCGAGGCGGGCGCGGCCGCCCGCTGCTGTGAAGGCCTTGAAGTATTCGCGGATGAGCGCTTCCTCGTAGAGCCTGTCATTGTCAGCATAGAGCCAAAGCTGCGGGACCTTGTCGGCTGCACCGCGGCCGGCATTGCCATAATAGGGCGTGGTCACCGGGCCATAGGGATACCAGCCGCCGGAAAAGTTCACGACACCCATCACGTCGGCCGGTTTGAGGCCGGCATAATGCATGGCGAGAAATCCGCCGCGTGACTGGCCCGCGAGCAGGACCGGTCCCGGCCGGACGCCGGGCAATGTGCGTCCATAGGCGATCGCGGACTCCAGATCCTCAACGGCTTGCGCGACACCTGCGGAGACATCGACGAGGCTTCCATCATGGGCGCGGCCGAAATCCTCTTCGCCATTGATCCCTTCGGATGTACCTCGGCCGCGCCGCATCAATGCCAGCACGGCAAATCCGTTATCACGAAGCCAGTGAGCCTCGGTCGAGAACGACCAGCTTCTGAGTTGATTGCGCCCGACGTCGGAGCCGTGCGTGAAGATCGCGAGCGGCGCGGGAGCAGGTCCAACGGGCGGATAGAAGGTGCCTTCGAGGGAGATCGGGCGCGCGCCATCCGGCGTTCGCACCGTGAGGTGCGGGACTCGGACGCGTTCGCCCGGCCACGGCCAATCGGCCGGCCGCTCGCCGGCTGCCAGGCGCGCAGCATCGGCGCGGACCATTGCGCCTGAGGTCACGCCCCCCGATTTCAGTGTCGTCGTCATGTACAATCGATCCGCGCCGTCGAAGGCATAACGGAACACGCGAAATCCCGTCATGGTCAGCACGCCGTCGACGACCCTGGCTTCGTCGCGCCACCACTCCCGGTTCATGCCGTAGAAGGCTGAATCTGACCGCGCGAAGACGACCTTGGCATGCCCGTCGGCGCTGACGCGCTCGACCACGAGGATGTGGCGGTCGTCCTGCCATGTCCCGATCCATGCGCCCTGGAACCGGGCGATGTCCGGCGGAACGTCGCGGCCGGGCGTCTCCATGTCGAACTGTTTCGGCAGAGGTACGATCGTTTCAGGATCGACCGTGAGCGGTTGTGCTGGAGCGTTATTCATCGCGAAAACCGTCAGAAGGGTCGCCAGAAATATGCGCATGTGCCATCCGCCGGAAGATCAGAAGATTGGTGTCGACACCTGCGTCATCAAAGAGGTGCGTGGATACTAGCGCCTCTTAACAATTGTTGGAAATGCCTTAGACGAAAGCCTATCCGTGAAATTCGCCCCGCAATCCTACGGGATGAAATGTCACGTCATAGTCCAAATTTGGCGGCTACAATCGACTCATGAGTAACGAGTACGATCCGCGCCGACTGGCTGAAACTGCGATGAAGCAGGCCCTGGAGTCCGAAGGTTTCGAACGCCAGAGGCTGATCCGCTTTGCGCAGGCCTGGCACGAGATCGCACGTGAGCGCGAGCGTCCTGCCGAGCTGGCGACTAGGCGCCCGTCACGCGCCAGATGACGTTGCCGACGTCGTCGGCCATCAACAACGAATTGTCGGGACCGATCGCGACGCCAACCGGGCGGCCGTAGGACGCCTTCTCGTCGGGGGCGAGGAAGCCCGAGAGGATGTCGCGGGCCGGACCCGACGGGCGGCCATTCTCGAACGGCACGAACACCACCTTGTAGCCCGACAGCGTCGAGCGGTTCCATGAACCGTGCTGGCCGATCACCATGCCGTCGGGGAAGCCGGGCAGAGTGCCGGCCGGCATCCAGCACAGGCCGAGCGAGGCCGTGTGACCGCCGAGCGCATAGTCCGGCGTGATGGCCGTTGCGACCAGCGCCGGATCCTGCGGCACGCGATCGTCCACCGTCTGCCCCCAATAACAATAGGGCCAGCCGTAGAAGCCGCCGTCCTTCACCGAGGTCAGGTAATCCGGCGGGGTCTCGTCTCCCAATCCGTCGCGCTCGTTGACGACGGTCCAGAGCGTGCCGGTGTTCGGCTCGAAGGCGAGGCCCACGGGGTTGCGCAGGCCGGCGCCGAAGATGCGGCTCTGGCCGGTGACGAGATCGAGCTCGTAGACCGCGGCGCGGCCTTGCTCGACCTCCATGCCCATTTCCGCGATGTTGCTGAGCGAGCCGACGCCGGCATAGAGCTTCTTGCCGTCAGCGCTCGGCAGCAGGCTGCGCGTCCAGTGGCCGTTCTTCTTGAACGTGACGAGCGTCTTGCCCGCCGCCGTGATGCGCTCGGCATTCGCCGTGTAGGGAAATGCGACCACGCCGTCGGTGTTGCCGACATAGAAGGTGTCGCCGACCAGCGCCATGCCGAACGGCTGGCTCAGATTTTCCATGAAGGCGCCGCGCACTTCGGCGACGCCATCGCCGTCATTGTCGCGCAGGCGCGTGATGCGGTTGGCGCTGACGCCGAGCGCCGCGGCGCGCCGCATCGTCGCCTGCATGGCGTAGTGGAACACGGTGCGGGGCGGGGTTGCGACCTGGGTCGATTCCGCGATCAGCACGTCGCCATTGGGCATCACGTTGATCCAGCGCGGATGATCGAGCCCGGTCGCGAACGCGTTGACCTTCAGGCCCGGTGCAGCGATCGGCTTCTGGCCTTCGCTCCAGCCCTGTGCGGTCGGCATCTTCAGCGTCGGGATCGCGCCTTGCGGCTTGGCCTGCGGAATCTCGGGCGCGCTGCCCCAGGCGGCGGTGCGGGGCGCGGCCTCGGTGGTCCGCCGCCATATCAGTGCGGCGCCGCCGATCAGCGCGACGACGCGCGCGAAGACGCTGGAAGCATTCATGAAAGTCCCCTGTTGAATCCGCGAAGGCCGAGCCGGTGCCGGCTTCGCGTCCTGACGTGATGGGCCGCGTCGGGCCTTGGCGAAGCATGTCGCATAAGCACGGCGCAGATGACAGTAGTTATACGATCTTACCGCGCGGGGACGAATCAACGAAATTGCATGGGCGCTCCCTTGTCAGGGCGCTTTCCTCCCTACAAAATCCTTGCCCGCCCTGGTTGGCGGGCTTCTTTTTGCGCTCGCCTCGTCAGGTCGCGGTGGGCTGTCCGGCGGCGCCGATCAATTCATCCAGTGCACGCAGGGACGCCTGCTGGAGCTCGGCCAATTCACGCGCAGCGGTCCGGCATTCCTCGGCCGACATCATCGCGGCGGTCGTCTCGATGACGTTGCATCC
>JAEWBW010000361.1 GCA_023390955.1 Pseudomonadota bacterium
GCTTTCGAAAAGCGCATCAATTTCTGCCGAGACGCGGGCGGCCTCGCTCAGAAGATCGGCGGACGTGCTATCTACGGTTTCAACCGGCATTGAAGCTGGTGACGCCGGAAGGCTTGCCGTCGGCGCCGAATGCGATCTGCTCGATACGGGCTTGCGCCGCCTTCAGCCGGGCCTCGCACAGCCGCTTGAGGCGATCGCCTTCCTGATAGAGTTCGATCGACTGATCGAGCGGCGCCTCGCCACGCTCAAGCTGGCGGACGATCTCCTCGAGCCGCGCAAGCGCTGCTTCGAAGCTGAGTTCACTCTGCTGCTGTTCGGGCGCGTCCATGGGCAACGAATGGGCCTAGAACAGCCGCAAATCAACGCCGGAACGGGTCGCGGATGCCCGGGACGATCTCGTCGGACGGAGCCTCTACACCGCCTTCGGCAGCGGCAAGCGCGGCCTCGGCATCGCGGGCGTGCTGCTCACGCTCGGCGCGAAGCTGCTCGATCAAAGCGTCGCGGTCGCTTTCGAAGCGCTCGTCGGTCGGGGCAGCGCCGCCGGCGGCCTTCTGAGCCTTGGCGATCGCGGCGTCGAGCTCGCGCTGGCTAGTCAGGCCGAGCGTGACCGGGTCCTTCGGCGTGATGTTCGCCATGTTCCAGTGAGTGCGCTCGCGGATCGCGCCGATGGTCGTGCGCGTGGTGCCGATCAGCTTGCCGATCTGGCCGTCGCTGACTTCGGGATGGTTCTTGATGATCCAGGCAATTCCGTCCGGCTTGTCCTGACGCTTAGACACCGGCGTATAGCGCGGTCCCTTGGTGCGGCGCACAGGATCCGGCTCCTTGTGCATCTTCAGCACATAGTTGGGATCGGCCTGACCCTTCTCGATTTCCTCGTGGGTCAGCTCGCCGGCGCGGATCGGATCGCGGCCGGTCAGCTTGGTCGCTGCCGTGTCGTCGGCGATCGCCTGGACCTCGAGGATGTGCAGGCCGCAGAATTCGGCGATCTGCTCGAAGGTGAGCGAGCTGTTGTCGACCAGCCAGGCGGCGGTCGCATGGGGCATCAGGGGCTGGGCCACTGGGGCGTCTCCGGTCGTCTAGAAATGAATAGGGCCGCCCCTTGCGGAGCGGCCGGCGTTGACGGCGATGTAAACGGCCACTGCTTCAGGAGCAAGCCTCACGCTGCCATCTCCATATGCTTTTCGTGGAGCATGATCCGTTCCATCCACGCGACGACGTGCGGATAGACCTCCAGGTCGAAATGCGCCTCGTCGGCGACGTGAGTGTAAGCGAACAGGCAAATGTCGGCGAGCGTCATCGCATCACCGACGAACCAGTGCCGATTCTTCAGATGGTCGTCCATTATGTGAAGCGCCTCATTCCCCGCCTTCCGCTTCAGGGGAATTTGAAGGCGCTGGGCGTCCGTCATCTGGTCGAGACCGACATACTGCAGCCAGAAACGGAGCGTCGCGATGTTGGGCTCGTGATTGTACTGCTCGAAAAACATCCAGCGCAGCATGTCGGCGCGATCGAAACGGTCCTGCGGGATCAGGCCCGAGCCCTCTGCAAGATAAAAACAGGCGGCATTGCTTTCGGGGATGAAGCGGTCTCCAATCTGGAGCACCGGAATGCGGCCGTTGGCATTGACGTTCGCAAGGAATTCGGGCGTCCGCGTCTCGCCCTTCATGATGTCGTATTGGCGTAGTTCGAGCGGGGCCCCAACGTGGGCCGCGGTCAGGCGGACCTTGTAGCAGTTCCCCGATGCCGCATACTCATGGAGTATCAGTCTTTCCGTCATGGGCGACCTCCAGCACGATCTTCCCCACGTGGTCCCCGGCCTCCATCCGGGCATGCGCTTCAGCGGCGCGGTCGAGCGAGAATACGCCATCGACCACCGGCTTCAAACGGCCGCCTTCCACATAGGGCCACACGGTCCGTGCGATCTCATCCGCCACCATCGTCTTGAACTCGACCGAACGCGGGCGGAGCGTCGATCCGGTCAGCGTCAGCCGACGCTGCATGATCTGCGGGATGACCAGCTCAGCCTTGGGCCCGCGCTGGAAGGCAATAGAGACGTGGCGGCCGTCTTCCGAAAGGCAGGCGAGATTGCGCGGGACGTAATCGCCTCCGACCATGTCCAGCGCCACGGCCACCCCTTTGCCAGCGGTCGCTTCGCGGACTTCTTCGACGAAATCCTGGGTGTGATAGTTGATGGCCAGCATCGCGCCCAAATCGAGCGCGCGTGAGCATTTGTCGTCGCTGCCGCAGGTGACGATGACCTTGAGCCCGAAGATTGCGCCGAGCGCGATCGCCATGGTGCCGATGCCGCTGGTACCGCCGTGGACAAGGACGGCATCGCCCTCCGCGGCATAGCCGCGTTCGAACAAGTTTACCCAGACCGTGAATAGGGTCTCGGGCATGGCCGCCGCCTGGGTCAGGGTCAGGATCTCGGGGACCGGCAAGCACGTACCGACGGGCGCGACGCAATATTCGGCATAGCCGCCGCCGGCGACGAGCGCGCAGACGCGGGAGCCCGGAAGGAGCAGGACATCTTGGCCCGATTCTACCACGGTGCCCGCTACTTCCAGGCCGAGGATGTCGGGGGCGCCCGGAGGCGGCGGATAGAGGCCGCGGCGCTGGAGGATGTCCGGCCGGTTCACGCCCGCGGCTGCAACCTTGATCAGGACTTCGCCCCGACCCGGGCGCGGGACCGGCCGCTCGACCACGGCAAGCTCTTCCGCGCCGTCAGGCTGCGGCGCCACGATCGCCTTCATCGACGAGGGGACGGCCTTGCTCATGTCGCCGCGCTTATTGAC